>JAJBUH010000218.1:11728-15705 GCA_020860445.1 Bacteroidales bacterium | reverse complement strand
AACTAAACATAGGAATAAGGCAATTTTGAGTCAACCAAAATCAGGAAAACTCAGGCGTTATAAAATCAAACACGAATTTCGACTATGAGACACCTCTTAATAATATTATTGGCATTGGGGATGCTGCTCGGGCCGGCGAGACTCAGGGCGGAGAAGCCCATCACCATCTATGCCGAACCCTATTCGATGACCGGAAATTATCCTGACTGGCACCGGCTGTGGATCAACACGGCTGTGCTGGGCGGAGCGTTTATCGGCGCTATGGCTGTATTGGAGACTTTGCCAGAGGGCACCACTAAGTGGAGCGCCGCAGAGATACGCAGCGAATCGATTTGGAAGCGCTGGTACAAGCATGTGATTAAGGAGGGCCCGGAATTTGACGGCGACAATGCCATATTCAACTATGTGCTGCATCCCTATGCCGGGGCTGTGTATTTCATGGCAGCGCGCAGTTGCGGATTCAATTTCTATCGGTCGCTGCTGTATAGCGCGTGCATATCCACTGTGTGCTGGGAGTTTGGAATCGAGGGCATAATGGAGCGCCCGAGCTATCAGGATATCTTTATCACACCGCTGGTGGGGTGTGTGGTGGGCGAGTGTTTTTACCGCGTCAAGCGCCATATCGTCAATAACGGGTATGAGTTGGCGGGGTCGAGGTTTCTGGGTGGCTTTGTGGCATGGCTGGTCGATCCGGTCAACGAGGCCGTAGGCCTCTTTGCCGGCAATCCGGCCCGCAAATATGCGGGCCAGCTGCGCCTACAGGCCCAGCCGGTCATCACCGCCAGCTCCGCTGGCTTTAGCATCACAGCTACATTTTAGCCACGCAATCGTGGCTGAGCGGGCTGTCGTGATTATCATCTGGTCGATTATCATCCATTGGCAATTCAGGCTCGATTGGGGCCTGGGGCTCGATTTGGGGCTCGATGGGTAGGTCGGGCTCGAGGGGCTTTGGGTTGGATTTTTCTTTGGCTTTGGCTTTTTGCGGGCAGCGGCCTCTTTTTCTTTTTGCTTGCGCTTTTCCTCTTGCTTTTTGAGCTTGGCGATGGCTTCCTTTTCGAGGCGTTTCTGCTCGATGGGATAATAGCGGCAGAATGAACGCAAGCCGCATGACTCGCATAGCGGCTTGCGGGCCTTGCACACGTATCGGCCATGGAGGATCAGCCAGTGGTGAGCCTTGGGGATGATATCCTCGGGGATGTATTTCATGAGGGTCTCCTCGGTCTGCAAGGGTGTCTTGCTGTCGCGAGTGAGGCCTATGCGCTCAGATACGCGGAATACATGGGTGTCGACAGCCATGGCTGGCAGTTCGTAAGCCACGGCCAGGATTACGTTGGCGGTCTTGCGGCCCACGCCGGGCAGGGTGAGCAGGCTGTCGATGTCGCTTGGCACCTCGCCGCCGTAGTCGTCGACGAGCTTGCGGGCCATGCCGAGCAGCGACTTAGTCTTGTTGTTGGGGTAAGAGCAGCTCTTGATGTATTCGTAGACTTGCTCGGGAGTGGCCTCGGCGAGTTTCTGGGGCGTGGGAAAGCCTCAAACAGTGCCGGGGTGATCATATTGACGCGCTTGTCGGTGCATTGCGCCGACAAAATCACAGCCACAATCAGCTGGAATGTGTTCTCGTAATTCAGCTCAGTCTCGGCGATCGGCATCTCCTGCTCAAACCACTCGAGCGTCTTCTCATATCTCTCTTTTCTCGTCATAGTCACCGTAAGATTTTATTTATGAGCCCATGAGGCTCATTTACCATAAAACCACAAGGACATAAAACCATAAAAATTCTTGCTCCAGAAGATTTAAAACCATAAACTAATAACCTTAATTATGGCTTTTTGTATCTATCGGGGTCGAAGGTTCGTGATCTTCGAATTATTTTAATTCGTTCCTCACCAAAATTAATCAATAGACCATCTTCAATACCTGTGGTTTGGAGATAATTTGCCAATTGTCGTTTGTGGGCTTCAACGAGCATCTCTTTGGCTTTTAATTCCATTATAATTCGCCCGTCAACTACCAAATCTGCTTTAAAGCATCCGACATCTTTCCCTCGGTATTGGACTTTGATTTTGACCTCTTTCTCTACTGGTATTCCTCGATATTCAAGTTCAACTTTTAAGGCTCTTTTGTATACATTCTCGGCATACCCAGGTAAGAAAGCTTGATGTACCTCATAGGCAGAATCAATACATACCTTAATCAACTCTTCGATATCCATTCCATTCATACCACTATTAATTGATATTATCGATTTTTATATTTCTTATGGTTTTATGTCCTTGTGGTTTTATGGTTTAGGCACGCCTTGCGATGCCGTAAATTTTATGGCCTTATGGGGCCTAGAACATGTGGAGGAGGCGCTCGGTGCCGAAGAGGCCGAAGAAGGCGGCGGCGAGGCCGCCGAAGAGGGTCACGGCGATGTAGGCAAGCGAGCGCTGCCACAGGCCCTGCTGCAATAGCTGCATGGCATCAAGCGTAAAAGCCGAATAAGTGGTATATCCGCCAAGGACACCCGTCAATAGGAACAAAAACCATCTCTGGTCGGCATGGGCATGGGCGAGCAACGCCCACAACACGCCGATCAGAAAACAACCAGAAACATTGATAGCTACGGTATAATAGTATGGATTATCATCGAACACGCCGATGTTTTGCACCGCATAGCGGCACATTGCGCCAATGGCTCCGCCAAGACCCACGATAGCGAAATTGCCGATCATCTGTGCGGTCATGGCCATAATCAGTGAGCTGAAGTGAACTCCTCAAGGAAACGCACATCGTTCTCAGAGAAGAGACGCAGGTCGCTCACCCTGTATTTGAGATTGGTGATGCGCTCAATGCCCATGCCGAGGGCAAAGCCCGTGTACTCCTTGCTGTCGATGCCGCAGGCCTCGAGCACATTGGGGTCGACCATGCCGCAACCGAGGATTTCGACCCAGCCGGTGTGTTTGCAGAAATTGCAGCCCTTGCCGCCGCACAGGTCGCAGCTGATATCCATCTCGGCCGAAGGCTCGGTGAATGGGAAGTAGCTGGGACGCAGACGAATCTGGGTCTCGGGCCCGAACATCTCCTGGGCAAAATACAGCAGGGTCTGGCGCAGGTCAGCAAAGGTGACATTCTTGTCGACATAGAGAGCCTCGACCTGGTGGAAGAAGCAGTGGGCGCGAGCTGAGATAGCCTCGTTGCGGTATACGCGGCCCGGGCAGATGATGCGGATCGGGGGCTGGGCATGCTCCATCACGCGGGTTTGCACCGACGAGGTGTGGGTGCGCAATAGCACGTCCGGCTCGCGCTTGATGAAGAATGTATCTTGCATGTCGCGAGCGGGATGGTCAGGAGCGAAGTTGAGGGCTGAGAACACATGCCAGTCGTCTTCAATTTCCGGGCCCTCGGCCACAGTGAAGCCCAGGCGGCGGAAAATGTCAATAATTTCTTCTCTTACCAATGACAGAGGATGGCGAGTGCCGAGGCGCCAGGGAGCGGCGGTGCGGCTGAGGTCAAGGCCCTGGGCCGTGGATGAGCCGCTTTCGCACTGCTCGCGCAGGGCATTGATGCGGTCGGTGGCAAGAGTCTTGAGCTCATTGAGAGCTTGGCCGATGGCACGCTTCTGGTCAGCGGGCACAGTGCGGAAGTCGTTGAATAGCAGCGACACTTCGCCTTTTTTGCTAAGATATTTGATACGCAGAGCCTCCACCTCGGCAGGGGTGGAAGCTGTCAGAGCCTCAATCTCGGCTTTGAGTGTATTAATCTTGTCGAGCATTTCGTTTTCGAATTTAATTGGCAAAGTTAGTAATTTTTATTCATAAAACAGTAAAGTAAAATGCAAAAAGTGCAATGCGAGGGCTGAGGCCCTCTATGCCATAAAGCCACTAATTAAGCGAGGGCTGAGGCCCTCTATGCCATAAAGCCACAAGGCCATAAAACCATAAATTAAGCGAGGGCTGAGGCCCTCTATGCCATAAAGCCACAAGGCCATAAAACCA
>JAJBUH010000218.1:0-11628 GCA_020860445.1 Bacteroidales bacterium | reverse complement strand
CAAGGCCATAAAACCATAAATTAAGCGAGGGCTGAGGCCCTCTATGCCATAAAGCACAAGGCCATAAAGCCATAATTTTTTGTGGTTTTATGTCCTTGTGGTTTTATGGCGAAAAGTGCTTCAGCACTTGTGGGTTTATAGTATAAGAGTGCTTTGACACTCGCCTTGTGGCTTTCTATTCCCAGTCGTCGGTGCGGAAGGGGATGGCGGGCATCTCGTTGGCGCCGTAGAGAGTGCCCGGCAGGAAGTCGCGGAAGCAGTAGCGCACGGCTATGGGTTCGGGCACCTGGGCGCAGGTGACCACTATCTCGTTGGTCTGCCAATTGAGGCGAGCTGAATCAGCCGGATAGAACTTATGGTCGGCTCCGGCGAGCTCGAATCCCTGAATGTCATAGTTGCGGCAGATGCCGCGGTCCAGGTCTTGCATCTTGACCCAAGCCTCGCGACCCTTGCGGTGCCAGCTCTCGTAGCGCGGACTGCGATAAGCCACGAAGTCCATGCCATAGGTCTGATTCAGAGCAGTATATGCCAGGCGGTTGCCGCCGGCGCTCTTCTTGCGCGGGTGTATGTTGTAGCGCTCATAAGATGGGGTGATGTCGTTGAGGCCTACCATGTGGCTGTAGGGAATCAGGTCCTGAGCCTTGAATTGGGCTTCGCGCAGACGCGCACCCGAGGCATAGTCGCCGCTGCCATAGTCGTAGGGCGCTATCTCGCAATAATAGAAGGGCATCTTCTTGTTGCCCCACAGTCCGCGCCAATGTTCGACCATCTGCGCCAGACGCTGGGCGTAGACGTCATGCTTGCCCACGTTGCTGCAGCCCTGGTACCAGATTACGCCCTTGATGGTGTAGGGTGCTATGGGCGAGAGCATGCCGTTGTACATCAGCAGGGGCTGATGATATTCGATCAATTTCTCTACGTCCTTAGGGTCGAGACTCTCATCCGGATAGCTCTCGAGGATATGGCGCGGCAACCAGCTCTCGACGCGCGAACCGCCATAGGCGCATGAGATGATGCCGATTGGCACCTGCAGGGCACCGTGGAGCGACTTGGCAAAGTACCAGGCCGTGGCGCTGAACTCTTGCACATCCCTCAAGTCGCGAGTACCGGCCCAATGGCCGTTGGCATCCTCGATGGGGGTCCACTCCTTGCGCTTGGGCACGGTGTAGAAACGTATGCCCTTGATGTCGGAAGCGGCGATGGCCTCGTCGAGCCCCCCCTCGACGCAACAGCCGTCAAAACCCTTGAGGGGCATCTCCATGTTGCTCTGGCCCGAGGCGAGCCATACCTCGCCGATCAGCACATTGCGAATCATCAGGTTTTGGGTCTCATTCTCGGTGAGTATGATGTTTTGGGGGGTGAATGAGCCTTTTGGGGTCTGCACGGTGAGGGCCCAGTTGCCCTCTTTGTCGGCCAGGGTCGAGTATGGGGCATCGCTCCAAGATACGCGCGCCTTGACCAACGCGTCGGGTTCGGCAGTGCCCCAGAGTTTCACCTCGGTCTGCTGTTGCAGCACCATCCCGTCAGAAAACAGCGAATTGGGCCTGAGTGTAGCCTGCGCATACATGATTGAAGCCAAAAATAAAAAAATAAACAAATATCGCATTTATGAATAGTAGAAATGGTGGATTAGACAAATGAAAGGTTGATATCGATATAAGAGAAACCACAGATTCACACAGATTTTCACAGATTATAAATTTGATACGTTAAACCTCCATGTGATGGGTCAATCAAAATCTGTGTGAATCTGTGAATCTGTGGTTTCTATACCTCTGCGAGGATTATCCGCCGAAGTTGTCGTAGTGGATGTTTTCGGGGTCGACACCGAGGCTGTCGAGCATCTGGTTGACGGCGGCGCTCATCGGGCCAGGACCGCACATGTAGTACTCGATATCCTCAGGCGCATCGTGGTCCTTGAGGTAGGTGTTGTAGATCACTTGGTGCACAAATCCCGGGGTGTACTTCACGCCAGCGGCATCGGCTGCCGGGTCGGGACGGTCGAGAGCCAAGTGGAAGTGGAAATTGGGGAATTCTTTCTCAATAGCCAAGAAGTCGTCGAGATAGAACACCTCGTTGAGGGCGCGGGCGCCGTAGAAGTAGTGCATTTCGCGGTCGGTGCACTTGAGGGTCTTGGTCATGTGCATGATCTGGGAGCGCAGAGGAGCCATGCCGGCGCCACCGCCAATCCACATCATCTCCTTCTTGCTGTCGAGGATTAGGTGGAAGTCTCCGTAAGGGCCGCTCATCATCACCTTGTCGCCCGGCTTGAGCGAGAAGATGTAGCTCGAGGCGATACCCGGCATCACATCCTGGAATCCAACCTGGGGTTTCGGCTTGAACGGCGGGGTGGCGATACGCACGGTGAGCATGAAGCGGTCGCCCTCGGCCGGGTAGTTGGCCATCGAATAGGCGCGCAGAGTGGTCTCATCGTTGCGGCACTTGAGCGAGAACAGACCGAATTTCTCCCATGCGGGCAGATACTCGGGGCCGATGAGAGCCTTGTCGATGTCCTTGTCGTAGTCCATCGAATAAGGAGGAATCTTGATCTGGGCGTAGGAGCCGGGCAGGAAGTCCATGTGCTCGCCCGGGGGCAGCTGCACGATAAACTCCTTGATAAATGTGGCCACATTCTTATTTGAGATGACCTCGCATTCCCACTCGCGCACGTCGAGCACCGATGCGGGCACGCCAATCTTCATGTCGCCCTTGACCTTGACCTGGCAGCCGAGGCGCCAGTGGTCTTGCACTTGCTTGCGGGTGAAGTGCACAGTCTCGGTGGGGAGAATTTCGCCTCCGCCCTCAAACACTTGCACCTTGCACTGTCCGCACGAGCCCTTGCCGCCGCAGGCGCTGGGCAGGAACACATTCTTGTCGGCCAGGGCCGAGAGTAGACTCTTGCCTGACTCGACCTTGATGTCGGTGTCGCCATTGACATTGATGGTGACATCGCCGCTCTGTACCAGGTAATGCTTGGCTATCAGCAATATAGCCACTAATAGCAGGGTGATGAGCAAGAAAATGCCCACACCGGTGAGCACGGTGCGAGATAGCACCGAGGCCAGCAGATAAGCTTGTATGTAGTTGATTGCCATCGCTTATAATTTTATACCTAAGAAACTCATGAAAGCTATGCCCATCAAGGCAGTGACAATAAAAGTAATGCCAATGCCGCGCAGGGGCTTGGGGATGTCGCTGTAAGCGGCGAGGCGCTCGCGTATGGCAGCCACGGCAGTGATGGCCAGGAGCCAGCCGATACCCCAGCCGCCACCGGCGCACACGGCGGTGACGATCGATGGAAAGTCGCGCTGCTGCATGAAGAGCGAACCACCGAGGATGGCGCAGTTCACAGCAATCAGGGGCAGGAAGATGCCGAGCGAGGCATAAAGCGAGGGGCTGTATTTCTCGACCACCATCTCGACGAGCTGGGTCATCGAGGCAATCACAGCGATAAACATGATGAGCGAGAGGAAGCTGAGGTCGACATCGGCATAGTCGGGGCTAAGCCAGGTGAGGGCACCAGCCTTGAGCACATAGTTCTGCAGCAAGTAGTTGATGGGCAGGGTGATCACCAACATGAAAGTCACGGCAACGCCAAGTCCGAAGGCAGTCTTGACATTCTTAGACACAGCCAAGAATGAGCACATGCCCAGGAAGTAGGCAAACACCATGTTGTCGACAAAAATCGACCGTATGAATAAATTGAAATTTTCCATATCTTAACTCCTTACGGTTCTTGCAGGTCTTTGTTGTATGAGCGTTGCACCCAGATGATGCAGGCCACCACGATGAGGGCCATCGGGGGCAGGATCATCAGGCCGTTGTTGGCGTAGCCGTGGTCATAGCACCATTGCGGGATGATTTGGTATCCGAGCAGTGTGCCGCTGCCGAGCAGCTCGCGGAAGAAACCGGTAATCACCAATATAATAGTGTAACCGATGCCGTTGCCGATGCCGTCGAGGAATGCCGGCCAAGGCTTATTGCCCATGGCGAAAGCCTCGAGGCGACCCATCAGGATACAGTTGGTGATGATAAGGCCGATAAACACAGACAGCTGTACGCTCACATCGTAGGCGAAAGCCTTGAGCACCTGGCTGACGATGACCACCAAGCCGGCCACAACCACAAGCTGCACGATGATGCGGATGTTGGTGGGGATGGTGTTGCGCAAGAGTGAGATGATCACGTTGGCAAATGCCAACACGGCAATCACCGAAATGCCCATCACGATGGCGGGCGCGAGCTTGGCAGTGACAGCGAGCACCGAGCAGATACCCAGCACCTGCACTACCACAGGATTGTTCTTTGAGAAAGGATTGAACAAGACGTCCTTGTAGTTTATTTTCTCTGCCATGGCTTCAATTGTTTGAGAGTGAGTTGAGGAATGCTTGGTAGGGGGCTATGCAATTGTCGATCATAGCGCCCACGCCCTTGCTGGTGATAGTGCCGCCCGAGATGCCATCGACATAGTCGGCATCGGGGTTGGCTGGCTTCTGCCCGGCCTTGACCACCTCGATGGGATGGAACTGGCCGTTCTTGAACATGTGGAGGTTTGAGTTGAACTGGTCGCAGAAGATCGGTTTCTCAATCTCGGCGCCGAGGCCCGGGGTCTCGCCCTCATGGCCGAAATAGGCTCCGTAGAGAGTAGAGCCGTCGGAATCGACCGACAGGTAGCCCCAAATCGGGCCCCACAGGCCAGAGCCGTAGGCCGGCAGGATATACTTGACCGAGCCGTCGGCGAGGGTGCACACATACACGGGGAGTTCCCTCTTGGCAGGGTCAGAGATTTTGCTTTGCTCCTCGACATTGATCGAGAATGCGTCGGTGCCGATCTGCTGGCCCTCAGAGTTGACCACCATCTGAGCGGTGATGTATTTCTCAAAATCGGGTATGATCTGGCTCTTGTCGGGGGTGATATGCACCGAGGCCAAGATCTGACGCATCTTGTCGGCGTTGACATTTGCGGTCTGGCGCTCCTTGAGGCCCATCGAGATGAAGGCCAAGGCTGTGCCCACCACTGCCACAAGCACTATTATATATATAATGGTGTAGACATTGCTTTGCTTATTCATGGCTCAGGCGGTTTTAGCGGTTGCACGTTTCAGGCGGCGGCGTATGTTGGATTGCACCACACAGTAGTCGATCAGCGCAGCGAAGGCGTTCATCAGCAGCACTGCCAGCATGGCTCCCTCGGGGTAGCCATTGTTGTAGGTGCGGATGAGCACAGCGATCACGCCAATCAAGAAGCCATAGATATATTTGCCAGTCTCGGTGCGAGCGGCGGTCACCGGGTCGGTAGCCATAAACACTACGGCGAAGGCGAAGCCGCCGTAGAGCAGCTGCTCCCAACCGTTGAGATAGCTGGCGGGGTAGGTAGGAGTCTGGCACCAGTAGGCGATCCAGCCCATCAGCAAGCCGCCGGCCACTGCCGACAGCATGATTCTCCACGAACCGATGCCGGTGAGCAGCAGGATCAGGGCGCCAACGCAGATGCAGAGCACCGAGGTCTCGCCAAACGAGCCGGGAATCAGACCGAGGAATGCGTCCCACCAGTTGAGGGCGTAGCCGCCGATGCCGGTCAGGTCGAGGTTGCCGCCAGTGCTGGTTGCGATTTGTCCCAGCGGGGTTGCGCATGAGAAGCCGTCGGGCACTGCCGGGCCGAAGCCGAGCATCTTGCCGGTGGCTACGAACACATGGTCGCCCGACATCTTGGCCGGGTAGGCAAAGAATAGGAATGCGCGAGTGATAAGGGCAACGTTGAACACGTTGTAGCCCGTGCCGCCGAATACCTCCTTGGCGAAGATTACGGCAAATGCCACAGCCACGGCGAGCATCCAGTTGGGGGTCTCAACCGGGCAAATCATCGGCACCAGGATGCCGGTGACGAGGAAACCCTCTTGGATTTCCTCCTTTTTGATTTGAGCTACGATAAACTCGATGCCGAGCCCCACCACGTAGGCGACAATCACCTTGGGCAGGATGGCGAGGAAGCCGTAGAGCATCAAGCTCCAGAAGGGGAACGAGGTCTCGCCGGCAGCCAGCCAGTGCTGGTAGCCGGTATTGTACATGCCGAAGAAGAAGCATGGCATCAGCGCCAGCACCACGATGATCATCGTGCGCTTTGAGTCGATGCTGTCGTGGACTTGCACTCCGCCAGAGGGCTTAGCCGTCTCGTTGGGAGTGAAGAGAAAGGTGTCAAAGCCGTCGTAGACCGATTTCAGTGAGTGGAGCTTGCCACCCTCCTCAAATTGCGGCTTGATACGATCGAGCGATCTCTTTAAGAACTTCACGATTATTATGTTAGAGGTTAATATTTAAATGAATAATGAAGAATGAAAAATGAATAATGAAGAATGAAAAATGAAGAATGAAGAGTGAGGGGGGGATTTTTCATTTTTCATTTTTAATTTTTCATTGGTTTATTCGAGTTCTTTGCGCAGGTAGTCGAGGCCGTCGCGCACGATTTGCTGCAATGGGATCTTGCTGGTGTCGGCCCATTCGGCCAGGGCGAAGTCCTCGGGAGCCACCTCGTAGATGCCGAGTTTCTCCATCTGGTCGATGTCCTTGGCCAGAATAGCCTTGATCAGGTACTCGGCCATGATGTCCATGGGGATCATCTTGTCGTATTGGCCCGACATGATCATGGCGCGGCGTCCCCCCAGGATGCGGGCATCCGGCTTGAAGAGCTTTTTGCCGAAGCTGAAGAACGAGTGGCTGGCGCTCATCTTGTTGGGCGAGAGCGAGGCCCAGCCCATAAACTCGTCGGCATCGTCGCCCTCGGGGATGAGGGTCACCTGGCGGTAGGGGAAGCGCAGGAAAGCATCCTCCTTTTCGGCCACGCCGGTCAGCACATTGCCCGAGATGATGCGCACATGCTTGTCGCCTCCGGGCAGTTCGCCCTTGAGCAGTTCGGCCAGTGCAACGCCCTCGGTGGTGGCCACCATGCATGGGTCTTTGGCCTCAGAGCCGGTGATAGCCACGTTGGCGGCGGTGTCGACTTGGCCGGTGAGCACCAGGGCGCCGATCTTGGCCATTGTCACCACGTCGAGGCCCCACACGGTCTCGCCCTTGTTGACTGGGGCGATGTTGGCGATCTGCACGCCCACATTGCCCACGGGGTGCTTGCCTTGGGCCTTGACCATCTCGGCTCCGGCGATGTCGCCGAGCGTCCAGTCAGCGCCCACGGTGACGTAGACCTTGCCATCGGTGACCAGGCGCAGCAGCTTGGCGGCAGCGGCGAGCTCTTTGGCTTTGCCTTGCACCAGGGATGCGAGGCTGGGGGCGAGGGGAGCGCTGTCGATGGCGGTGACGAATATGTCGCGCGGCACACGGTCGGGACGCGGCACGATGTCGTAGGGGCGCTGGCGCATGCGGGCGAGCATGCCCGAGGCGCAGAGCAGGCTCAGGGCCGAGGCACGGTCGGTGGCCTTGGTGTCAAAAGCCTGGGGCTTGTCGGCAGCCACCTCCACCACCACGCGCTCGATCTTGCGGCGGGCGCCGCGCACCACGCTCTTGACGGTGCCAGCAGCCGGCGAGGCCACCTTGAGGTACTCAAATGCCTTATCGCGCAGCAGGGCTTGGCCGCGCATCACCTGGTCGCCCTCCTTGACTTCGAGCTTAGGAGAGAGCCCCGGAAAGTCATCGGGCACTATGGCCACCACCCGGGCAGCCACAGCGCGGGGCTTGGAGCCCGGAGGCACGGCTCCGGCAAGCCTCAAATCGAAACCCTTCTTGAGATTGATTTCCATAATAATTGCTGTACTTATTTATAAGCGCAAAATTACAAAAAAAATTTTAAGAAAAGCTCATTAATCTTGAAAGAAAAATAGGGGAGGTGAATAATTTTCTGACAAATAACTAATGGGCGGTCTGAAAAAGTAGCATTTGTTAAGATAAATGCTCAAATCTTTAGGAAAAAGCGGTGGATAAGGCCTAAAAAAGCATATATTGAACGGTCAAGGCGAAATTTGCTCAATTTTTTTTTGGTGGTAAAAAAATTATTTGATAATTTTGCACATAGGTTTTGGGAAGCGACCAATACCACTGAAACGAAAGCCGTCACAAAATGGCGTAAAATGCAACAATTCGCAAACGCGAACCCCAATACCAGCGCCCCCGGGCGCCATCAACAGTGCCGTGAATTTTTAACCAATACATATCAATAAACTAAATTATTAATCAAGTTTTTCAAAAAATGGAAGCTCAAAAGCCCGCAACCGCACAGCCCGCTACCAAGCAGGCTAAGCCCGCAAACCAAAAAAGCAATGCCCCTGGCATCAAGAACGCCTTCTGGGTGATCGTCGTATGCTGCATCATCGCCGTATGCCTCTTCATCTTCTGGTTCGGCCACCCCATGCACTTCGAGGACGGACATCCCGTGGACCTCTGGGGAACCATCTACAAGGGCGGATTCATCGTGCCTATCCTCCAGACCCTCTTCCTGACTGTGATCGTCATCTCGTTCGAGCGCTGGTTCGCTCTCTCAGGTGCTAAAGGCAAAGGCTCTATCACCAAGTTCGTGGCCGCCGTCAAGGCTTGCCTCCTCAAGAATGACATCGCAGGTGCTCAGAAACTCTGCGCTCAGCAGAAAGGCTCAGTAGCCGCTGTCGTATCAGCCGCTCTCGCCCGCTACGAGGAAATGGACCGCAACACCGTTCTCACCAAGGAGCAGAAGATCGCTACCATCCAGAAGGAAGTTGAAGAAGCAACCGCTCTCGAGATGCCCGCTCTGCAGCAGAACCTCCCCATCGTTGCTACCCTCACCACTCTCGGTACCCTCGTTGGTCTTCTCGGTACTGTGATGGGTATGATCAAGTCGTTCCAGGCTCTGGCTCAATCAGGTGCTCCTGACTCAACCGAGCTCTCGACTGGTATCTCCGAGGCTCTTATCAACACCGCCTTCGGTATCGCCACCGGTGCATTCGCTGTAATCAGCTACAACTACTACTCCAACAAGATCGATACCCTCACCTACGCTATCGACGAAATCGGTTTCTCGATCGTACAAACTTTCGCCGCAACTCACTAATCCCTGATTATCCGAGTTTACAACCATCTAATAATAAACTAAGGTAATATGGGAAAAGTAAAAATTAAAAAGAAGAGTACCTTTATCGACATGACCGCCATGTCGGACGTGACTGTTCTTTTGCTTACTTTCTTCATGTTGACTTCAACCTTCTTGCAGAAGGAGCCTACCATCGTCTACACCCCCTCGTCGGTGTCTGAAGAGAAGGTGCCCGTCTCCAACCTGGTGACCATCCTGATCTCATCGGCTGACAAAGGCAAGGTGCCCGAAGGCAAAGACGCTACTGAAGCTGAAGGTAAAATCTTCATCTCCTTCTCGGGCGGTATGGACTCGACCCAGGTCGCTCCCGTGATCCGAGGCAAAATGCTCGATGAGGCTCTGAAGGTTTACAACGCTCAAGCTAAGGACAGCAAAAAGATCGCTCTGACCGACGCGCAGAAAAAGGTATTCCAAGAGACTAACATGTTGGGTACATCGTTCGAGTACCTCCCCGAACTCCTGAGCAAGTCGCTCACCGAGATCGACAAGGAGCAAGGCGACATGTACAACCCCAACACTGGTATTCCAATCGACGGCAACAAGGATAAGAACGGCCACCTCAACGATTTCCAAATCTGGTGCCGCGCTATCTACACCGTATCCAAAGAACTGCATGACAATATGGCCACCGACATGGGACTCACCGTCGACGAGGCCAAGACTCTGGGTGACCTCTACAACGCCATCACCAAAGACGGTACTGGCATCGCCATCAAGGCTGACAAGGACACCCCCTTCACCATCGTGGAGACTGTCTTCGACAATCTGCAGACTATGTCGCTCAACAAATTCTCACTGATGACCGCTCTCACCTCGGAAGAGGAGGCAGCACCGGCTAAACATTAACGACCATGGCAGAAGTACAAGAACACGACAGCGGCAAAAAGAAAAAAGGCGCGCAGAAAAAGATGACCATCCGCGTGGACTTTACCCCCATGGTGGATATGAACATGCTTCTGATCACTTTCTTCATGCTCTGTACGACTATGATCAAGTCGCAGACTCTGCAGCTCACCCTCCCTACCAATGAGAAGGTGCAGAAAGAGCAGCAAAACCAGGCGAAGAAATCTGAGGCACTTACGCTCATCCTCGACACGGAATATACGGAGAATAACCTCCCGAAAACCGATGAGGCCACAGGCAAGACCGTGCACAATGTGTACTGGTTCGCCGGACTTCCCGACACCACTTTCCAGACCAACCTCCTCGCCAAGGAGTCATTCATGGGCGACACCAAGGAGAACGGTGTGAAGGTGCAACAGGGTATCCGCAAAATCCTCCGCGAGCAGAACAAGGACGTAATGACCAACTACGACGAACTGAAGGCTCAATGGAAGAACCGCGAAATCACCAAGGAGACATTCGACTCATTGGCAAAGAAAAACGCAGCTGACTCCACCCTTACTCGTCCCGTTGTGATCATCAAGCCGGGTCCCAACACGACCTACGAGGCCCTGATCAACGCTCTCGATGAGATGCAAATCAACCAGATCGCACGTTACAGCATCCAGCCGCCTACTCACACTGACACCCTCCTGCTTGAAAACTATCAGCAGCGCACCGGCGAGACTGTTATCCGACCCACTGTACGCAAAAGTGTAGTCTACTAATTTTCTAACCTTATTAACGTAAGTAAGATTATGGCAAAAGACGTAGATCTTTCATCAAAAGAGTGGCTCGATATAGTCTTTGATGGCAAAAACAAGGACTTCGGCGCATACGAAATGCGCGCAACAGCAACCTCGCGCCACAACAAAGCCGTTATCATCGTGCTTTGCGCCCTCGCTGTGATTCTGGCTCTCCTTATCCTCTCAGTCAATGGTGTCTTCACCAAAGCTGAAGACGACAGCGACGCCGCTGCAGCCGTTCAAGAGAACGTGCAGCTCTACGATCCCGAAGAGGAAGTAGAAGAGGAAGAGGAAATGGAATACATCGCTCCTCCAGAGCCTGAAGAGGTAATGGTTAAGGAAGAGGTGGCCAACCAGATCCAGAACACAATTATCGACATCGTTGAAGACGAACAAGTAGTCAACGAGGTAAAGACCCAGGAAGAACTCCGCGACGACAACCGTATGATCGGTGGCAAGGACATCTCTGACGGTGTGGACGACCTCACCAAGAACGTCATCACCCAAGAGGTTATCGTAGTGGAAGAGAAACCGAAGGAAGACAACATCGTTTACACCACTGCTAATGTGCAGCAGCAACCTGAGTTCCCCGGCGGCGAGGCAGCCATGTACAAATGGCTCTCAGACCACATCCAATATCCGGCTACCGCAGCCGAAGAGGGTGTTTCGGGTAAGGTGATCGTTGAGTTCATCGTATCGAAGACCGGCGACATCGAGAACGTTAAGGCTCTCCGCGGTCCGCACAAGGCTCTCGAGGCCGAGGCTATCCGCGTGGTGAAGTCGATGCCTAAGTGGAATCCCGGACGTAACAACGGCCAGCCCGTGAAGGTTACCTTCGTACTTCCTGTGACATTCAAGCTCCAGAAATAATTCTTAGCTTTTGAATTCCATATCCAATGCCAAGGGGGCGCCGACAGGCGCCCCCTTTTTCTA
>JAJBUH010000108.1 GCA_020860445.1 Bacteroidales bacterium | reverse complement strand
GACTTTTGACTTTTGACTTTTGACTTTTGACTTTTGACTTTTGACTTTTGACTTTATTAGAACTCTTGTCCGAGGATGAAATGGAAGTGGCTGCCACCCTTGGTGCCGTAGATGTTGTCGCGGTCAAAACCGTAAGCCCAGTCGATACCCATCAGACCAACCATCGGCAGGTAGATACGCACACCGGCACCGGCGCTACGCTTCAGCTGGAATGGATTGAATGCGCTGATCGATGTCCAGGCATTACCGCCCTCGACAAATCCGAGTGCGTAGATGGTGGTTGAGGCTTGCAGCATGAGCGGGAAGTGGATCTCAAGGCCAAAGCGAGTGTAGGCATAGCCCTCATATCCCCATGGGGTGAGCTGGCCATTGTCATAACCGCGCAGGGCGATGGTCTCGGTTGCGTAGGTGTAACTGCCTGACATACCGTCGCCGCCCACATAGAATGTCTCAAATGGCGACTTGAGGTATTTGTTGTAGCTGCCGAGCAAACCGATGTCGGCGCGAGTCATAAGCACTGGAGTCCATTGGCCGTTGGCATTTGCCAGCGGGGTGTAGGTGCGCGAGCGGAAACGCAGTTTCCAGTACTCAATCCAGCGATAGAGCTCTTTCTTCGATTCCTCGGTGCCCTCCTCTGACAGGGCCTTCCAGTCCTTCTTGCCAAACAGCGAGGCCGGAGGCGTGAGTTGCAGGTTGAGTGAGAACATCGAACCCGAACGAGTGTACAGAGGATTGTCGATTGATGTACGAGCCAAGGTCAGGCCAAGCACGAGTGCGTTGCTGGTACCGTTGTTCATATAGTAGAGGTATTCCCAATTCTTGAGGAAGTACCAGTTGTAACCAAATTCGGCAGTGAAAGTGAAGTAGTCATCCGGCCACTTGAGACGCTTGCCAAAAGCCACGCTCACGCCCACCATCTGCAGCAGCTTGTTGGGGTCATAAGCGTTTTCATACGAGTTTTGGTAATAGTCGTTATAGTAGCTGCTGTAAGAGCTGCCATAGTAACCGCCGTAATATGAATAAGGATTGTAGTAAGTGCTGTTGTAGTACGACGAGTTGATACCTGTCTGGCGGCTATAGTAGGCCGACACTGACAGAGAGTTGGGGCGCTTGCCACCGAACCATGGGTCCATAAACGATACCGAGTAGGCCTGGTAGTAGCGAGCATTGGTCTGAGCCGAGATTGTGAAGGTCTGGCCTTCGCCCTGTGGTATGATGCCTCGGTAAGTGCTCGGGTAGAACAGATTCTTAATTGAGAAGTTGGTAAACTTAAGAGCCAACTTGCCGATGATACCGGTTTGGCCCCAGCCCATCGAGAACTCGATCTGGTCGTTGGCCTTCGACTCGAGATTAAAGATAATGTCGACAGTGCCGTTCTCAGCATCTGGTTCAGGACGGATATCCATATTCTCGGGGTTGAAGTGGCCGGTCTGGGCGATTTCACGAGCCGAACGCATAAGGTCGGTCTTGGAGAACAGGTCGCCCGGCTTGACGCGGAGCTCGCGACGTATTACCTTTTCATACAAGCGGTCATTGCCATTGATCACCACGTTGTTGATTCTGGCTTGCGGACCCTCCATGATGCGCATCTCAAGCGAGATTGAGTCGCCTGATATTTCCTTTTCGATAGGTATCAGGTGGAAGAACAGGTAACCTTGGTCCATATACAGGTTGGCCACAGCATCATCGTCCTCGTTGAGGCGCTTGTTCATAATCTTCTGGTTGTAGACATCGCCGGGACGCATATCCAAGTATGCGTCGAGCACCTCGTTGGGATAGATTGTATTGCCCACCCATTGGATGTCTTTGATGTAGTAGCGGTCGCCCTCCTCGATGGTCAAGTACACGTCTACATGGTTGTCATCGATGGCCACAACGCTGTCGGCAACGATCTTGGCATCGCGATAGCCCTTCTCGTTGTATTTCTCTATGATGCGATTCAAGTCGTCTTCATATTCAGTCTCGACAAATTTCTTCGAGCGGAATAAGTTCCATATATTCTGCCACTCGCCCTTGTCGTGGGTTTTCTTCATGGCTTTCTTCACTTGGCGATCGGTCAGCACTTCATTGCCATTGACATAGATGCGATGTACCTTCACCTTGTCATGCTTGTCGGCCACGATGTCGACAATCATGCCATTCTCCTCCGACAGGTCTTCACGCAGGTTGATATTGACATCAGCGTTGCCAAATCCCTTGTCGGCATAGTATTTCTTGATGATGGCCTCGGCGCGGTTAATCTGGTTGCGTGTGATCTGGTTGCCCTTCATCAGCTGCAGCATCTCTTGCAGGTCGTTGCGCTCGCCCTTCTTCATGCCGATGTAGTTGACCTCGGAGATGCGTGGCTGAGTACGCAGCGCGATTTCGAGCCACACCTTGTCACCATAAGTCTTCTCGACCTTGATTTGAGCCTGGGCGAAGAGTTGCTGGCGCATTAGGCGCTTGACAGCGGCTGTGATTTCCGAGCCGGGGATGTCGATCTTTTCACCAATCTTCAGACCAGTGTATCCGATCACGATGAAGTCATCGTAATTGGGGGCGCCCGTCACCTTGATGCCAGCAATCTCGTAAGTGCGCGGCATGCCGGTAAAGAGCACATTGGGTGCGTAAATGGTATCCAATGGAGCCTCGTCCTGAGCCTTTGCGGCCAAGGGCGAGCATAAAATAGAAGCAACAGCTACAAGCAGCAATGCTAAGCGCGCCCCAGCCTTCTGGACTGCGGCTCTCAATATCATGGCACTCTTTCGCATTGCGGATTGATGAGATCTTTCCATAGAGTATGGTTGATTTGTTCGCTCGTGAGGCCGAAACGGCGTTCGCGACCGCGGAAATTGTCAATGATCGCCTCGAACTCTTCACGAGTGAAGTCGGGCCAAAACGTGGGTGAAACGAATATTTCGGAATATGCTATTTGCCAAAGCAAGAAGTTGCTGACGCGGAAATCGCCCCCGGTGCGTATCAGCAAATCCGGGTCCGGATACGGGGCAGTGGCCAGATGCTCGCGCACTGTCTCGTCGGTGATGGTAGCCGGGTCGAGTTCGCCCTTGGCTGCCTCCTC
Source organism: Bacteroidales bacterium (assembly GCA_020860445.1). Taxonomy (GTDB): domain Bacteria; phylum Bacteroidota; class Bacteroidia; order Bacteroidales; family Muribaculaceae; genus CAG-873. The sequence continues at coordinate 12,866 of JAJBUH010000108.1, read as the reverse complement.
GGCGATTTTGGCGCAAGCACGGGTAATCTCCCAACGCGACGAGTAGCTGAACGCCACGATGAGCCTCAGCCCCGTGCCGTTGGCCGTAGCCTCCATGCTGCGGTCAAGTCGGGCGCGCGCCTCGGCAGGCATGCGGTCTACATCGCCTATGATCAAGAGCTTGACATTGTTTTCGATCAAGCCCGGTGTCTCTTTTTCCAAGGCATAAGTGATGAGATTGAGCAATGAGTCGACCTCGGCTTGCGGCCGATTCCAATTCTCAGTCGAGAAGGCATAGAGAGTGAGATATTTCACCCCCAGCTCACCAGCGGCTTGGGTGATGGTGTGCACAGTGTTGACGCCCTCGAGGTGACCCGCCGAGCGCTCCATGCCATGAGATTTGGCCCAGCGTCCGTTACCATCCATTATTATGGCTATATGTTGAGGCACTGGTTTTAGTTGGTCTTGCTGTGGATTGTCTTGATTTTCCATGATTGCTCAATCTACATAATGACATGTCTGGCACCGCTCTCCAAACTCATAGGTTATCCCTATGGTCAAGCGCGAAAACCAGTCGGTATTCTTTATAAACGAAGTCTTGATGCCCGCAAGGTCATGCAAGTCAGGGCCGTCGAGCTTGTCGCCCAGCACTTTGGTCATCGTGAACTCAGCAGCCAGATTCAGCCTGGGCTTAAGCTTGTATTTCACACCGGCCCCCATAGGAAATGTCGCCGCTCCGGCGCTTGAGCCAGAGGCCGACGAGATGCAGAATCCTGTACCCAACACCAGATAGGGGGTCCAGCGACTCAATTTCTTGTACGTCTCCCCTATCCCGTAAGGCAGGAAGTTGAACTCTGCCCTTAGGTCGAGCGAGAACACGCTCGCCGAGAAGCTGTACTCGGCTCCGCCAGGCAGATAATTTTCCATATCGGCAGTGTTGCCGCTCAGGGTGGTGTACCCGAGCACTCCTCGGAATGCCCATCTCACATTGGGCAGATAGCGCATTCCGGCCTCAACGGTGAATCCCGGATGTTTGAGCAGCGAGGAATTGTTGGCATCGCCCAGATAGCCACTCATACCCAAGCCCCCTCCAAGGTCAAATTTGTAGGGAGCTTCCTGGGCTTGGGCCATGTCAGCAGCCCAAGCGGCAAACGCGATCATTAGGACGAGCGCTTTCTTCACTGTCGTCAATTAAGGGATTAGGTATTAATATACAGGTTCGAAGGTATATCTCAAGATACGGGCGCGCCACACCTCGTTGCGCACCTCGGGGCCGCGCACTGTGGGCCCGAACACATAGATGGCCGGACATTCCCACGAGGTCGGAGCCTCGGTTACTCTCGAGCTTCCGGTCTCGCTCTCAGCCTCGACCCACGAGCATTTCTTGGGCAGCGGCTTTACTGAGAAGGGTTGCCACTCATAGCGGCTCGACGAACGCGAATAATACATCGTGGTCGAGTACACAAAGGCCGGTGCATCGTAGAATGCCGGGATATCCTCGGGGAGTTCCATCAGCTCCGGAGCCTCGCGCCAAGTCATGCCCCAGTCTGTCGAGTAGTAAACGCCGCGGCTTAGGGCGTCGTCATTGCGGCCACCCATGGCTATCAGCGCGGGATATTGCTCAGGGGTCCAAGTCGATGATGACACCTCAAACAGGTCATAAGGCACCATGGTTACTTTCTCGAGCGCTGTGGGCAGATCCTTGTTGGTAATATTAGCCCAGGTCTGCCCGTCATAGCTCCATGATTTGGCGATGCAGTCGCCATCGGCAGTGCGTCCGCCTACCATGATCAACTGCGGCCAAATAGCCATGCTGGTCTCAAACACAGCCGGGAGCGAAGTGCCCTCGACGGGGAACAGGCTGGGCATTGCCAGTTCTGTGCCAGAGGGATAAGAGCAAATCTTCCATCCATCCTCAGCTTGGCGGCTTCCCAGGATTTCTGCTTTGTAGCCGCCATAGATGTAGTGCCAAGTCTGGCCAGTGGCTGTCCAAGAGGTGAAATCAGTCGAGGTATAGAGATTGCCATCCTCGTCGAGCATATACAGGGCATCATCGCTGGCGCGCAGCGAGTTGACCTGAGCTGAGAATCCCAAGTCGAGGGTCGATGTTGTCCAATCGCCCTCGTCGGGAGCAGTAGTGGTAGCTAAGCAATATGAGTCGCCGCTCTGGGTCAGGCAATAGAATGTGCCTCCCAGCTCGGCAGTGTATTGCGAGTCAATGGTAGAGAAATCCGTTGGGAGCTCTGCGCTCTCCATACTGTGCCACGCCAAGGTGTCGGGCTTGCACTGATGCACATTCACTCTGACTTGGTACAGACGCTCGACCAAGCCCGACTGCGAGGTCACACGCAGTTTTACTGGCCCGAGCGAGAAGTCGATCGAGTCGGTTGAATTGGTGAGATAATTGACCACCGAATCGGTCATATTCTCACGCGGATACTCAAGGGTCACGGCCGACACAGTCGAGGCCGTGGTGATAGTAGTAATTAATCGGCTCACATCAGTGCCGTAAGGGAGCGAATCAGCATTGTATATTTGCGCATCCTCAAGGTTGATTGTGAAGAATACATTCTGCAAGCTGTCGAGCACATCATCGTCTTGAGCCAACGAGAATGCCGACACCAAAACCGACGAAGCATACTCGATGGTGTATTCTTCGCTTGAGGAGTTGCAAGCCGGTATGGCCGATGCCAAAACGGCCGCTGCAACAGGCAAGATCAGTTTCTTTGTCATAGACTAAATATTTTCAATCTGCAAAATTAGAATTTAGAAGCCAAACCAACAAAGACTTTAGACTAAAAATTTTCAAATATCATCATTTTATAGGTTTTTAACGTCAAAATAGGGACTTTGCGAATAATACTTTAGCGTATTCCCATCGATTCTTTGCGTTTTTGCCAAATTCAATTCTGGCAGATGAGGTGCTCGTGCCTCGCCGGTCGGACCCAAAATCAAGGGGGCTGTTTCGACCCGCGCTATGTCCCACAGACCGGCCTCGACCATCGAGGCGAGCACTTCGGCTCCCCCCTCGACCATCACCGAGGTGATGCCCTGATCGTAGAGCTGCCGCAGCATTTCGGCCACCCGTTTGTCTTCGCGCACCATGATGGCTCCTCTCTTGACCAGGGGATGGTCATCGCCGATGCGGTGACGGCGGTCCAAGATGACAGGCCGGGGCGATGGGCCGCTCCATAGGCGCACGTCCAGACCCGGGTTGTCGGCCAGCACAGTGCCCGAGCCAACCATTATGGCATCAAAGCGAGCACGCCATTGGTGCACCAGGGTTTGGGTAAGAGGCGTGGAGAATCTGACTGGTTCTCCCTGTCCTGCCCCCGCCGAGGCCAACCAGCCATCGGCCGACTGCGCCCATTTGAGGCACACAAAGGGCCGGTGCATGGTGTGGGCCGTGAAAAATGCCATATTCAGATTGCGGCACTCGCGCTCAAGCACTCCTACCGTAACCTCCACGCCAGCCTCGCGCATGATTTCGATGCCCTTGCCGTCAACTTTGTCAAACGGGTCTCTCACGCCCACTACCACTCGCGGGATGCCTCGCTCTACGATCAAGCGCGAGCAAGGCCCTGTGCGACCGTAGTGGGCGCATGGCTCAAGGGTGACATACATGGTAGAATCGGCCAAGAGCGACGGGTCAGCCACCGAGTTGATGGCATTGACCTCGGCATGAGCCTCGCCGCATCGGCGATGATAACCCTCGCCAATGATATTGCCCTGTGAGTCAACGATTACGGCTCCCACCATCGGATTGGGATGGGCATAGAGTTGTCCCTTTCGGGCCAACTCCAATGCGCGGCGCATATATGTCTCCTTGATTTCCATAATATAGTTTCAATAAAAGGTAAGACGCGACAGGCGGCTCAGCATTTTAGCCGCCTCGCGCAATTGGTCGGCTGTGACAGCCTGGATGTGCTGCGCCACTTGCTCGGGGCTCAGCACACGGTCAAAATACTTGGCCGAGCGCCCAGTGGCGATGGCCATGCTCTCGTAGTTGTCTGAGGCCACGGCCAATTGGCCGATGTATTGCTTCTTGGCCTCAGCAAGCCGCGATGGCGTGAGGCCGCTGTCGGCGATCTGCTCAATTTGCTTCATCACCAGTTCGGCGCATTTGGCATTGTCGCTATGGTCGCAACCATAGTATATCGTAAACAGTCCGCAATCGGTCAGCCAGGTGTTTGAGGCCTCGACCGAATAGACCAGTCCGCGCTTTTCGCGCAATTGTACATTGAGCAGCGAGTTCATGCCCGGTCCGCCCAATATGTTGGTTAGCAGGGCTATGGGGTGTTTCCATTCGGAATACATGCCCGGTGTAATAGCGCCCAATACTGTGTGGCATTGGTGTGCCCCAATCTCCCTGTCGCGTGAGAATTGAGCTCTCTCCTTAGCCGCCTTCAAGTCCACTTCGATGCGCGGAGCCTTATGGATAGGCAGTTCTTGGAAGTGTTTCTCCACTGCCTTGATCACTGCTTCAGCTCCTTGCTTGCCGCTGTAGAATAGGGTTATATTGGGGGCGGTGTACCAGTCATGCAGATAGCGGCAGCATTTCTTTGAGTCAAATGTCGCCAAAGCCTCGACTGTGCCGAGTATGTTGTGGCCCATCGGGGTGTCGGCAAAGAGGATTTCCTCAAAGTCGTCATACACTGCCTCGGCCGGGGCGTCGAGATATGAATTGATCTCATCGGCCACCACCTCGCGCTCTTTGTCGAGCTCTGAATCAGGAAAGCGCGAATTGATGATCAAGTCGGATATCAGTTCGATCGAACGCGTCAGATTGCCCGACGGAGCGGCTGTGTACACCACGGTCTCTTCCTTTGATGTGTAAGCGTTGAGTTCTCCGCCCACTTTCTCCATGCGGTTGATGATGTGCCACGACGAACGCCGCTGCGTGCCTTTGAATATTGTATGCTCCACAAAATGGGCCATGCCGGGGTCGGCGGGAGCGTCGTCTCGGCTCCCCACCCCCACTATGGCTCCGCAATAGTCAACCATCGCGCCCTTGCGGCGTCGCACCGCTACCTTCAGGCCCGATGGCAATGTCGCAATCTCTACAGCCTCGTTTCCCTTACTCATCTCTCCAATCTCCATTGTCTTTGATCAGCTGTATGAGCAGGGGCAGAGCATCGGCAGCCGGTATGTTTTTCTTGACACATTCTTTGCCTTTGTACAGGCTCACATTGCCAATGCCGGCGCCTACGTAGCCATAGTCGGCATCGGCCATCTCGCCTGGGCCGTTGACGATGCACCCCATAACGGCAATCTTCAGTCCCGGCAGGTGCGAGGTAGCCTGCTTGACTTGCGCCAAGGTCTTGGTCAAGTCAAAGAGGGTGCGTCCGCAGCTGGGACATGCTATGTATTCAGTGCGGCTGATGCGCAAGCGCACAGCCTGCAAGATGGCCAAGCTCAGCGAGTTAATAGCATCGGCTGGCAGATGCGGAGCATCAATCCAGATGCCGTCGGCAAAACCGCCGAGCAGCACTGCTCCCAAGTCAACCGATGCGGCAATCGTCACATCGTCGAGGGTGGCAGTCTCGGGATAGGACAGTTTAACTATCACGGGGGCATCATTGCCCTCTGCGAGCAGACGGTGGAACTGAGCCTTTATTTCGCCCGGCGCGTTTGCGCTCGTTGCGGTTATCACCTCTACCCCTACGGGGATTTCTTCGGCTTTCAGGTCGAGGCCGACCACTACTGGCACATTGTCGCCCCCTATCTTGTCCAACGCCTTGCTCTTGCGGTGCTGCGGAGCTATAGGGTCGTAGCCTGGAGCCATCTCTCCCGTTATCTCGGGGGCGTTGGCCATCTCGGCCACATGGGCAGCCAATTTGCGCGCCACAGGGATTTCGGCCTCGGGTTCCTCGCTGAGTGATACGCGTATGGTGTCGCCGATGCCCTCAGAGAGCAGGGTGCCGATGCCGACGGCCGACTTCACGCGTCCGTCTTCGCCATCGCCAGCCTCAGTCACTCCCAAGTGCAACGGGTAATGCATGCCTTCTGATTCCATTGTACGAGCAAGCAGCCTCACCGTCTCAACCATCACTGTGACATTCGAGGCCTTGATTGAGATGGCTACGTTGTCAAAGTCATGCTTGCGGCAAATGCGCAGAAATTCCATCGCTGATTCCACCATGCCAGCCGGGGTGTTGCCGTAATGGCTCATGATGCGGTCAGAGAGCGAACCATGATTCACGCCTATGCGCAGAGCGGTGCCGTGGGAGCGGCACACCTCGAGTAGCGGCACCAGTTTGGCCTCAATCTTTTCTATTTCGGCCTGGTATTCCTCGGGGGTGTATTCGAGGGCACGGAAAGTGCGAGCCGGGTCAACAAAGTTGCCGGGGTTGATGCGCACCTTCTCCACTATCTCAGCTGCTACAAAAGCGGCATCGGGGGTGAAGTGTATATCGGCGACAAGCGGAGTGTCATAGCCATCGGCTCTCACCTTGTCTTTGATGTTGGCGAGATTGCGCGCATGGTTTACACTCTGAGCCGTGAGCCTCACGATATCGGCTCCGGCATCGGCTATGCGTTCGATCTGGGCAGCCGAGGCTGCTGTGTCGAGCGTGGGAGTATTGGTCATCGACTGGAGCGCTATTGGATTGTCGCCGCCAATCTCTATATTGCCTATCCTGGCTACCGACGATTTGCGCCTATGATAATCAAAAGGGCTTGCCATACCTTATAGTTTATCACTTATAGTTTATCACTTATAGTTTACCACTTATAGTTTATAGTTTATCACTTATAGTTTATCACTTATAACTTACACCTTATACTTATAGGTGTCGATTTTGGAGAGCTCTTCGTTGGCCTTTACAATCTTGTTGGTCAGCGAGGCGCGATAGGCGTCATAGCGCGCTGCCAGGGCCTTGTCGGCAATTGACATTATCCTCACCGCCATGATAGCGGCATTGAGAGCGCCATCGATGCCTACAGTAGCCACAGGTATGCCCGGGGGCATTTGCACGATCGAATACAAGGCATCTGTGCCCTGCAGCGTGCTGCTGATTGGCACTCCGATTACCGGCAGCGGGGTTATGGCGGCTATCACGCCCGGCAGGGCTGCAGCCATGCCAGCGGCGGCGATGATCACCTTCACGCCTCGGCCATCGGCCTCCTGGGCGAACTTCTCGACCTGAGCCGGTGTGCGGTGGGCGCTGAGGGCCAACATCTCGAAAGGCACCTCCATCTGCTCTAAGAAGTCGGCAGCCTTGCGCATTATGGGCAGATCAGAAGTGCTGCCCATTATCAAGCTTACTATTGGAGTCATATTAAGTAACAAGTCAAAAGTCAAAAGTCAAGAGTAGAAATTACCATAGAGGGGTGTTTCCTATGCTACCTCGTAGGGTCGTTACATCTATCATCAGAAGCTCATGAAGACGTATTCGACAATGAAGCCCATGGCGAAGCCAGCGTAGACCTGAGCGTCTGAGTGGCGCTTGAGGTAGAGACGAGCCGAACCGATGGCTCCAGCCAGCAGGATCACCACTGATAGCCAAGGCATCATCCATACTATGCCATAGCCGTGGTAGGCTATGAAGAATACCATGGCGGTCAAGCCACCGAATGTCGTAGTATGGGCGCTGATTTTCCACCATGTGTTGATTACCACAGCCGCAATCACCGCAAAGGTGGCGCCAGCGTAAAAGAATGTCAGCCAGTGGGACGCATGCATATATGCCAGCACCAGGGCGGCACCGATATAGCACAGGCCTGTAATCATATAGGGGATGTCGCGCTCACGCCGATTGCTGATTGCCGGATCTGCCACCTTGCCCGAGCGCATCAAGAATAGGATGGCGCCGAGAGGCACCAAGGCCGTGATGGCAAACACGATGAGCGACACGCTCAGCCTTATCCTCTCAGACAGCACTGACAGGGGTGTGATCCACAGCGCGATGGCGCAAGCGTAGGTGGGCACAAGCAGCGGTGAAAACACTGCCGACAGCCATTTGGCCGTAAGGTCAATGGCGCGATTGCGACCAGCTGCCGTGCGCGGTCTTGCTTGGCTCGCACCAGTCTGCGAGGCTTCAAAATATAGGGGATTGTCCGACATAATTGAGGTAAGAGAGTTTATAATTTCTTTCTGAGACGAGCCACCGGTATGCCCAGTTTCTCGCGGTACTTGGTCAGGGTGCGTCTTGCCAGCTTATAGCCTTTGGATTCCAGCACCTCCCATAGGGCTTGGTCGCTCATGGGGCGCCGCGGGTCTTCGTGCTCGATTATCTCTTTGAGGGCCTGCATCAGTTCGTGCGACGACGTGTCAGAATCCTCGCGCGGAGCCTCGTTGAAGAACATCTTCAGCGGATACACTCCAGTCGGGGCTGCCACATACTTGCCGGCAGTGGCTCGCGAGATTGACGACAAGTCCATGCCAGTATCCTCGCTCACATCCTTAAGCACCATAGGGCGCAGCTTGGCTTGGTCGCCAGTGCGAAAAAATTCCGGCTGCCTCGCCACTATGGCGCGTGTCACGAGCAGAAGGCTCATCGAGCGGTTTTTCAGAGCCGAAATGAAAGCCTCGGCCTCGTCGCGCTTTGAGCGTATAAAGGCTTGGGCCTCGCGAGCCCGCTTGTTCTGGAGCGTCTCCAATGGCAAGTCCACGGCAAAGGTGCTCTCGATCTGCAGCTGAGGCAGTCGGCTCAGCACCGACACGGTGAAGCGTCCATTGTCATCCTCCTCGACAGCGACATCGGGCGAGATGTGGCCCAGGCGCATCGAGGTGCCGCTGAGTTCGATCGCCGACCCCGGCTTGGGATTGAGCGACCGTATCAGCTTCAAGGCATCGCGCATATCGTCTTGGTCCGACAGTCCTATCGATGAGGCCAAACGCTCGTAGTGCTTCTTTGACAGCAAGTCGAAATAGTGGTCCACTATCTCGCGGGCCATCCTCAGTTCAAGCGAGTTGGGACGCATCCTGTCGAGCTGCAGCAGCAAGCAGTCGCGCAGGTCTACCGCCCCTACTCCGGCCGGGTCAAGACTCCGCACCAGTTCAAACGCCTCCCTCATCCTATCCATGGCGATTTCTCGGCCAGTGGCCACAGCCATGTCGTCAGCAACCGCCCTGAGGGTGCGCGTCAGATAGCCGTTGTCATCGAGGTTGCCGATAATGAATGTCATTAGGTCGTGCATCTCATCATCGACATTCAGTTCGCCCGCCTGGGCGTTGAGAGAATCGTACAGGTCGGGCGCATCGGCCGGAATCTGGAATGTGTACTCCTCAGCCGGGCCCTGCGATGAAGGGTAGCCGTAGTCGGCCGGGTCCTCGTCGGCCTCGATTTCCGGGGCCTCCTGGGTTGCGGCCTCTTCCTCTGGCTTAGCCTCTGGGGCATATTCAGCCTCGAGGGCCGGATTGTCATCGAGTTGGCGGCGCAGCTCTTCTTCAAGTTCGGGTTGAGTCATCTCAAGCACACGCGCATGCAGCACTTGGCGCGGCGATAGCCGCTGCGCCAAGCGCTGCGTTTGCTCCATGCTTAGGTATTCCTTCAATTCTATAAGTGGGGTTTAGAAATCTGCGTTCTTGGGATAGCGCGGGAATGGGATCACGTCGCGGATGTTCTGCATAGCAGTCACAAACAGCACCAAGCGCTCAAATCCGAGGCCGAAGCCGCTGTGAGGCACTGTGCCGTATTTGCGGGTCTCGAGGTACCACCACATGTCTTTGGCGGGGATGTGGAGTTCGTCGATGCGCTTTTGCAGCTTGTCATAGTCAGCCTCGCGCTCCGACCCGCCGATGATCTCGCCAATCTTCGGGAACAGCACATCCATGGCGCGCACGGTCTTGCCGTCTTCGTTCTGCTTCATGTAGAACGCCTTGATTTCCTTCGGGTAGTCGGTAAGGATCACGGGCTTCTTGAAGTGCTCCTCCACCAGATAGCGTTCGTGCTCGCTCTGCAGGTCGGTGCCCCAGTCAACCGGGAACTCAAACTTCTTACCCGAGTTCTTCAGTATCTCCACGCCTTCGGTGTAGGTCAGACGCTGGAAATCGTGGTTGAGCACGAAGTTTAGGCGGTCGATCAGCTCCGGGTCGAATCTCTCGTTCATAAACTCGATATCGTCGCGGCAGTTGTCGAGAGCGTAGCGGATGCAGTATTTGATAAACTCCTCGGCGAGGTCCATGTTGTCGTTGATGTCATAGAATGCCATCTCGGGCTCAACCATCCAAAACTCTGCCAAGTGGCGCGGAGTGTTGGAGTTTTCAGCGCGGAATGTGGGTCCGAAGGTGTAGATTTCGCCCAAAGCGGTGGCTCCGAGTTCGCCTTCGAGCTGGCCCGACACGGTCAGCGAGGTGGGCTTGCCAAAGAAGTCCTGGCTGTAATCGATCTTGCCATCCTCGGTGCGTGGCAGATTGTCGAGCGGCAGGGTTGTCACCTGGAACATTGCTCCGGCGCCCTCGCAGTCGCTCGCTGTAATCAGCGGGGTGTTGAGATAGACAAAACCTTTCTCCTGGAAGAATTTGTGGATAGCGAAAGCCAAGGCCGAGCGTATGCGCATTATGGCCGAGAAGGTGTTGGTGCGGGGGCGCAAGTGAGCCTTGTCTCTCAGGAATTCCAGGCTGTGGCCTTTCTTCTGCAGCGGATAGTCGCTGGGGGCGGTGCCATACACCTCGATTTCGTCGGCTTGGAGTTCGCAGGTCTGTCCAGCGCCGAGCGATTCCACCAGTCGGCCAGTCACGCGCAGCGATGAGCCAGTGGTGATAGGCTTCATGTCTTCGTCTGAGAATTTTTTCATGTCGAAGACAATCTGCAGATTCTTGATGGTGCTGCCGTCGTTGAGTTGCACAAATTGCACTTGCTTGTTGCCGCGGCGGGTGCGCACCCAGCCCTTCACCTCGACATCTTCGCCGAGATGCTTCCCATCGAGCAGCTCTTTTATTTTCAGTCTTTCCATTAGCGATTTATTTAATGAGAGAATAAGCAGCCATTACTTATTACTCATTACTTATTACTCATTACTTATTACTTAAAGGAATGCGGTTGGACGGGCTTGCCGCCAACCGCTCCCTTATTCTTTATATGCCGAAGCTTTATTCAAAGCTTCCCATTTTCAGATAGTTGACCTCTTCCTGTGTGAGGTAGCGCCAGCGGCCGCGAGGCAGATTCTTCTTGGTCAGACCGGCGAAGTACACGCGGTCGAGCTTGGTCACATGGTAGCCGAGGCTCTCGAAGATACGGCGCACGATGCGGTTGCGGCCCGAGTGGATCTCGATGCCGGCCTGGTTGCGGTCGGTCTCGGTAGCGTAGCTGATTGCGTCGGCATGGATTTCGCCGTCGTCAAGCTCGATGCCGTCGGCTATGCGCTGCATATCCTCCTCCGAGATGTCGCGGTCGGTCCACACGTGGTAAATCTTCTTCTTGGTGTACTTGGGGTGAGTGAGCTTCGAGACCAGGTCGCCATCGTTGGTGAGCAGCAGCACGCCGGTGGTGTTGCGGTCGAGGCGTCCTACCGGGTAGATTCTCTCCTTGCAAGCGCCCTTCACCAGGTCCATCACGGTGAGGCGACCGTTGGGGTCGTCGCTGGTAGTCACGCAGTCCTTGGGTTTGTTGAGCAGGATGTAGCACTTGCGCTCCAGTGCCACCACCTTGTCATCGTATTCTACTACGTCGCTGTGCTTAATCTTGGTGCCGAGTTCGGTCACTACTTGGCCGTTGACTTTCACCAAGCCCTGCTGTATGTATTCATCAGCCTCGCGGCGCGAGCAGATGCCGGCGTTGGCCATGAATTTGTTGAGACGTACGGTTTCGTTGGGATCTGGAATCGGCATTTCGTATTCCACGGCCTTGGGACGCGGAGTGAAGCTCTTGCCCTTGCCCAGGCTGTTGTTGCGGTTGTTATTGTAGCCGCCCTGCTGGCGATTGCCGCCTTTGCCCTTGCCTTGTTGGCGATTGTTGTTATAACCTCCCTGCTGGCGCTGGTTGTTGTAGCCGCCTTGTTGGCGCTGGTTGTTGTAACCGCCCTGCTGGCGCTGGTTGTAGCCACCCTGCTGGCGCTGTTGGTAGCCTCCTTGGCGCTGCTGGTAGCCGCCTTCTTGCTGGTAGTCGTTATCCTGCTGATAGCCGCCCTGTTGGCGTTGGTTGTAGCCGCCTTGGCGCTGTTGGTATCCGCCCTGCTGGCGCTGCTGGTAGCCGCCCTGTTGGCGTTGTTGGTAGCCGCCCTGCTGGCGCTGCTGGTAACCGCCGGGTTGGCGCTGCTGGTAACGTGGTTGATAATGGGATTGGTAGCCGCCATCTTGCTGGCCTTCAGCTGCTTCAGTCTCGCCTCCCTCCGGGTTTTGGTACCCATAGGAGCGTTGCTGGCGCGGATATTGGCTCTGGTAGCCGCGCTGCTGGTATGCATTCTGTGCGTAGGGACGTCTTTGTTGGTAGTTCCCATCGCTTGACTGGGCATCATCGCTCGAAGCTGCCTCTGTCTGGTTGTAGCGCGGACGCGCATCCGGGTCATTAATTACCCCACGGTTCTCGCCTATTCTTGGGCGTTTCGGTTTTTTCTCGCTCGGCGTTGTTGTGTCGTTGTCCATAATGGTGTCAGATGTAGTGGTGAGGGGATGTTGATTAGAGTTTCGTTTAGCGCGGTGGCGCTCAAAGCAGGCCTCACGGCCCGGCACCCCGGCTTTGAAGAAGTTGAAAGTGTTTGTTTATTATGCGTTATACATTCTGATTGATTATCTCTCGTTTCTTCCTGGGTTCTTTACGATTTTGTCGCTTATTCGCCTGAATAATCTTTGCTGCAAAGATAGCGAAATTTTTTCAAAATCTTTACCTTTTAACAATTTTTTGTCCCCGATAGTTCATTATTTTTCATTCTACGGCAAAATGAGGGAGCAATAAGTAGTGTTCACTGAATAATTAGGTCTCTTAGGCCCATACCCGCATGGGGCA
>JAJBUH010000130.1 GCA_020860445.1 Bacteroidales bacterium | reverse complement strand
AAATCAAAGAGTGAAGAGTGAAAGCTGAAGAATCTCGATAGTCCATTTTTCATTTTTCACTTTTCATTTTTCACTTTTCATTTTTCATTTTTTTACTTTTTGTATATGACTGTCATGCCGGGGCGGAGGTTGGGCACATGCTGGGTGGGGCGAGCCTTGATTTGGAATGTGCGGCTGTCCCAATCGCCAGTCGACTTGGTAGATTCCCAAGTGGCATACGAGCCCATATCGCGGATATAGTAGATATCCACATCGATATCCTTCTTGCCCAAGCCAGGCACCATCACCTTGATGGTCTTGCCCATGGTGAGATCGGCGAGCAATTCTTCGCGCACATTAAATGTCACATATCGGTCGTCAAGCTTAAGCAGACTCATGATAGGCGAGCCCAGAGCTACCAACTCGCTGGCTTCGGGATAGATCTGATCAATTACGCCATCGTAGGGAACTACGAGATAACTGTCCTCGAGCACAGCCTTGACCTGCTCGACCCCGCCATCAGCGGCAGCCACCATTGCGGCAGCCGATTCCTTATCTTCGCTTTGCGCGCCGGCGAGAGCCAAATCATACTGGCTGGTAGCGGCTCCCTCGGCAGCCACGGCAGCGTCATAAGCAGCCTTGGCTTCATCGCGCTTTTGCTCTGACACTACGCCCTCGCGGTACAGATTCTCCATACGCTCATAAGTCTTGCGAGTAATGGTTGTGGCAGCCTTAGCCTGTTGCACCAGGTCGTAAGCAGCTTGGATAATCTGTTTGCGAGTACCCACATCCACCTTCTTATCTTGCGACTTAGCCACCTCTTGCATAGCCTCGGCCTGAGTGAGTTGAGCCTCAGCTATCGACGAGTGGATGCGCACCAGGGTATCGCCAGCCAGCACGGTGTCGCCCTCTTGCACATAAAATTCCTTGATACGCCCCGAGAGTTTGCCCGAGATGCGAATCGTCGTGCCCTCGACCTGGCCCTCGACCAGCTCTGGGGGCTTATTTAGGCATAAAAATCCAAAAATTGCCAAAGCTATCGACACCAGCACTACCACTGCCAGCGTGAGCATCAATGATTTGTTGGCTTTTGCTTCTTCTTGATTTTCCATATTGAGTGTTTGTTTTTTATCGATATTGACGGGCTCACAAACTGAGCCCGAACAGTAGCCGCCATACGGCTCCTTATATTGGTGGACCTTATTACTTATTACTCATTACTTATTACTTATACAGTGTGCCAAGCACCTTGCTGAGGTAGGTGTCGCATAGATGGACATCTATCATGGCGTCGATGTTTTCAGAATTGGCCTTGAGCCACGCGGTCTGCGCCTCCATCACATTGTCGGTGGTGGCCATGCCCTCCTTGAAGCTGAGGGTAGCGCAACGTAAATTCTCATTGGCCTTAGCCAAGTTGGTCTCAGTCATATTGTAAGTCTTGACCGACTCTTCGGCTCTGAATGCGGCTTGGCTCACTTGCAGCGACACCATTTCCTCGGCATCCTGTAGCTCGAGTTTCTTGATTACCACATCGCTCTCGGCAGCCTTGTATTTTGAGTAGTCGCCTCCCCAGTGCCACAAGGGTATCGTCACCATGGCGCCGACTGAGAATGCTCCGCTGAAACGCTTCTTGAAGCCGTCAAACATATTGGGATTTGAGAATGAATAAGCACCCACCAGAGCCACATTGGGGAGCATCGTCGATAGAGCAACCTTTTGCTGCTGCTCGGCCACATCAATGCTCAGGCGCAGGGCCTCGAGGTCGTGGCGGCGCTGATATACCTGCTCCATATCATAATGAGCAGCCGGAGGCGTAGTCTTGGAGATGTCGTTGAGATCCTCATCCTCAAGCGGGAATACTGTGTTGACCGGCAAGCCGCACACCTGAGCAAGGGCCATGCGCGAGAGGGTAAGGCCATTTTCTACCTTTGTCATATCCACCTGGGCTGAATTGAGCTTGACATCCACGCTGAGCTTATCGGCGCGAGTGGCCACGCCCTGCTCGAGCATCAGAGCCACATCGCGGTCGAGCGATTCGAGGAGAGCCAAATAGCTTTGAGCCAGCTTGTACTTTGCTTTGAGCGACACCACCTGCCAATAGGCGGCATCGACGGCATAGATTACATTTTCTGCCTCGCTTAGGTGCAAAGCCTGGGCAGCCTCTTCTGCAAATTTGGTTATCTTATTCATAGCCACAATCTTGCCGCCCATATAAATGGGTTGGGTAAGGGTCACAGCTCCGAAAAACACATTGTGTATATCATAAGTCAGAGCTTCCTTGGGCATCAGAGCCACCTGCTCGGGTATGTATTCGCCAGTAGCCGGATTCTTGACCAATTCGCCAGTGAGAGGATTCTTCACCAGATTGAAGTCGTAGGTCTCTGTCTCGAGGTTGAAGGTCTTGACTGGGAGCAACTGGTCAGAGTCAAACACCGAGAGCTTTTTCTGGTTGTAGAGATACCCCCCGGCAAAGTCGATGGCGGGGAGATAAGCCGAAAAAGCCTCCTTATTCTGATATTTGGCTGTGACAATGCGTTGGCGACTCATCATCAGCTGCTTGTTGTTGGCCAGAGCCATAGCCCGACACGAATCGAGCGACACGGCCCCCTGAGCCCAGCTTCCGAGGGCAACGCTCACGGCGAGTATGATAGCAAATAGTCGCTTTGGTGACATCATTAGTATTATTGTTTTTGATGGTCTGTTAAGCTTAAAAAGAAACGTTGCAAATTTACACAATTATATTGAAGAAACGTACAAAAAAGGAACACAAAAATTGTCCTTTTAGTTTCCCTCGCCAGAGAAATATTACAATTTTATCCACAATGTTGACCAAAATAGCCCTCATCAGCAATAATACCCAGGGCTAACTCGCGACTTTTAACTTTTATTGAGGATTTGGCATAAATAAGTAACTACTCAGCGATTCTGAAGTAAAAATTTTTGTAACAATTAAATTTTTC
>JAJBUH010000145.1:3560-16092 GCA_020860445.1 Bacteroidales bacterium | reverse complement strand
CATTCCGTGCTCCGCACTCCATGTGGGGTTAACAGACAAGAGACGTGCTACGCACTGATAATACATCATCTACTAAAATTTCATTAACATTATTTCACATAAAAATATGAAGTAGAAAAATATATTTCCTGCTCCATATTTAATTCGATGTCGAGGAGCTGATTCCTTTCCCTTTGCAGAGGCGATAGGTCGCTTAGGGCAACTCTATTTCGAGCACTTGATCGTAAATATGGAGGGAGGGGCCGAGAAATACCACTTTGAGGCCATGGAGAGTGCAGCCCTCGATGGCCTTCAGCAGGCGAGGGTCTTGGGCATAGCGCTTGATCTGGTCGACCGCCTCGGCCTCAAGCTTGGCTATGGCTGACTCAGATGACTGAAGAGGCGCGTATTTGAGCTCGATGATGTAACAATGCTTAGCCTCCGGGAAGCGAATCTGCAACGGAATCATCACAAAATCACTAAAGCCATAGTTAAGTTCCAACTCAGGACACAGGAGCGCATAAGTACAAATCCCCAGGTAGGCCTTGAAGAAGCCTTGGACTTTAAATTCCCCTCCAAGACTGTCTCTTACTGAGGAGGTATCTTTGTATGCTTTTCCAATGAAGTCTATGGCCTTATGCCACTGGCCACGGAATATCATATCTTCATAATACCCAAGCAGAGGACCAATGTCGATTTTATGTCGTTTCTGCAAAACCGAGAACATAAAGTTCCAGTATTGCAATCTTACGCATTCATTGGGTATGATCATGCGGGTGCGGGGATAAGAGCCCCCGCCAATTGACAACATGCCGTAATAGTAGAGGAGTGAGCGGAAATTATCCAGTTCCTTTAACTCGGATGCCGGGAAAGAAGTCTTCAAGGTCATATCGACATAACCCTGATTGGCTATCTCTTCTATAGCTTTCAAACGTATTTCTCTTTCCTGGCCATGATCTATATCAACAAGCATTTGTAGCTTAGAGAAATCTGTGCGGATATTCTTATCCACCATTTCCACCGGAGGCATACCCTGGAGTATAAGAGGGAGAAGATAGTATATCACCATGTCACAATTATATACTGTCTCTCGCCCATAAGCCTTCTCAGAGAAGCAATAGTTATCATACCAGGGTTTCATCTGCTTGATGATATCATCGATCTCGCCTGGTATATTGGCTTCTCTTTTGTAGTAAGCCACCATCTCTCTTACTTCTCTCTCCTCAAAACCGAGCATAGAGTTAAATTTTGGATTACCAGAGATATTCCAATCGATATTAAAGCCGCTGGTAAGTTCATCGAGAGTAATTGGGGATACGCCCAAGAGGAAGATTCTTTCAAAAGAGCCTTTGAAGAGCTTGAAAAATTCACGATAGAAACCATCCGCGTGGGTCACTTCCTGAAACTTCTCTTTTCCTTTGACTGACAGGATGTTGTTGGTGAAATTATCGTATTCGTCAATAATCAGATACAGGCTCAGGCGATAATCGCGCGCAGCAATGGTGATGGCATTCAGCTTGTCTTTTGCGCTTTTTGATGCCAGGATGCTATCCACCAAAAAGGGAGGATACGACTGAGCATACTTGGTGATGAAACTGTCAAGCTCGCGACAGCAATACAGATTAAAGTCGGATTCCAAAGTATCTATCGAAGAACCGGCTTTAGAAAAATCAAAGCGCATTATTTGGAAAGAGTTGGCCTCGGGGGTGGGATACTGCCCTATCCAAAGGTCGCCAAACAGCGCTTGGAAATCGTCTTTGCGAGCCACATCGTAGTAGGCGGTCAGCATGTTCACAAATAGGCTCTTGCCAAATCGGCGCGGCCGAATTAGCAGCAGATTGTTGCATTGACGCTCGATCAAGGGCAAGTACATTGTCTTGTCCACATAGTACATGTCTTTGCGCCGGATGTACTCAAAATTATCTATGCCGTAAGGTAACTGTTTCATGCTTCATTCATTGACGTGCAAATATACGACTTTTTCCTGAATGAACCAAAAAGGGCGAGGTGGGTTATTATTAAATAGACGTGTATAATAACCATTTCAAGCTATGTTGAATAGACGCATCTCTCTCCTGATATTGGTGATGGCTGTCGCTTGCGGCGCTGTGGCGCAGAGCGATGAGCCGCAAATCAAGATTACGCCCACCGGGCGCATCTTCATCGATGGCGCCCTGTATGCCGGACAAGGCCACGAAATGTTTGACAATGGCGTGGCTGTCCCCGATGTGCGCATGGGCGTAAAGGCCCTCTATGGCAGATGGAACGCCAAAATCGACATCGGCTATGCCATGCAAAAGCTTGGCCTCAAGGATATCTATATCCAGTATAATCCCAATCCCCGATATTTTCTGAGGATAGGCAATTTTGTGCACCAGTACGGGCTCCAGTCGGCAACGAGCTCATCCATGAAGGCGAGTTTTGACGAGCCGCTCAGCAACACCGTCTTCAACGCTTCGCGCCAACTCGGCATCATGGGCGAATACAACTCCCCCAGGTATCTGGCCACATTCTCAGCCCACGGCGAACCAAACTCGATCAAAAAGACCCCCGACGAACTCGACCGCGAGGGCTACGGCTTCATCACTCGCCAGGTATGGCGCCCAGTGATCACCGATGATGGCACTTTCTTCCAACTTGGCATATCTGGCGCTTTTACCACCCCTCAGAGCCATGACGACGATATGCCTCAAGCCGGATTCACAATGGCTGGCATCTTCCCCACGCGTGTGGTGAAGGTGGTAGCGGCTGAGGCCGAACTGACCCATACCCGCAATATGTGGAAATTCACCCCGGAGCTGCTCTTGGCTCGCGGCCCTGTGGCCATCGAGGCGCAGTATTTCTACAACCGCGTGAATATGAAGGAGGATATGCACAATTTCACTGGCCAAGGCGGCTACGTGCAGGTGCGCGGTTTGGTGCGCGGCGACCATTACCGCTATGCTTGGGCCGATGGCGGAATAGCCGCTCCAGCAGCCGGGTCATTTGAAATCACTGGCATGTACAACTATACCTGCCTCAACGATCGCCACGCGCAGCAATTGGGCGAAGATGGCGCAATCGTCACCGGCGTCTACGGCGGCCGCGTCAACACCATCTCGGCCACCGCCACCTACTACGTCAACAAATATATCCTCGTCCGCCTCAACTACGTCTACGCCCACCGCTGGGGCGCAACCTCCCTCCCCACAACCACCATCAACATCTTCCAAACCCGCCTCCAAATCGTATTCTAACTCAATATAAAAATCCGAAAAGCCAAAGGGGAATCTTATTGCCAAACCCAAATTCTATGTCATCCGCCACGACAAAACTGTCTGGAATATTCCGAATTTGGGCAAAACCTTTCCCCTTGCCTCCAACTTCAAATAGATATCTGCCATCGACCATGAAATCTCCGTCCTTTGCAAACCCCACTTGATGGTCCACTCCCACAAGAGAAGAGAAAGTACTCTCGCGTACGGCTCCAATCTGCGGCACATCTAAGGCATACATGAGGGAAGAATTGTTGAGCAATATCTTATTTGGTTTGGCCAGACTTTTAGGGCTTTTTGTTGCTATAAACAACTGACGAATAACCCCAGCCCTATCTAACAAATCAACCAATTTTAGGATTTGGCTACGATTGGTGCCCATTACCCCCGCCAGAGTGCTCATATTAGGAATATAAGGCAACGAGGCCGAAATGATAGACACGAGACGCTTTGCCTTGATCAATGTCTCATAGTCTATCTTGGTCTCTACGGCAGGAATGTCTGATTCAATCACTGTCGTAACCATTTGTACTAAGCGATTATAATACTCAGTCTTTCCCATAGACTTGTAGAAGGGGTAGTAACCCTTCTCCATATAACGATGAAACAAGGGGAGCACATCCATTTTGGCTGATATTGAAGACGCTATCGTTTCATGGGAATACAATATGTCAGAAAGTGATAATTTTTGCAGGCCCTCATGCCCCTCAAACATTAGAAACTCTCTGAAAGAAAGCCCAGGCAAAGTGTGCAAGGAGGCCCTGCGAGATAGGTCCCCTACAGAGTGATCAATTATGAGCAGCGATGAACTTGTGAACACTACATGCAACTCTGGATAGGAATCGAAGAGATTCTTTATCTGTCGCTCCCACCCGGGCATACGATGCACTTCATCCAAATAGACATACTCCACTCCTTGGTTGACCAAATATTCGGCCAACTCTAATAGAGAATGCTCAGCAAACCATATATTGTCGAGAGAGGCATAAAATGATTTTTCTCCCGTTGGATCAACAGCCTTTATACGCTGCAGCATCATGGTGGTCTTGCCCACTCCGCGTTGCCCCTTAATTCCTATCAAAGGTTGACTCCAGTCAATCTCATAATACAGGCATCTCAGGATACGGAGGTCAGTGTTGGAGAGCAGTTTTTTATATATACGCGTCAGAATTTCCATATCATCAAAATTTTATGCAAAGATACAAAATTGTTCAGACAAAAGAGCAAAGTCCAATAAAAAACTTTTGTCAGAACAATTTCTGATTTTGTACCTTACTCGGAACAATTTACGATTTTGTACCTTTGAAAGAACAATCCTGAAAGCCGACTCAAGCGACGGATAGACCCCAATCCCCTCGCGCTGATAACCCGCATTGCGAGTAATAACCAGATTGCCATCCACCTCGCCATAGTTGCCTGAGGAATATGTGACTGGCACCGTAGGGCGAGTAAACCAAGTAGAAGTCTCATCAAGGTACCCTCGGTCTGGGATTCGTCATTCATGAGAGGAGCCTTTACCTTGCGATAGGTGCCTGAGAGGTTAACGCCAAAACGACTACTCTTCAAATCCTTAACAAAATAAAATCACGCCAAAGCCTAATCTTTTTTGTGCACTAATACGGCTTCATCACTCGCCAAGTGTGGCGCTCCGTCGTCACCGGCGTCTACGGCGGCCGTGTCAACACCATCTCGGCCACTGCCACCTACTACGTCAACAAATACATCCTCCTGCGCCTCAACTACGTCTACGCCCACCGCTGGGGTGCCACCTCCCTCCCCACAACCACCATCAACATCTTCCAAACCCGCCTCCAAATCGTATTCTAACTTGTACTTTTGACGGAACAATTTCCGAAAAATTCCCTTTTTGAGGAACTCAATGGCTCCTCAAAAAGGGAATTTTTCGGAAAGATGGTTGAAGGTAGCTATGGATTGAATTTGGATTGTGCGATCAGATTCTTGGAGAATCTCATCATGAGAATTGGTGATGAGATATAAATTTTCACATCGTAATTCTTTAGAGGCTTCTGCTAAGGCATTAATCTCGCGTTTTAGGGTTTTGGGGTTTGAGATATCATAACAAACTTGCACAAGGCTCTCAACCTGATGGCCTGTACGCAATACGAAATCTACTTCCTTGTCATTTGCGGTTCGATAATAGAAAATAGTCCTTTCTGTGTCATAACCTCGGCGAAGGAGTTCAATAAAAACCTGATTCTCCAAAAGGCGACCAAGATTCTCACTGAGATTAAAAGCAGAAGACTGCACAAATCCATTATCTACCACATACACCTTTTGTGGGGCCTTTTTCATTAGCTGCAACTTGTTATTGTAGCGTGGAAGGTAAAAGAAGAGATAGGGTTCATGCAAGTAATCACAAAATTTCTTCGTGGTGTTCACGCTCCTCTGACCTAAGGTCTCAGTCAGCTGAGAGTAGGTGAACAAATTGCAGAAATTTGAAAGCAAATATTCTGCCACATCATAAAGGTCGTGGATATTACGAATCTTGTATCGTTTGGCTATATCCTTTAGAATAATAGAGTCGAATAGGGTGTTAAGATAATTCTTTGCCACTTGGCGGGCTTGAATTGCTTCAGGAAAACCACCTTCATACAGATATTCCTCCTCAATAGCTTTAATCTGAGTAGGAGTCATTTCAGAATCAATGCTTTCCCACATTATGGTTTCCCCCAAACTAAAAGGCAAAAGCTCAATCTGAATGAAACGCCCCGTAAGCGCAGTGGCCATTTCATTAGAGAGCATCTTTGCATTACTTCCTGTGACTATTAAATTGTATCCATTTCGATAGAGTTTACTAACCCACATATTCCAATTTGGAAGATTTTGAGCTTCATCCAAAAGGAGATACTGAAATTTAGGGTACACTTCTTCAAGTAAAGTTAAAACCAAATCCTCGTCCCATTTTTCCAATAAAGACTGATTGTCGAAATTAAGATAAGCGAATTTCTTATCTTTAACCATAAGAAGGGCTAAAGTAGACTTTCCAGCTCTTCGAGGACCTGTAATCAACTTGATAAATTTTGAGTCTAAAGATTCCTTTAAATTCAAAGCCACGTCCCGGTTAATGTAAGAGCGCCCTAACAAACGGTCACGTTCTTCACGTTGGAGTAATATTTGTTCTCTCATAATAATTCTTTTTTGACACTGCAAAGATAGCGATTTTTTATGTAAAAAAACCAAGGTCTACTGCACAAAAAAGGGGATTTTTATGCAGTAGACCCCACCAAATTGCATAGAATCGTCAGTTAAAGGCAACAGAACAGGGTTCGGAATAAAACTTGCGCTGGTACGTGACGAAGCGGTAGCGGAGGCCGGAGTGGGTGGAGAGCCAGGGGCCGACTTCTGCTTGGGTCCAGGAGGAGGGGGAGATGGCGGGGAAGAAAGTGTCCGCATCTGGGGCGACGGCGTCGATTTCGGTAATCTCGAGCTCAGAGGCGAGAGGGAGAGCCTGGGCATAGATTTCGCCGCCGCCGATGATGTATGGCTCGGCTTCGCCGCAGGCGGCGAGAGCCGCCTCAAGCGACGGATAAACCTCAATCCCCTCGCGCTGACACCCAGCATTACGAGTAATCACCAAATTGCGCCGCCCCGGCAACGGTCCCTTAGGAAAAGATTCAAACGTCTTGCGCCCCATCACTATGGGATGCCCCATCGTCAGAGACTTAAACCGCTTCAAATCCTCAGAGATATGATACAGCATATCCCCACCGCGCCCCAGCGCCCTATCCTTTGTTATCGCAGCAATTATCTTCATACGGTAGTGTAATCTGGATTTACAGCTACAAAATTACTAAAGCGCAACCCGTGTCAGACTGAGACGGTGGCGGGGATGTGGGGATGGGGGTCGTAATCGACGAGCTGGAAATCCTCGTATTTGAAGTCGAAGATACTCTTGACCTCGGGGTTGATGAGCATGCGAGGCAGGGGGCGAGGTTCGCGGGTCAGCTGCAACTCGGCCTGAGGGATATGATTAAGGTAGAGATGGGTGTCGCCAGTGGTGTGGATAAACTCGCCTGGCTCAAGGCCCGTGACCTGGGCCACCATCATCAATAGCAAGGCATAAGAGGCGATGTTGAACGGCACGCCGAGAAATGTGTCGGCGCTGCGCTGATAGAGCTGCAAGCTGAGTTTGCCCTGAGCCACATAGAATTGGAATAGCAGATGGCACGGTGGCAGATGCATGGCATCCAGGTCGCCGACATTCCAGGCACTGACGATGATGCGGCGCGAATCAGGACTCTCCTTGATTTGGCGTATCACCTCGGATATCTGGTCGATATGGCCGCCATTGTAGTCAGGCCATGAGCGCCACTGATAGCCGTAGATGGGCCCCAGGTCGCCATCGGGCCCAGCCCACTCATTCCAAATGCGCACGCCATGCTCCTGCAGGTAATGCACATTGGTATCGCCGCGCAAAAACCACAGCAGCTCATAGATGATGGATTTGAGATGCAATTTCTTGGTAGTCAGCAATGGAAATCCCTTGCTGAGGTCAAAACGCATCTGATAGCCAAATACAGAGCGGGTGCCGGTGCCGGTGCGGTCAGCCTTGTCGACACCGTCGCGTAGAATATGCTGGAGCAAATCGAGGTATTGTTTCATGATGGGTGGGTAGTAATATTTCGTGGCCGCTCGTGATTATCGTGGGAATCGTGGCCGCTCGAGTGAGCTGAAGGAACGGAGGGGGAATCAAGGTGATCGACAGCGGTCGGGGTCGGCACCTCATTTTTCATTTGGCATTGGGCTTGATTGCCGGTGGCAAGCATCATCGGGGTTGAGAGACGGTATTTGCCGCGTCGCAGCGTGATGGCATCGTTGGGGCAGACGGCAGTGCAATTCATGCACATCACGCAGCGCGTGTTGTCGACCACGCAGCCGCCGCGCAGATCGATACATTCCGACTTGCACACATCCTCGCACTTGCCGCAATGGATGCACTTGTCGGTGTTGATGTCGATGCGGTACACCGGCACGCGGCTGATCAGCGCCAACATGCCGCCAAGCGGACAGACAGTGTTGCACAGCAGGCGCCCGCGCTTCCACGCCACCAGGCCCACAGCCGCCAGCACAATGCAAGCGGCCCCGAGGCTGCCCAAGCCAATGGCCATAGGCTTGGCTACGGCTATCACAATGCGACTGTAGAGCGTGAACGGGTCGGTGAGCGTGACCACAAATGTGAAACCAAACAGCAGGCACGCGCCCACGGCAATCGGTATGGGTATGCGCAGAGCGTTGAGCGGCGCCGCATAGCGGTAGTATTTGCGTGTGCCTTTGCGGCACCACACTCCGCAGCGAGCCGCGGCATCCTGCAGCGTGCCCAAGGGGCACACCGATGAGCAGTAGACGCGGCCAAAAGTCAGAGTAATCAACAGCCACAGCACCAGCCAGATAGCCGCGCCAGCCAGGATGGATGGCACCAGCTGGGTCTTCAGCACAATCTGGCCGATGCGCGTCAGCGCAAACGAGGCATCAATAATAGTGTAGGTCAGCAGTGCCAAAAACACTACCGACCCTATCACTCTGATTCTTTTGAGATGCCTGTACATCCTACCGTTTGACGTGGAATTGGTCCTTGATGGTGTCGACAACGTTGATGATGTAGTCGCCAGTCTTCTCAAGGTCGCTCACGAGGTCCATATAGTAGATACCAGCCTGATATTCATAGTGCTGGTCGTTGATGTTAGGCACGTTGGCGGCGCGGTACTGGTTGCGCAGATTGTTGATCTCGCGCTCCTTGTTGTAGCTCGAGATGAGGGCGCGCTCTTGCACATTCTCCACATCGAGCAGCATCTGCACCATCATGTCGGCAGCCTGCTCTACGTACTTGAACAGCACATCGAGGTTGGTGTAAATCTCCTCGTTGAACACCACATTGCTCTGAATCTTGCGCGTCAAGATCTTGCCGATGCCATAGCAGCAGTCGGCTATGCTCTCGATTTCGCTGATTATGGTGAGCATGCCAGCCACGCGCAGCTTGCCTTCGTCAGAGAGGCGACCCTGGGCCACGCGATTGAGGTAGTTGGCAATCTCAAGCTCCATGCGGTCGCTGATGTCCTCATACTTCTCGATGCGCGACAAGAGCTGCGAGAAGTCCTCGCTGTCCTCCTTGGTATGCACCAATTCCTGGCCCATCTTGATCATGCGACTCACACGCTCGGCATACACGCCAATCTCCTTTTCGGCTTGGGCGATGTTGAGTTCGGATGCGCTGAGCATACCCGATGAGATATATTTGAGGGTGAACTCCTCCTCGCCCTCTTTGTGCTTGGCGGGGACAAGCTTCTCGACAATCTTGACATACAGGTTGCAGAACCATATCATAATCAGCACATTCACGATATTGAACGTGGTGTGGAAGATTGACAAGCCAAACGATACGCTGCTCTGCATCTCGCCGAGCTGCTTGACAGCATCGTGGCCAGCGGGGAGGGAGTCGTCAAACAGGTGATTGTAAATCTCTGGGGCAGTCTTCTCGAGGTCGGTTACGAATTGGTACAGGGCGTTGGGGTCGCCTTGGCCGATGGCCTCGGTGAGCCAAGAGTTGAAGTTGGCAAAGGGGATAAACACTGCCACGCACCAGATGGTACCCAGCAGGTTGAACAGCAAGTGGCCCATAGCGGTGCGCTTTGCCGCAACATTACCACTCATTGATGCGAGCAACGGGGTGATGGTGGTACCGATGTTACTGCCGAGCACCACGGCGCAAGCGAGGTCAAAGGTTATCCAGCCCTTTGAGCACATAATCAGCACGATGGCGAATGTCGCTGCCGAGCTCTGGATGATGACGGTGATGATAAGGCCCACCAGCAAGAATATCACAATCGAGCCAATGCCCATCGAAGCATACTGGCGCAGATAGGCGAATATCTCGGGATTGCTCTGCAAGTCGGGCACATAGAGGCTGATCATGCCCAAGCCCATGAAGAGGAACGAGAAACCAATGATAAACTCACCGATGCTCTTGGTCTTGCCCTTCTTGGCAAACAGCAGCGGCACCGACAGGCCGATCAGTGGCAGCACAAACAACGACACGTTGACCTTAAAGCCAAAAAGAGCGATAACCCAGGCCGTGAACGTCGTACCGACGTTTGCACCCATGATTACCGCCATTGACTGCGCCAATGTCATAAGACCGGCATTCACAAAGCTGACTACCATCACTGTCGAGGCCGACGAGCTCTGGATTAGGGCTGTGATGCCAAAACCGGTCATAAGACCAGAAAATCTGTTGCGCGTCATAGCCGACAGAATGTTGCGCAGACGGTCGCCTGCCACTTTCTGTAGGCCTTCGCTCATCACCTTCATGCCATAGAGAAACAGTCCGACTGCTCCCAGGAGGCTTAATAGATCGAGTATGCTATAGTTCATCGATGAGGTACGTATTGAATCTTATGCGCAAAGTTAGCACTATTCTCCCAATTTCTCTCTATTTTTGACAAAAATATTTCTATAACACCATCAAATTTAAGATAAAAGCGGGGCTAAACGCCCATAGCACCATAAAACCATAAGGGCATAAAACCACAAGATTTTATATCCTTATGGCTTTATGCCCTTATGGCTTTATGGGGCAAAGGCGCTTGCGCCGCAAATTGCCCTTATGGTTTTAGGTCCTTATGGTTTTATGGCATAGGGGCGTTTACGCCCCGCTTGTGGTGGCTATTTCAGCAAGGTGCACTCGCCGATGTAGACCAGGGCGCCAGCGGCATAGCCCAGCAGGGCCAAGAGCGAGAATTTCTTAAGGTAACCAGCCAAAAGGTATCTTCTCGATGCCCATAGCGATCACGCCGGCAGCCGAACCGATGATCAGAATCGAACCGCCCACGCCAGCGCAGTAGCTCAGGAACTCCCAGAACACGCCATCAACCATAAAGTTGGCGGCATAGCCGGTAGCAGTGACTGGCTCCACCGGATACATGCCCATGGCGGCAGCCACGAGTGGCACATTGTCGACAATCGACGACATCACACCCAAGATCGAGTTGATCACATACACATTGTGCACAGCCTGGTCGAGCCAGTTGGCTGCGGCAGCGAGGATGCCCGTGCTCTGCAGCACGGCCACAGCCATCAGGATGCCAAAGAAGAATAGGATCGTGCTCATGTCGATGCGCGAAATCACCTTGGCCAGGCGATGCTCCTTGCTCTTTTCCAGTTTCTTGCGATTATAGAATACCTCGGTGAATACCCACAACACGCCGAGCGACAGCAAGATGCCCACAAACGGCGGCAGATGGGTGAAACTCTTGAATATAGGCACAAACAGCAATCCGGCCACGCCGAGACCGAGTATCAGTTTGCGTTCGCCAAGCGTTGTCTCTGAGTTGCGCTGCTGGGTATGCTCAATCGGGGGCAGGTCGCCTTTGAGGCGCGGCAGCACTATGGCCAGAGGCACAAACAGGGCTGCCAAGCTGGGCAGCAGCACATAGCTGATCAGGGCCTCGGTGGTGACATTGCCCTTGACCCACAGCATGATAGTGGTGACATCGCCAATGGGCGACCAAGCGCCACCGGTGTTGGCGGCGATGACAATCATGCCGGCAAAGATCCAGCGCTCTTCCTTGTCGGCCACCAACTTGCGCAGCAGCATCAGCATCACGATGGTGGTGGTGAGGTTGTCGAGCACAGCCGAGAGGATAAAGGTAACCATGCAGATCACCACCAGCAGGGCGCGCTTTTTGCGCGTGGTGATATGGTCGGTAAGCACAGAGAAACCCTCATGCACATCTATCAGTTCGACTATCGTCATGGCTCCGATCAAGAAGAACAGAGTCTGGGTGATGTCGCCCAGATGCTCAACGATGTCGATGTTGAGGATGTACTGCAGACATTGATGATGAATAGGTTCGCCGTCGAGCCCATGCTCGGCGACGAAGTTGGCCAAGCCGTCAGGGTTGACCGACGGCAAAATCGAGGCCGCACCCAGGGCATAAACCACCCACATGGCCATGCCCAGCAGCAAGGCGCTGGCCGACTTGTCAATTTTGATAGGATGCTCAAGGGCAATGGCAAGGTACCCGAGCGCAAACAGCGCAACAAGAGTGACAAACATGACTTTTTCCTTTCTTTGCAAATTTGCCGCAAAGGTACAAATTATTTCTGAATTCCTATACCTATTTATAAAATAATTTTTGGCAGAAAAAAAGCGTGGCTTGACGCCACGCTATAGCTATCAGAGTAGGAATCCTAGGCTGCCTAGGAATCCTATTGCCATTAGGCTGATTAGGAATCCTAGGCTGCCTAGGAATCCTATTGCCATTAGGCTGATTAGGAATCCT
>JAJBUH010000145.1:0-3460 GCA_020860445.1 Bacteroidales bacterium | reverse complement strand
AGGCTGCCTAGGAATCCTATTGCCATTGGGCTGATTAGGACTCCTAGGCTGCCTAGGAATCCTAATCTGATAGGTGCAGCGCCTCCATGAATCGGCGCACCACAGCCGAGTCGCCAGTGTGCTTGCCCTCGTCCTCGCTGAGCTTGCAAGTGGCATTGTAGAATGTCCACGATTCGGTAATCTTGGCCGCTATCAGCTTGATCACTATATTCATCGGCTTGATGCCCGGGAAATCGTTGGTGAAATGAGTGCCGATGCCATACGACGGCTGGCAATACTTGGGCGCATAGCTCTGAATTTCAAGGGCATCGTCGGTGTTGAGCCCGTTGCTGAATATCACCTGCTTGGTGAGCGGGTCGATGCCAAGCGAGCGATACTTGTCGACAATCTTCATCAGCTGCTCATGATTGTCGCCGCTGTCGATGCGCAGCCCCTTGAACAGGTTGGCAAAGTCCTCCGAGAAATTGAGGCTGAAAATCTTCCAACCATAAGTATCATACAAGAATGTGCCGAGGGCGCCGCGATAGGTATGGCGCCACAGGTCCATGGCTATGTGGTTGGCCATCTGCGGGCCGTACATGCCCCCGATGGCAGCCACAAACTCGTGGGCCATCGTGCCGATGGGCTTTACATCGTGCTTCATGGCGAGGTACACATTGCTGGTACCCGAGAAGCGCCCGGGCCACTGGCGTGAATCGTTGCAATCCTTCATGGCTTGCACCAGCACATCCTCGGCCTCGAACGATGCGCGCCTCCGAGTGCCAAAGTCGCTGAATGTGCATCCGGCCCCGAGCAGGCGTTCGCCTTTCTTGTACGACCGATGGTAGAAATCATCATAGTCCACCCTATCGAGCTGGCCGGTGATGCGGTAATAGAGTTCTGAAATTATAGCCAACACCTTGACTTCCAACATAATGGTGTCGCCCCAGTTCCCCTCAAAGCCGATGCTCAGATGGCCCGAGGCATCCTGCTCAATCTTGACCCAACGGCTGTCATAGCGGAATCCCTGCAGATACGTGCCCATCCACGATGGCAGGTACGAGCAGCAGCGACGCATAAAGGCAATCTCCTCAGGAGTGATGCGCAGGTCCTGGAGCGAATCGATTTGCTCTTGCAGAGCCTTGGCGAATCCCTGGGGGTAGCACAGGTTGTTACGGTCGGTAAAGGCGTATTTCACCTGGGCGCGCGGGAAGTTGTCGATCACGGCGCAGCACATTGTGAATTTGTACAGGTCGTCGTCGGTGAAATGTGTGATGATGGGTTTCATTTCTCTTGCAGTTTTGATGACAATTTGGCCCCGCCGTCGAGCGAGGGAGAAAACTCTTGCAGCACGCCCACATGCTGCTTGCCATAGATGCGGCAAGCGTCGTCGTAGGTGTTGAGCACGCACACATCGCCAGCCAGGCCGCATATCTCTATGTAGTCAATCTTGAATTTCTTTACCAGTTCATCGATGCGCCGGGCCGAGGCGGCGTTTTGGAATATCGAGTATTCCTCCCTGCCCTGCTCATTGCCCTTGGTGAGGATCTCGACCGGACCGTCAGAGGCGTAGAGGGCATCGGCGATCGGGGGATATACGGCCGCGCCCACGGTGTGCTGCACGCAATGCAAGGGCCAGCCACCGCCTTGGGCTTGGAAAGATCTGTGGTCATGCGGATGCCAGTCGCATGTCACGACTTTGCAAGCGTACTGATGGCCATTCTCGAGCAGGTATTGTGCCAGGGCGTTCATGGCCTGTTGGGCGCCCGGCACCGGCAGGGAGCCTCCCTCAATGAAATCCATCTGCGGATCCACAATAATCAGCATCTTTTCCATAACAACCATTATTGTTTAGAACCACAGATTTACACAGATTCTCACAGATTCCCCTCTTGGAAATCTGTGAGAATCTGTGTAAATCTGTGGTTCCGATTCATTAGTTAGATTGAATTTATGTTTATTCTTTAGTAGGAGGTTGATAACAAAACAGGTCGCTGGGTGAATCAGCGACCTGCCTGGTGAATTTTGGTGGAGCACAGCGGACTCGAACCGCTCACCTCGACACTGCCAGTGTCGCGCTCTAGCCAGATGAGCTAGTGCCCCTTTTTCCATTGTCTCGATGCCCTTTCGGTCATCGACGGTGCAAAGTTAGGTACTTTTTTTAAAACTACAATAGGAAAAATGGGAAATTTTGTGAACTTACGCAACATTTAACATATTTTTTAGAATTAACTACGTATCTTTGCACTGCAATTGCGTAAATATTAAATCTATTCTTATGAATATTGTCAGATTTCTATTTTTCACTGGTCTAATGGCCGCAGCGATGTCATGCAGCGGCAAGTCAGGCGCCCAGCAAGGCGCCAATGCCGACGAGGTGCCCGACACCGCTCTGATGGTCGGGGCCGAACGTGTTGACCTCTACGCTCCCAACCTGCAAGGCAAGAGAGTTGCCCTATTCTCCAACCACACCGGCATCCTCCCCGACGGACGCCACACACTCGACGCGCTGCGCGAGGCCGGAGTCGATGTCAAGGTAGTGTTCTCGCCCGAACACGGATTTCGCGGCAACGCCGATGCCGGCGAGCACGTATCCAGCAGCATCGACCCCGCTACCGGGCTGCCCATCGTATCGCTTTACGGCCCCGGGCACCGCAAGGCCATGAACGAAACTCTTGACTCAATCGACGCTATTGTCAACGACATACAGGACGTAGGCCTGAGATTCTACACCTATTATTGCACCATGCTCGAGCTGATGGACGCTGCCGCCGAGCGCGGCCAGGATTTCTGGGTGCTCGACCGCCCCAACCCCAACGGCATGTATGTCGACGGCCCTATCCTCGACATGCAGTACGCCTCGGGCGTGGGCCGTCTGCCCATACCCGTGGTGCACGGCCTGACCCTCGGCGAAATGATGCTGATGGCCAATGGCGAGGGCTGGCTCCCCTCGGGCAAGACGGCCGACTTGCACGTGGTGCCTTGCGCCAATTATACCCACTCGACCCGCTACGAGCTGCCCGTGCCTCCATCGCCCAACCTGCCCAATATGAAATCGATATACCTCTACCCCTCGCTCTGCTATTTCGAGGCTACCCCCGTGAGCCTGGGCCGAGGCACCGACAAGCCATTCCAGATCTATGGCCATCCCAAGATGAAGAATCGCTCGTTTGACTTCACCCCCGAGAGCCGACCCGGAGCCACCAATCCGCCGCAGCTCGGCAATCTGTGCCACGGCGTGGACCTGAGCGCGATGGACGATGACGAAATCATCGAGCGCGGCCTCGACCTCACCTATCTGATTGACGCATACAATGATGTGAAAGGCGAAAAATTCTTCACCTCGTTTTTTGAGAAGCTGATAGGCCGTGGCGACATCCGCCAGATGATCATCGATGGCCGCACCGCCGCCGAAATCAAAGCCACCTGGGCCGACGATGTAGAGAATTTCAAACAGCAACGCAAACCCTACCTACTATAC
>JAJBUH010000096.1 GCA_020860445.1 Bacteroidales bacterium | reverse complement strand
CGGATTAAACTTTTTTACATAAATGGTTGTTAATTGAAAGAAAATTCGTAAATTTGCGCCGTAAAACTGACAAATATGAGCAACAACAGCCATCTCCACCACCATCACCACTACCATCCTACCACTTGAGGGGACGGCAGCAGATGCGTGCGCGGCTATCAGCCAATATTTCTCCACGA
The DNA here is from genome assembly GCA_020860445.1 of Bacteroidales bacterium. GTDB lineage: Bacteria > Bacteroidota > Bacteroidia > Bacteroidales > Muribaculaceae > CAG-873. The sequence goes on along the minus strand of JAJBUH010000096.1, from coordinate 15,967 downwards.
TATTCTGAACCCATCCCTGACAGGATGGGTTTTTTGTTTGACTTTTGACTTTTGACTTTTGACTTAAATATCATGTTGAAAATTGCAATCCAGGCCAAAGGACGCCTGAACGAACAGAGCATCGAGCTCCTCGCCAACGCCGGCATCACCGTCGCCGACAGCAAGCGCAAACTTATCACCCAAGCCGACGGTTTCCCGATGGAGGTGCTGTACCTCCGCGATGACGACATACCCCAAGCTGTGGCTATGGGTGTCGCCGACCTCGGAATAGTGGGCCAAAACGAAGTGGCCGAAAAAGAACAGCCAGTGCGCGAGGTCATGGGCCTCGGCTTTGGCGAGTGCCGCATCTCATTGGCTATACCCAAGGTTGACGAATATCCCAGCCTCGAATATTTCAATGGCAAGCGAGTTGCCACATCTTATCCGGTGATCCTCAAGCGATTTTTCAACGACAAAGGCATATGCGCCGACATCCACCGCATCGAGGGCTCGGTCGAGATAGCTCCCTCGATTGGCATGGCCGACGCTATTTTTGACATTGTATCCTCCGGCGCGACACTGCGCTCAAATGGCCTGGTCGAGGTTGAAAAGGTATTTGAATCCCAGGCAGTGCTCATCGCCAACGAGCATCTGTCAGAGGAAAAACTCTCTGAGCTGGCTCGCCTCACATTCCGCTTCAAGTCGATTATCGAGAGCCAGGACATGAAATATGTGCTGATGAATCTGCCCAAGGCTCAGCTCGAGCGCGCCATCGAGATTCTGCCCGGAATGCGCAGCCCGACAGTGCTGCCCTTGGCCCAGGAGGGCTGGTGCTCGATCCATGCCGTCATCGCCAGGGAGCGCCTCTGGGACACTGTGCACCAGCTCAAATCCATTGGTGCCGAGGGCATCCTGGTCCTCGCCCTGGAGAATATGATCCGGTAATCCCCCACCCCCTCGATAATCTCGATACTATCGATATTTTCGATAATTTCGATACTATCGATAATTTCGAGAATTCTCGATAATTTTCGAGACCTCTCGAGAATTCTCGACCCACTTTTGACTCTTGACTTTTGACTTAACCATGACCCTGCCACAAATCTACATAGATCCGCCTCGCAAATATTGGCCCACATTGGCCGAGCGATGCGTCGCCGAGGACACCGCTGTTACCGATGTCGTCAACCAAATCATTTCGCAAGTCGCCCATGAGGGCGACACAGCCCTGCGCAAACTCTGCAAGGCCCTCGATGGCTTTGAGCCTGACCATCTTGAGGTCTCGCCCCTCGTGATCAGCCACGCCGAGCGAGAAATCCCCAAAGAGCTGAAAAGCGCCATCGACCTGGCTATGCGCAACATCCGCGCCTTCCATGCCGCTCAGATGCCAGCGCAAGTCGAGGTTGAGACTACTCCCGGCGTGAAATGCCTGCAGCGGCCGGTACCTATCCAGCGCGTGGGGCTCTATATACCCGGTGGTCGCGCACCCCTATTCTCGACAGTGCTGATGCTCGCAATCCCAGCCAAATTGGCTGGCTGCAAGCAGATTGTACTTTGCACCCCCACCAATCGCGAGGGGGTAATCGCCCCCGAGATCCTGTATTGCGCACACAAATGCGGCATCGATGCCATCTACAGCGTGGGCGGAGCCCAAGCCATCGCCGCCATGGCTCTCGGCACCGAATCGATACCCAAAGTTGACAAGATTTTCGGTCCGGGCAACCGCTATGTGACCCGCGCCAAAGAGATACTGAGTAGCCGCGTGGCCATTGACATGCCAGCTGGTCCGAGCGAGGTGATGGTGCTGGCCGACGACACTGCCAACCCGGCATTCGTGGCGGCCGACTTCCTCTCGCAATGCGAGCATGGTCCTGACAGCCAAGCCCTACTGGTGTGCAAGAGCCAAGATTACGCCAATCGCGTCATCGATGAAATCAAAAAGCAAGTACCCAACCTCTCGCGCAAGGCCATCGTAGAGAAATCCTTAGAAATCAGTCGCATCATCGTGCTGCGCGAGCGACGTGAGATGGTAGAATTTGCCAATGTCTATGCCCCCGAGCATCTGATACTCAGTGTGAGCGACCCTTGGCAACTCGCCGAGAAGATTACTGCTGCTGGCAGCGTGTTTATCGGCCATTACTCGCCCGAGAGTGCTGGCGACTATGCCTCTGGCACCAACCACACCCTTCCCACCTCGGGTTGGGCCACCGCTTACAGCGGCGTCAATATCGACAGCTTCATGCGCAAAATCACATTCCAAGAACTCACTCCCGATGGTCTCGACCTGCTCTCATCGGCTATAATCACTATGGCTATGGCCGAGGGCCTCGATGGCCACGCCAACGCTGTTAAAATTCGCCAAAACAAATGACCCCCAAAGACCAAAAACCAAAGGCCAAAGACCCAAAGACGCCCCTGGCCTGGGTGCGACCCAATATACGGGCTCTGGCCCCATACTCGACTGCCCGCGATGATTACAAGGGCGGCGCAATCGACACTTGGCTCGATGCCAACGAGAGCCCCTACCCGTCGGGTGTTAACCGTTACCCTGACCCGCGCCAAAAAGCCCTAAAAAAGCAAATCGCTCAACTCAAGGGCGTTACGCCCCAACAGACATTTATCGGCAATGGCAGCGACGAGGCTATCGACCTGTGCTATCGCATATTTTGCCGTCCCGGCAAGGACAATGCCGTAGCAATCACGCCGAGCTATGGCATGTACCGCGTGGGCGCTGACATCAATGATGTCAAGCTGCGTGAGGTTGAATTGAATCCTGATTTCTCGCTGCCAGTCGACCGTCTGCTCGAGGCCGCTGACGAGAATACGCGCCTAATGTGGATCTGCTCGCCCAACAATCCCACCGCCAACGCCTTCCCCATCGCCCAAATCGAAGAATTGCTTGAGCGATTCGACGGCATGGTGATTGTCGATGAGGCTTATGTCGATTTTTCTGACCAGGGGTCAATCCTGCCGCTGCTCGACAAGCATCCCAATCTGATTGTGCTGCAGACCCTCTCCAAGGCTTGGGGCATGGCCGCCCTGCGCTTGGGCCTCGCCTTTGGTGCCGAGCAGGTAATGGAGCTGTTTGGGCGCGTCAAATATCCCTACAATATCAGTGCCATAGTGCAAGACACGGTAGCGCGCCTGCTTGACTCAGAGGACAAAGCCGCACATGTGGCAGAAATCAAGGCCGAGCGCGACCGCCTGGCCGAGGCCATCAGGCCGCTGCCCTGTGTGCTGGAGGTATATCCCTCGGATGCCAATTTCCTGCTCGTCAAGGTCACCGACCCCAATGCCATCTATGACCGCCTGATCGATGAGGGCGTAATCGTGCGCGACCGCTCGCGCATGCCCCTCTGCCACGGCTGCCTGCGCATCACCATCGGCACCCCCCACGAAAACAAAAAAGTAATCTCCATCCTATCCACCATCCCTGGATAGCTCCCCCCGGCCGCTTTGCGGCCCCCTGCTGGATAGCGGCTACTGTGGGGTGCCACTGTGTGGCGCCCGTCCCCTCCTTCCCCTATAACCCCCAACAAGATGAAAACAGCCCTATTTATAGATCGCGATGGCACCATCCTCGTTGAGCCACCCGTTGATTACCAAGTAGATAGCTACGAAAAATTTGCCTTTGTGCCTGATGCCATCTCGGGCCTCAAGGCCCTGGCTGCCCTCGACGATTACGAGCTGGTGCTCGCCACCAATCAAGACGGCCTGGGCACCCCGGCCTTTCCCATGGAGTCATTCCAAGGGCCCCACGACCTGATGCTGCGCACCCTGCGCGGCGAGGGCGTAGAATTTGACGACCAGCTTATCGACCCCACTATGCCCGACGAGAATGCGCCCACGCGCAAACCCGGCACCGGCATGTTTGGCAAATACCTCTCTGGCCAATACGATTTGGCCAACAGCTATGTGATTGGTGACCGCATCACCGACATGCAGCTCGCCAAGAATCTCGGCGCCCGTGGCATCATGCTCTGCAACCCCGAGGTCGGAGAAATGACCCCTGACGACGGCCAAAAGGCCGTCAAGGACGCTGGCCTCGATGACACTGTCGACCTGGTGACCGATTCCTGGCTCGAAGCCGCCGACTTTGTGCGCATCGGCAAGCGCCGCGCCACTGTCAAGCGCACCACCCGCGAGACCGACATCGAGGTATCAATCGACCTCGACGGCCGCGCCGACGGCGACTGGAAAATCTCAACCGGTCTGCATTTCCTCGACCACATGCTCTCGCAAATATCCCACCACGGCGGCGTGGCCCTGTCGATCAAAGCCAAGGGCGACCTCGAGGTCGACGAGCATCACACCATGGAGGATGTAGCCATCGTGCTTGGCGAGGCCATCGACAAGGCTCTCGGCAGCAAGGTGGGCATCGGCCGTTATGGCTTCGCCCTGCCTATGGACGACTGCGCTGCCATCGTGCTGCTCGACTTTGGCGGACGCATTGATTTTGAGTGGGATGCAGAGTTTAAGCGCGAATACGTGGGCGATGTCCCCACCGAGATGCTGAGGCATTTCTTCATGTCGCTCTGCGCCGCCTCGAAGTGCAATCTACAGATTTCCGCCAAGGGCGAAAATGAGCACCACAAGGCCGAGGCCATCTTCAAGGCCTACGCCCGCGCTCTGCGCATGGCCCTCGCCCGCAAAAAATTTGAATACGAATTACCCTCCAGCAAAGGGCTGCTATAGCCCTGTAGGATTCCTAAGCTGCCTAGGATTCCTACAGGGCTGGAATCCCTAAGATTCCTAGGCTGCATAGGATTCCTACAGGGCTGGGGTCCCTAAGAATCCTAGGCTGCCTAGGATTCCTACCCTATCAGCAATGCCTAAAATTAAAATTACTATGGTAGCTATAATTGATTATGATACTGGTAATTTGCGGTCGGTGATCAATGCTTTCAATAGATTGGGAGCTGAGATTATTGTCACCGCTGACCACCAACAGATACTGCAGGCCACGCATGTGGTGCTGCCGGGCGTGGGCGAGGCCTCATCGGCAATGGAGAAATTGCGCGCCCGTGGCTTGGACACTCTCATTCCCACCCTCACCCAGCCCACTTTGGGTATCTGCATCGGCTTGCAGCTGATGTGCAAGAGCAGCGCCGAGGGCGATGCTCAGTGCATGGGCATATTCCCCACTGAGGTGAGGTTTATGTCGCCAGCGGCCGAAGTGGGCCTCAAGATACCCCATGTGGGTTGGGATAATGTAAACTGGACCCTCCCTGAGCCGCCCATCGCCAAGGACATACCCGAGGGAGCGCATTTCTACTATGTGCACTCGTTTGCTGCGGCCCTCTGCCCCGACACCATCGCCACCACCGACTACGGGGCACCATTCAGCGCCGCCCTCCAGCACCGCAACTTCTTCGGCGTCCAATTCCATCCCGAAAAAAGCGGTCCCATCGGCGAGACGTTGCTCCGCAACTTCCTAACCATAAAGTTTTAGTTTGAGCCATGAATGGCTCATATACCACAAAACCATAAGGACATAAAACCATAAAGACATAAACCATAAGGCGACATCATTTGTGTCCAAAAACCAAAGACCAAAAACCAAAAACCCCGATGACGATTATTCCTGCTATTGATATTATTGATGGGCATTGCGTGAGGCTCTCTCAGGGCGATTACGACAAAGCCAAGACATATTACCGCGACCCCCTCGATGCTGCCAAGCAGTTTGAGGACTGGGGCCTGAGGCGCATACACATCGTTGACCTCGACGGCGCTAAGGCATCGCAGCCCAAAAATCTGGCAGTGCTCGAGCGCATAGCCTCGCAGACAAGCCTCGAACCGCAATTTGGCGGCGGCATCAAGTCAACCGACTCGCTGCGCAGCGTATTCTCGGCTGGCGCCTCGCGCGCCATCGGCGGCAGCGTAGCCGCCCTACAGCCCGAGATGTTTGAGGAATGGCTGCGCCTGTTCGGCGACGAGCGCATCATCCTCGGCGCCGACATCAAGGAGGGGCAGATTGCCGTAAAGGGGTGGCTCGAAAAGAGCGCCGCGACCCTCGACGACCTGCTGCAGCGCTTCATGCGCTTGGGCCTGTCGCAAGCCATCGTCACCGACATAGCCGTCGATGGCATGCTCTGCGGCCCCGATGTGAAATTCTACGCCGAGCTGCAAAAGAAATACCCCTCGGTCGATATCACCGTGAGCGGCGGCATCTCCTCGCAAGCCGACCTCGATGCCCTCGCCTCCGCCGGCCTCCGCTCCGTCATCATCGGCAAAGCCATCTACGAGGGCAGAATCACTTTTCATTTTTAATTTTTCATTAGATTTGTGTTAGCCAAACGAATAATCCCCTGCCTCGATATACGCGAGGGCCAGACTGTCAAGGGTATCAACTTTTTGCAGCTCAAGCAAGTAGGCGACCCGGTCGAACTCGGGGCCAAATACGCCGCCGAGGGTGCCGACGAGTTGGTCTACCTCGACATCAGCGCCACCCTCGAGGGTCGGCGCACCTTTGCCGACCTGGTGGCTCGCATAGCCCAGCGCATCAACATCCCCTTTACGGTGGGCGGCGGCATATCATCGATTGATGATGCGGCCCGACTGCTCGACGCCGGTGCCGACAAGATTTCGATCAACAGCGCGGCTGTGCGCGACCCAGGCCTGATTGACCAGATTGCCCGCAAATATGGGCGCCAATTTGTGGTTGTGGCCATCGATGCCAAGGTCATCGACGGCCAGTGGCGCGTCACCACCCACGGTGGCCATAAGCTATCCGACCGCGAGCTGTTCACTTGGGCTCGCGAGGCTTGCGACCGAGGGGCCGGCGAGATACTCTTCACCTCGATGAATCATGACGGCACCCAGAATGGCTATCCCTGCGAGACATACTCTCGCCTGGCCGAACTGCCAATCCCCATCATCGCCTCCGGCGGAGCCGGCACAGCCCAACACATCGCCGACGTGCTCACCCTGGGCCGCGCCGATGCGGCCCTCGCCGCCAGCATATTTCACTATGGCACCCTGCCAATCCCCACCCTCAAATCAGCCCTCCGCGCCCAGGGCATCCCTGTCAGATAGCCCAGTGCCAATCACCCACCCCGCGTCAGCCACCTCGAGAATTCTCGACAATTCTCGAGAGCTCTCGATAATTCTCGACCCCTCGATAATCTCGATAATTTCGATACTCTCGATATTATCGATATTATCGATAATATCGATTACAATTAATCTCAAATTATATGCTGCAATTTTCTGATCTCAACAGCGCCAAGCAGCCCGATGGGCTGATCCCAGTGATAGTGCAAGATGACCTCACCTTGCGTGTATTAATGCTCGGCTACATGAATGCCGAGGCTCTCCTCGCCACCCAGCAGACCGGCAAGGTGACATTTTACAGCCGCACCCGCCAATGCCTCTGGACCAAAGGCGAAACCAGCGGCAACTACCTCGATGTGGTCTCAATCACCCCCGATTGCGACCGCGACACCCTGCTGATCCGCGCCATCCCCCATGGGCCCACATGCCACACCGGCGCCATCAGCTGCTTCGACTCGGCTTGCAAAAAGTCAGAGGGCTTTATCCGCCAGCTGCAGCAGGTGGTCAAAGAGCGCCACGAGCAGATGCCCGAGGGCTCATACACCACCAAGCTATACACCAAGGGCGTCAACAAAATCGCCCAAAAGGTTGGCGAAGAGGCCGTCGAGACTGTCATCGAGGCCGTGCGCCCCGATTTCAGCCGCTATGACTTCATCTACGAGGCCTCCGACCTGATTTACCACCTGCTTGTCCTGCTCGAGGAGCGAGGCTGCTCCATCTCCGACCTCGAATCCGAGCTCCTCTCCCGCCACAAGTAATGAAAAATGAAAAATGAAAAATGAAAAATTAAAAATGAGAGATGTCCATAGATAAGAATATCCCCTCCCGCCACTGTGCCTCGCCGTTTGGCGGCGAGGAAAAGCCAGGCGAGGATCCCATCACCCGCTATCTGCGGCGCACTGGCTACCAGCGGTTTGAGCCGCTGGCGGCTCTGATCGACATGGATGGTACCCTCTACGATTCCATGCCCCACCACGCCGATGCCTGGAAAGCCATGGCCGACAGCGCCGGCATCCCAGCCGTAAGGGATGAATTTTTCATGTACGAGGGGCGCACCGGGGCCTCGACCATCAATATCCTATTCCAGCGCACCTACGGCCGCGATGCCACCCCCGAGGAGGCAAAGGAGCTATATGGCGTCAAGAGCCGCAATTTCCAAGCCATGCCTCCAGTCGACCCCATGCCGGGTGCCGACCGGCTGCTGCGCGAGTTTAAGGAGCATAATATGCGCCTGGTGCTTGTCACCGGCTCGGGTCAGAGTAGCCTGATTTCGCGCCTCGACCACGACTATCCCGGCGCTTTCGCGCCCGATATGCGCATCACCGCCGCCAATACCACCCAGGGCAAGCCCCATCCCGACCCCTACCTGCGGGCCATGGCCCTGGCTGGCGTCGAGCCTTGGCAGTCGGTGGTGCTCGAGAATGCCCCTCTCGGCGTCGAATCTGGCTCCCGCTCGGGCGCCTTTACGGTGGCTGTCGCCACCGGCCCCATCCCCATCGAGGCCCTCTGGGCTGCCGGAGCAGATATAGTTTACAATTCTATGGAGCAATGTGCCAATTCCCTCCCAAAATTGTTATTTAGATAACTTTCCTACCGAGCCCATATTCCCTTCGAGCTCCACTGCGTTAGCCGCCCTCGATAATTTCGATAATTTCGATAATTTCGATAATATCGATAATATCGATAATCTCGAGCGGCCTCGAAAATAACTACCTCTCAATAATTATAATATGGCACAAGAAATAATCTACACCAATCTCGTAATCGAGGCAATCGACGATCTAGTCGCCTCTCTTGGCACACCCTCAGTCTACGTCATCGTCGACGTAAACACAGCCAAATTCGTGCTTCCCATCCTCCAAAGCCAGTCAGAGGCAGTAAAGAATGCCGAGATTATCACCGTGCTGGCTGGTGATGTCAACAAGGGCCCCGAAGCCTTGCAAAAAGTGTGGAAAGAACTCTCTGACAAGGGAGCCACGCGCAAGTCGGTGGTTATCAATGTCGGCGGTGGCATGATTACCGACCTCGGAGGGTTTGCCGCCGCTACATTCAAGCGCGGAGTGCGCTTTATCAACCTGCCCACCACTCTGCTCGGCGCTGTCGATGCAGCTGTCGGCGGCAAGACCGGCATCAACTTCAATGGCCTGAAAAATGAGATCGGCGCATTCCAGGATGCCGTAGCAGTGATTATCTCTACCCTATTCTTCAACACGCTGCCCATGCAGCAGATGCTATCTGGCTATGCCGAGATGCTCAAGCATGGTCTGCTTGACGACAAAGCCACCCTGGCCGAGCTGATGCGCTACAATATCCAGAATCCGCCAGCAACCCCCGACCTGCTGCTCCACCTGATTGAGAAGAGCGTGGGCATCAAGCAAGCCGTTGTGGCCTCAGACCCCCACGAAAATGGTGCCCGCAAGGCCCTCAACCTGGGCCATACCGTGGGCCACGCCTTTGAGAGCTTTGCCATGGATGTTGAGCACTCCCCCATCCCTCACGGCTATGCCGTGGCTTGGGGCATGGTGGTCGAGCTCATCCTCTCGCACATGAAACTTGGCTTCCCATCCGACACCCTGCATCAATTCGCCCAATACATCAAGGAGCATTACGGATACTTCCAGATTACCTGCGAGCAATATCCTCAACTGCTGCAACTGATGGCGCATGACAAGAAAAACGATACGCCGGAGCATATCGTTTTCACATTGCTAAAGGATGTTGGGCAGCCGGTCATAAACCAAACTGCCACTGCCGATGAGATCAAGTCGGCTCTGGATATCTATCGCGACTTAATCCAATAACAGAGCTGTTGCCTTAGATACTGCAAACATCGATCTGCCGACTGGTGCGCCCTTGTAAGTGGGATCAGTGATAGTATATCGCTGGTCCCCTACTGTTACATAGTCGCCTGGGCCATCATCGCCAAAATCGACCGCGGCAGCCAGGTGGCCGGGATAGTAAATAAGCACTACGGGGAGTTTTACCAAATCGCGCACGAGGTGGCTAAAGAGAATAGCCCTGTCTTCGCAATCACAATAGGGATAGAATAGAGTTTCCTCGGCAAAGAAAGGACGGTCATAGCCCCAAACTTCTTCATCTAATTTATATGTCAAACCAGTCTGCAGGAAATTGAGGATCTTGGCTACCGCCTTGCGCGGGGTGCACCCATCTATAGCTTGGGCCAATTGGGGATATAGTAGCTTTTTTACTTCAGAATCCAGCGGGGTGTTGGCATAGAATGCCCAACGAGTAAAATTGTTATCACTGAGTGCGAATGATGGGTAATCATTAAAGAAATCGATCAGATTCTTATCCACATTCACATCGACCTTCATCTCGGGATAGCGAGTGGATTGGATAGTACGCATATCGCTGAAATTGCGGCTGAGTTTTGGCTCTTCAATAAGGGCCAGCTCAAGAGCCTGCTCATTGGGAAATTCCATATTCATGTACTCGATGCCACGGAAACTGTCATCAATGCTGTAGAACCAATATTCGCCCTCTCTCAGACGCGGCTTTCCGAAGATAGTCTGAGCCGATGAGTAGAGCAGACCCAGATGGTCGCCAGCACGGAGCAGACGCATCTTGTAGCCTGACTGCGCATACAGATATGCTGTCAAGAATGTAGCCTCATCGGCTGTCTCGCCATACACCTGCTTTGCGAATTTGTATAGCATCTGGAAATATGCCCAATCGTTGAGTTTGAGCGAATTGCGCAGACCGAGGAAGTCGTTGATGGTGTTGTTATATTCCTTGCCCGACATTTTCAGCCAAGTGTCGGCCAGCAGGTCGTTGTCAAGGCTGGTGAGCTGGAATTTTTGGTCATCATCGTATCTGACAGTGCAAGTGGTGCCGTAGTAGTCAAAGTCAACCTTTGCCTGCTGGGGCCAAGGATATTCCTTGATCGGAGCGATTGGCACCGGCTGGGGCTTTGGCTTGGGGGCATACATGTCGAGCGACAGGTAGTTGACGCAAGCGTTGGTCGAGAGACCATCATCGATTTCGACATCATCGGCGTTTCCCTCGTACACCAAAGGCTCAACGCTGTCATCTTGGGGTTTCTCTACCGGGTCAAGCAGCTCATACTGAGCCCAAGCGCGACGCATAAAGTCGGCGTACTCTTGGTTGGCGCGCTGGCGGAAGTCATCGTATTCGTCCTGAGCCTTCTGCTGGAATTCCTTGAACTGGTTCTTCAAGTCGTCGAGAGATTGAGCGCTGACGCTCGCGGCGCCGAGAGTGGCCACCGCGAGACTTAGCGCTGATAGCTTAAGCTTCATAGGTCGATGCGGATTCTTTATTTACCTAAGCCGTCAGCTATTTTCTGACGTGTTTCCTCGTCAAGGCTCAAGTCTTGCATGAGCATCTTGCGGGCGATGTCGATTGATGTCTGAGAGTTTACAGCATAGCGTACCATCACCTCGGTGTTGCCATTGTCGAGAGTGCGATAGCCCTCAACCATGGGGAGCACGTTTGTGAGGCTCTGCGAGATCAGCTGCTTGCCTTCTGAGATTACTTGGGTTACGCTGGCAGCTTGCTTTGGGTCGAGCTGCTGGTTGCCCACTGATGTTGATACCAGGGCGGTAGCGTCGGTAGCGATGTTGCTGGCGAGCTCTTGGCGAGCCAGAGCCTGGGCTTGCAGCTTGGCTGCGTCAAAGCTCTGAGCGGTAGCTTGGCCGGTGCCCATCACGTATTGTGGACGCAGGTCCTCGTTGTAGGTGTATTGGGCCTCCCATGAGCGCTCGATTTGCTTGTCGAGGGGCAGAGCGCCCGGCACGGGCATCCAGCCCTCTTTTTTGAGGCGCTTAGCCTCGTTGCGGGCCTCTTTGGTGGCTTTTTGCTTGAGTTCTTTCTTGGCGGCTGATTCATCATTGCCGGCCATCACAGCTGGGGTGGGCGCTGCAATCAGGCAAGCGAGCGCCAGGAGAATAGTTTTAGCTTTCATATTAGTGGAGATTTTAAGATGTTGTTATCGAGAATTTTCGAGAGCTCTCGAGAATTGTCGAGAATTCTCGAGGCCGAGCTAGGGTATCGAGAGTATCGATAATATCGAGATTATCGAGGCTTGGCTTAGAAATTGCCGGGGCCGATCAGGCCGTAATCGGGGTGGGATTTGGGGTAATTGCCGTTGATGCTGGGGTCGCGATTGGGCTGCCAGGTGCGCACCTTGATCAGGGGCTTCTCCGGGTCGTTGATATCGACAATCAAAAATAGGTAGCCAGTGTCGCAATAGGTCGACGAGTAATAGTCCTGATGGATTTGGATGCTGAATGTCTCGCCTCCGGCCCCCATCATGGTCACATCATTGTCGGTGAATCGCAGGTTGACAAATTCCTGAGTGGCAAAGGTATTCTTGAGCTTTTTGATATACTCGTCTTTTGAATACTTGTTGTATTTGACCACCTCGTTGATTTGCATCTGGCCATTGTCGGCCACCTCGGGTCGCTTCATCACCGTGCCGGTGATGATCACGGCATTGTCGTCAAATACGCCCTCGAGATAGTCGAGTTTTTTTGAGGGCAAAGGCGGTCTTGTAATTTTCCAGGAAAGTGGTGAGGGCCAACACCGATGCCTCGCTCCAGATGCGAGTACCATCGTTGGCGATGGCGCGATTGAAGATGTCATCGTTGGCATCGGCCCCAAGGCCGAATGACACGGCCTCGATTTTCTTGTCGGCATTGAATGTGAATGTCACATCCTCGGTGAATGTGCGGTTGTTGTTGGGGAATGAGAATGTCATCACCAAGCTGCGGCACACCACGCGGTTCTCGCCCAGGTCATAGAATCCGTAGCTCTGCTTCGACAGCATCTTGGCGCGACCAAAATGCAGCAGCTGATCCATCATCTCCCAGCCATCATCGGTGAACAGGTCGCGCGCCTCATCGTATTTGCCGCGCAGCACAGCCAGCTCGACTTGCTCCATGGCTTTTTGGTAGGGCTTGCGGCCGTCAACCTCATCGAGGGTGCTGGTCTTGGCCTCCTTGATGGTGGCAACTTGCTGTTGGAAAGCCTTTTTCGAGACTGCTTCTTTCCAGGTGGTGGCATCGCCAGCCAGGGCTATTTCAGCGCTCTGGAAGAATACGGGGTCGAAGATGTTGAGCACGCCTTCTACCTCATTGTCCATGCCCGATTGGGCCGTGTATTCGTATTCGTAACGGATTTTCAGGTTGTTGACCTCGACGCCGGGGCGCAACTCGATATGGGCCATGCCGTTTTTCACGCTATTGAGGGTGGTCCAGCTATTGCCGTTGTAGAATGTGAAATCCACCTCCTTGATGGGTTGGTCCTCGTAGGTGAAAAATAGTGTTGCGTCGGTCTCAGAGTGCTCGGTGACCTTGACGGTGATGTTGCTCATCACATCCTCGATCTGCTGGGGCAGCCACACTATCAAGAAATGCTGCTGGCCCTCGCTGTCGGTATAGACAGCCTTGTCGGGATACTGCAAACTCTTGACCAGGGTCAAGCTCCAGTAGTAGTAGCGCAGGGCGCTGCCGAGCTTGAGGTGCTCGAGGGCTTTTTGGGCCTCTTGGGTGTAGATTACGGCCTTGTCTTGGCGAGCAGTGAACATCGCGTTGATTTCGTCGCGCGAGATGTAGCGCATCACGTGGGCGTTGGGGGCGCGGCTGATAATCAGGCTCTGGGTGTTGTTGAGATGGCCTTGCGAATAGGTGTCAATCACCATGCGCATCGACGAACTCTCTGAGATTTCGCCATTATGGCTCATGCTCTCCATACGGCTGGCGTATTGGCTCTTAACGTTGACCGAGATTTTGCTCATCAGGTCGTTGAGGGCGTTTTTGTCGGCCTCGCTCTGGGTTTCGCCGGTGCCTTCGCCATAGACCATGGTGTCGTCGTTGCGAATTTCCTCGGCGCGTTCCTCATTGAGGGCCCAGCCTGACAGAGCTGTCACAGCCAATAACAAGAATGATAATATACGGTTCATCAACAGGTTGTTGCTAATAATTTTTAGGGACAATCACCGACCGCCCCCATTTTACAAGTTTAATAACTGTAAATGTACAAAAATTTTTAGTAATAAACCCTATTCTCCTCACTTTTAACACTTAAAATCAGCAATTTTAATAAAAAATGTGCACCAGGTCCCCTCGGCGCCCCTGGAATCAAAGGCTCGACCCTAATCGCCTCGGAGAGGCGCAACAATGTTAACCCCAGGTTGGCAATCGCGAAGCGATTGGCTACCTGGGGTTTAGCCCGCCCATCATCCCAGGCGCCTCGGAGAGGCGCAACATTCCCATCTATGCATTGTTGCGCCTCTCCGAGGCGCCCCGGGTGGATACAACATACCCCAGGTTATTGTGGCGCTTTGCACCACAATAACCTGGGGCTAACATTGTTGCGCCTCTCCGAGGCGATTAGGCTATCTCACCACCACCTTGTTATTACCGACGAGGTAGAGGCCGGCGGGGAGGCCATGCACCTCGGTGATGCCCGGGGTGAGGGCTACGCTACGCACGGCTATGCCCGATGCGGAATATACCACTGCGTTGCCATCGGCAACTGCCGGGATATACAATACGCCATTCTGGCAATACGGCTTGCCTGCCGTGGCCTTGAGGGCTGGCATAGCCAGACCCGACAATGCTCCGCCGAGCTGCGACATGCGCACTGGCGCGCTCATGCGCGACTGGTCGGCCATCTCAAGATATGCCTCAAATGGACGCACATCCCTCAGCCCAGGTATGAATACCGACCCCTCGGGATAACCGCCAGTGTCGGGAGCAGTGTTGAGCACAGCGATATTGTCGCTCTGCGCCACGGCCACAGTGGTGGGCACCAGGCGGTAATTGCCAGGAGCATTGAGCAGGTATGACGGAATCTGCTCTGAGATTAGGTCCACTCCGGCAGTCAGGAATGCGTCAGCATTGTTGAATTTGCCCTTGATTGTCAGGCTCTCAATAGCAGCAAACTCATCCTCGCTCAACCATTGGAATCCAACATACAAATGCCCGGGCTCATAAATCGTAGCCGTCTCCCCATCATAATAGCAAGCCGGATCATACGATGCAACCGAGTTATCAACACAGCCCTCTCTCACACTCTTGGCGCGGATATACTGAGCACCCATGGTATCAAATGCTTCACCATCTTACACCTCCGATGTCTCATCAGTGATAGTCTTATCCAGTGTATAATACACCGTATCTCCCTCATCAGCCGCAATGCTGCAATACCGCCCATTATAGCTGATAGTTGGCTGGGTACAATAGACTACGGGATTGTTGCCAAAATCAGCGATCCATACAATTGAGACATTTTGAGTCTCTACAGCCTCGCCATCGTATGTGAGGGTGAATTGGTCAGCCGCTAAGGTGATTGTGGAGGTGTCGTTTTCAATAAGGTTGGATTTTCCAATGTAGAACTCGAGAGTATTTTCTGAAGCATAGAGATCCCAATAGTAGTAAGTACACTCGTATACATTGCTTGTGCTTTCTTATGTCACATAACCAATTGCCTCGTCTACGAGGCTGATAGTGTAACCAGAGGGCCAACTGAGAATGATAGATCCACCGGAACCAGGGTAAGAGGCAGTGGGGTCTACCCAGCCTTGAGCATGAGCTTGGCTACCACAGAGACCGAGGGAGGCAATGGCGGCAAGTAAAAATTTTTTCACAAACCTAAGGATTGAATTAAAATTCTAATAGGTTGAATATAGTCAATATAATTGTTTACACGTAAATTAATGTAATATCAGTGCGTAGCACGAATCTTGTCTGTTAACCCCACATGGAGTGCGTAGCACGGAATGTGGGGTAACGATGCACTTCTCCCCATTTAGGAAGAGTGCGTAGCACGGCTCTGAATTAACGTAATAGAAAATCTTAGAGTCGTGCTACGCACTCGCCATCCGGGTATCCTTTGACCCCACATTCCGTGCTACGCACTCCATGTGGGGCATTCTATAGTAATTTCCAAA
>JAJBUH010000272.1 GCA_020860445.1 Bacteroidales bacterium | reverse complement strand
TTGCGCTCTCTTCAGAATTGACTTGAAGCTTGTATGCTCTTGTACTACTGTCTCTCTAAATGGCTATTGTAAATCTTTCAATGTCCTCTTAAAATCGCTTCTTCCGAAACGGCTCTGCAAAGTTACGAACTATTTTTGGACTGACCAAATTTTTGTTCATCATTTAGCATCTTTTAGTTTTTGTGACACTCGATGCTAACTTTTGCATGAAATCTTTCAATTTCCCGAGGCTCCTTTCGGGCCTCGGCGCTGTTCCTCCCGAAAAGCGAGTGCAAAGTTACGAACTATTTTTGAGATGACCAAATTTTTGTTCGATGTTTAACGAATTTTAATTTATCATCCGTTCTTTGCGAAAATCTTTCAATTTCCTGCGGCCTCGCGGGCCTTGCAGCGCCTCTCCTCTCGAAAAGCGAGTGCAAAGTTCGGAATTTTCCCCCAATTGACCAAACTTTTTTGCCAGAAAATTTGTTAACAATGGTTTCATCCTTGATAATCAAAACGTAAGCACCTACCATAAACGTAAGCACACCAAAGGGAAAAAATCTTCACCTTTGGTGTGCTTACGTTTATGGTAGGTGCTTACGTTTATGCCCTGTGGGATCAGAATTTGAATCCGGTAGAGAGCACAATCGATGAGTTGTGATCGACAATCTTGGATTGCGGCGCCACATTGCCATTAAAATTAGTATAGGCGTGGTAGCGCCCTTCGCGCTGGCGATACACATAAGCGGCGTCGATATACCAATTCTGATACTTGTACCCGATGCCGCAGGTGATATGCTGCATGTGCTTGGTGAAGTTGTAGCTCGGGTCAGTGCCAGCGGTCAGCACCTCGATGGCTCCCTCGGCAGCCTCGGCCTTGACGCCCGAGGTCTGGTAGTTGTAACCAGCGCGGAGGCTGAACTGCGGCGTCACCCTGTACTCGGCTCCCACCCTGATGGTGCTGGTGCCCTTGAAATACTGCTTGATGTCTGCCCTGAGGTCTTCGTTGGTCTCGAAGTCGGTGCCCCAACCTCCGTAATCATAGAAATAAGGAGTAGCGATCGACATGTCGCCGTAAGCATCGTATTGATAGTCGACGCTGAGTATAGCCTGCTTGCCGATCACTGCTGCCACGCCAGCCATCAATTTCCAAGGCGAACGGTAGTGCCACTGGAAATAGGCATCGTCGGTATACTCGTACCCTTGCAGGGGATTTACCGACTGGCCGCCCATCTGATAGCCATCCGACAAGGTCGGATTGTAATAGCTGTAGTCGATGGTGCCATCATAACCCTGGCTCAGGTGATACCAAGTGGGAGTATGGAAGGCGAAGCCCACGCGCAGCTCATTCATCGGCTTGAGGATGACGCCCAGCTTGAGGTTCCAACCCGAGCCGTTGATATACTTGCGCGAATTGAGGTCAAATCCGGCATCGCCGGTAGTGGTGGCGGGGCTGCCAGTGACATTGTAGATTCTGGCATCGGCCATGCTCTCACTATAATATATGGTGCGGGTATAATGCAGGTCGGTGATGCCAACGCTCAGGCCCCAGTAGACAACATTCTCGACATTGCCGCCGAAGCTGATATTGTACTCGTCGACGCGGCCAGTCTCGCGTACATTATATAATGCATCGCCTACGGTGCCATTTTGGTACAAGCCATTGTACGAATCGCTGCCGCTCGGATTGATCAGATACGAGTTGTAAGCGAGGATGCTAAGCCAGTCGGCCCCCTCGGAATAAGGATTGAAGTCATTGGTAAACGACAGGTCAGACGAGGTGTAGCCCTGAGAGAAATATGCGATGTAATTTGACAGCGAGGTGTTGGTGCTGTTGACATAGCCGCGATAGCGGCGGTCGAACGACACAGCCCTATTGTAGCTGGCTCCCCAGTTGAAGGTCTTGAGCGCTCCCCCACCCGGGATGATGGTGGCGCCAACATAGCCAAAGTTGTTGCAATAAACCTTGGTCTGATTAGACGATGACGGGAAACCCGAATAGCTGGGACTGGTCTTGGTGCTCTGGATATTGATGTCGAGCGTAGCCCCCACCTCATTGCTGCGGTAGATGCCGATGCCGGCGGGGTTCTGGTTCATCGTCGAGAGGTCGCCACCGAGAGCGGTGAATGCGCCGCCCATCGACATGAAGCGAGCCGTGCCTTTGAAGTCTGACTGAGAAATCTGCTGGGCGTCGATAGCGCTCTGCGCCAGCGCAGCCGAGGCCGCAGCCGCCATTATCATTGCTAAGGATGTACGTTTCATAAAAATCTGATATTTGAATTGGAGGTGGTGCACGCTGCGAAGCAGCGCGCCACAGAACCGCCTCTATTCATTTTTCACTTTTCATTTTTCACTGACTATTATCTGCGGCCACGGCCTCCGCCGCCTCCGCCTGAGTGGCCACCGCCTGATGAGCCACCGCCGCCACGGCTGCCGCCTGAGTAACCGCCGCTGTATGACGAACGGCTCGACGAGCTGCTGCCGCTATTATAGGAGCGGCTGCTTGAGCTCGAGCTTGAACGCACGCCCGATGACGATGAGGCATTGTTGCGGCCGCGAGTAGCGCCGACATTGTACGAGTTATTGCTGCCCTGGGTGGCAGTGCCAACTACAGTACCGGGACGAGCCACACTGCTGGCGGCTGTGCGGTAGCTGGGACGCGAACTGGCCGACGAGGCCACGCGGCTGGCAGTAGAGCTGCCGCCAAGGCCCATGTTGCCAGGACGCGAACCGGTTGAACCGGTACGATAACCTGACGATGAACCACGGCTGGTGGATGCGCCAGCCATCATAGAGCCGTGAGGACGCGATGAGCCCGGGCCGGTTGACGGGCGCCATACGGGTCCGCCCCAAGCGGGACCTCCCCAGCCCCAAGCATAACTCGGGCCCCAGCCCCAATTACAACCCCAACTCCAAGCCGGGCCCCCGGGCCAGCCCCAGCACCGACCCCCCCACGGGGAATCATAGCCGAGGGCCCCATT
>JAJBUH010000026.1 GCA_020860445.1 Bacteroidales bacterium | reverse complement strand
ACGTCTCTTGTCTGTTAACCCCACATGGAGTGCGTAGCACGGAATGTGGGGTAGCCATGCCTATCGCCATATAGGGATGAGTGCGTAGCACGGCTCTAAGTATCTAAGTGCTATATCACGCCTGACAAGAGCCGTGCTACGCACTCATCTTAATCAGGGGATTGTTTGCTTCACCCCACATTCCGTGCTACGCACTCCATGTGGGGTTAACAGACAAGAGACGTGCTACGCACTGAAATTACCATCCTATAGGATTTTATGTCCTTGTGTCTCTTATGTCCTAGTGTCTCTTATGTCCTAGTGTCTCTTATGTCCTTGTGTCTCTTATGTCCTTGTGTCTCTTATGTCCTTGCGGTTTTATGTCCTTATGGTTTTATGGTGCCAGGGCCGCAAGGCCCTCTTGGCATTGCAAAATTACAAAATTATGGGGCTGGTTTCCAAATCTGCCGATAACAATTGCTTGTTGATAGGTTTCAAGATGGCAAAATGGGGCGATGTTGCACCATCGTAGGCCGATGTAACGTTTTTCTACCAATTTGACACAAAATTTCCCCCATCTTGACTGATTACACACCATTTCCGTGTTTTTATTCTCGTTAATAATTTGTAACTTTGCAAATGTAAGATGGGCCTGTCGGCCCATGCACCATAAAACCATAAGGACATAAAGCCATAAGGACATAAGGCCATAATGGCAAAATGGCATGAGGCTCCCATTAGGGCAGTTGAGTGCCCCTCGGTTTCACCGAGGGTTCAAACCACCATTGATAATACCAATCAACTATATATCCATGAGACTAATTACTTTAGCAGCCATTGCGGCAGCAGCCAGCCTTACGGCTACGGCAGCTACAGAGCTGACGCTCCAGACCAACAAGCCCGGAGCACAAGTGGCTCCCACGATGTACGGCATCTTCTTCGAAGACATCAACTACGGCGCCGACGGCGGCCTCTATGCCGAGAAAATCAAAAACCGCTCGTTTGAGTTCCCTCAGAATCTGATGGGATGGTACACCTTCGGCGGAGTCGAGCTTCGCGACGACGGCCCATTTGATCGCAACCCCCACTATGTGCGCCTCAGCACCGCCGGACACCGCGAGAAGCACACCGGCCTCGAGAACGAGGGATTCTTCGGCGTATCGGTCGAGAAGGGCGAGAAGTATGACTTCAGCGTCTGGGCTCGCACCCCCGAGGGCGGCGATGCCACCCTGCGCATCCAGATCATCGACCCCTCGATGCGCGAGAATAAGCAAGCCCTGTGCGAACAGAAAATCAAGGTGTCAGGCAAGGAGTGGAAGAAATACACAGTGCAGCTCACCCCTGACCGCACTATCATGAAGGGCAAGCTGCGCATCTTCCTCGCCAAACCCGACCAAACCCCGGTTGACCTTGAGCATGTGTCGCTATTCCCGGTTGACACCTGGAAGGGCCGTCCCGGCGGACTGCGCAAAGACCTCGCTCAGAAGTTGTATGACCTACATCCCGGCGTGTTCCGCTTCCCCGGCGGCTGCATTGTCGAGGGCACTGACACCGCTACCCGTTACCAGTGGAAAAACACTGTCGGCCCGGTTGAGAACCGTCCGCTCAATGAGAACCGCTGGCACTATACCTTTGACTACCGTTTCTTCCCCGACTATTTCCAGACCTACGGCCTCGGATTTTATGAGTATTTCCAGCTGAGCGAGGACATCGGCGCCGAGCCGCTGCCCATCCTCAATGTGGGCCTCATCTGCCAGTATCAGAATGATGAGGACCAGCAGATACCCATGTCAGAGATTGACAAATATGTGCAAGACGCATTGGACCTGATCGAGTTCGCCAACGGCGACACCTCGACCACTTGGGGCGCAGTGCGCGCCGAGATGGGCCATCCCGAGCCTTTCAACCTCAAATACATCGGCATCGGCAACGAGCAGTGGGATCCCATCTATCCCGAGCATCTTGAGCCGTTCCTCAAGCCCATCCGCACCAAATATCCTGACATCAAGATTGTTGGTTCGTCAGGCCCCAACTCTGAGGGCAAGGAATTTGATTATCTCTGGCCCGAAATGACGCGCCTGAAAGCCGACTTGGTTGACGAGCATTTCTATCGTCCCGAGGAGTGGTTCCTGAGCCAAGGTCGCCGCTATGACAATTACGACCGCAAGGGCCCGAAGGTATTCGCTGGCGAATACGCTTGCCACGGCAAGGGCAAGAAATGGAATCATTTCAACGCCGCCCTGATGGAGGCAGCCTTTATGACCGGCTTGGAGCGCAATGCTGACATCGTGGAGATGGCAACTTATGCTCCCCTGTTTGCCCACGTCGATGGTTGGCAATGGCAACCCGATATGATATGGTATGACAATCTTAATTCATACCCCACTGCCAGCTACTATGTGCAGCAGCTCTATGCCACCAATCCCGGCACACGCGTGCTGCCACTGCTTGGCACTGACAAGCAGCCGCTGACCGGCGCTGACGGCCAGAATGGCCTGTTTGCCTCGGCTGTGCTCGACGAGCCGACTGGCGAGTATATCGTCAAGATTGCCAACACTGGCGATGATGCTCAGGAGATTACCATCAATTTTGCCGGCCTGAAAAAGAAAGAGGGTATCAACTCGGCCACCGTCACCACCCTGCATAGCGACGACCTCGATGCCGAAAACTCGCTCGACAATCCCGCCCGAGTAATCCCCCAGCAAGAGCAAATCGCCCTCGAAAACGCCCAAAACTGGACCACCGAGCTCCCCGGGAGGACATTTAAGGTATATCGATTCAAAAAATAATCATCGATAGTATCGATAATATCGATATTATCGATACTATCGATTGCATCGAGAATTCTCGAGAATTATCGAAAAATCTCGAGAATTCTCGACCAATCGAGGCAATCGAGATAATCGCTGCATCGAGGCAAATTAAAAATTAAATCCCAATCAATATGTTATTATCACTGCTATCGGCTGTGGCGCTGAGCGCCGCGCCAATCACAATGACCCTTGAGCCATCGGCCGACGCGCCCATGATCCAAAAGGAAATCTACGGCCAATTTGCCGAGCATCTCGGCGGCTGCATCTATGGCGGCATCTGGGTCGGCCCCGAATCGTCAATCCCCAACACCGACGGCTACCGCAATGATGTGTTACAAGCCATGCGCGAGTTGCAGATACCCGTGCTGCGCTGGCCGGGCGGCTGCTTCGCCGACGAATACCACTGGATGGACGGCATCGGGCCGCGCAGCGAGCGTCCCCGCATGGTCAACAACAACTGGGGTGGCACTGTCGAGGACAACAGCTTTGGCACCAACGAATTTTTCAACCTGTGCGAGATGCTCGACATCGAGCCGTATCTGAGCGGCAATGTCGGCAGCGGCACCGTGGCCGAGCTGGCACAATGGGTTGAGTATATCACCGCCGAGGATGGCCCGATGGCGCGTCTGCGCAAGCAGAACGGCCGCGAGAAGCCTTGGCACCTCAAATACCTCGGCGTGGGCAACGAGAGCTGGGGTTGCGGCGGCAACTTCACCCCCGACTACTATGCAAATGTGTATCGTCGCTACCAGACCTATTGCCGCAATTTCAACGGCAATCATCTGTACAAGATCGCCTCTGGCGCCAGCGACTATGACTACAACTGGACCGAAGTGATGATGAAGAATGCCGGACATCACATGGATGGCATCTCGCTCCACTACTATACCGTGACTGGCTGGAGCGGCAGCAAGGGCGCAGCTACCAACTTCACCGAGGATGACTATTACTGGACCCTCGGCAAGTGCCTCGAGGTGGGCGATGTGGTCAAGAAGCATTGTGACATCATGGACAAGTACGACCCCAAGGGTCGCGTGGGCCTGCTCGTTGACGAGTGGGGTACCTGGTGGGACGAAGAGCCTGGCACCGTGCCTGGCCACCTGTACCAGCAGAATACCATGCGCGACGCCATGGTGGCAGCCCTGTCGCTCAACACCTTCCACAATTTCACCAAGCGCGTCAAGATGACCAACATCGCACAGTTTGCCAATGTGCTACAGGCTATGCTGCTCACCAAGGACGACCAGATGGTGTTGACCCCCACATATTATGTGTTTAAGATGTATGTGCCTCATCAGGATGCGCAGTTTGTGCCTTTCCAGATTGACAGCCCGATGCGCGACGTGCGCGACAATCGCCAGGTGCCCATCGTGAGCGCAACAGCATCTGTCAAGGATGGCGTGTACACCATCTCGCTGGCCAATACCGACCTCAAGGAGGCCCAGACGGTGCAAATACCCCTCGGCGACCTGATCAAGAAGCCCTCGGTCAGCGGCGAGATCCTCACCGCCTCCGACATGGCCGCCTACAATGATTTCGGTAAAGCCGAGGCCGTCACCCTCAAATCCTTCACCGGCACCAAAGTCAGCAAGGACGGCCTCCTGACAGTGACCCTCCCCGCCATGTCAATCGTGACCATCTCGGTAAAATAAGCTCAATGACCTTACGGTCAGATACCGTAAAACCATTTTCAAGGCCTTGCGGCCTTAGAGGCCATAAAGCCACAAGGCCATAAAACCATAAAAACGCCACAATATAAAAGGCCATAAAGTGACAAAATAAAAGGGATCTCATTGAGGTCCCTTTTATTGTGGTTTTATGGCCTTGTGGCTTTATGGTATATCATGGCCGTCAGGCCATGGATCATTAGGGCTTTATTACTCGCCCTCGCCGACGGCGCGGTAGAGGCTGGGGAGGGTGTGGGTGATGGTGGAATAGCAGCCGTAGGAGCCGTAATTCTCATCATACTGCACTGTCTTCTCCTTGAGCTTGTTGTAGATATTGACAGTGCCATCCGACTGGAAGATCACATCCCAATATGCGCCCTCGTCAGGCATCGTCAACGACACATTGTACGAGTTGTAGGTGCCAGTCAGGTAGTAATACTTGCCATACTGGTCCTGGATTGTCCAACCATCAGCCGTCTCGGTAAATGTGAATTGGCAATTCGAATCATCGGGCAGGTTAATATGGGTCATGTCAAACTCAACAGTGGTGGTCTTGAGATAACCGTAGGTGTAGCTCTCCGACAGGTTGTTTGCAGCATATTCGTCGGTCACGATGATGTAAACCTCGCCAGAGATGAGTTCGCCAACCTTGACGTGGGTGTACTCGTCGAGAGCGATGTTAGAACTCCACACACCATCGACCTTGCCAAATTTGAGCGAAGCCTCGGTCATGAAATCGTCAACAACCCACTCATCAGCGGTGTAAATCAGCTGAGTAGCGCCCACAGCGCCCGAGCTTGAGGTGAAGTAAGCCACAATCTTAGTATCCTCATCAGCAGCGTAGGGATAGTTGAGGTCCATATACTTGGGCAGGTAAGCTGCAGCGTTGGTCGATGACACATAGTTGCTGCCCGAACCCATCAGGGTGTAATCCTCAGGCTGAAGCACAGCCACGTCGGTCACTTGGCTCCACTTGCCGCTTGAGTAGTGATAGAGAGCATAGACAGTGGTGGTAGGCACATCGACAATAGCGCCACGGCTCTGCTGAGCGGCAGCCTTGGCTGCGGTAGGCTTCTCATACAGCTTAGGCATTATAGCTTCATCCTGCATCTCGGCATACGAACCGTAGGAGGTATACTTTTCGCTGTATTGGATATATTTGAGCATGTCGACATTGGTGATCTTGGCAGTACCATCGTCTTGGATTGTCACTTCCCACTGAGCGCCGTCCTCGGGCATATTGGCCGATACGTTGAAGCTATTGTAAGTGCCAGCCTGATATAGATAGCGGTCATAGCAGTCTATGATATAATATCCATCTACTGAGGGCACGAATGTAAAGAGAGTGGTCTCATCGTCAAAGGTGAGATTATCCTCATCCACCTCCACCACCGGGAGATAGCCATAAGAGTAAGTCTCGTTTAGAGCTGTAGCGGCAAAACCACCAGCTACAATCATATATTGCGAATAAGTAGGCTCTGGTTCTGGTTCTGGATCGCCGTTGACGGTCTGGAAGATAGGCTCTTGCTCTGAGTATTTGTATGTTACGATAGCATACTCGGTGTCAAGCCCCTCGTCGGCAAGCAGAGCAGGGATATAGCTTGTGGGCTTTACGCTCGGGGTAAAAGCCGAGATATAGTCCTCATCGCTCCCCCAAGCCTCCTGATAGGCGGCAGTGGAGACGGTGTATTTGCTGGCCTCTTGGATAGCGGCGATTTCGGCCGGTACCTCCTCGGCGATGTTGTAGGTCACGGTGACGCGCGAGCCATTGTCGAGCAGCCAGTATTCAAACTTGCTTGAAGCGAGGAAAGCGGGGATGTATTCCTCGGGAGTGATCACGTCGGTGAAGCAGTGCGTGGTCTTGAGCGCTGCCAGAGCGTCGGCGTCAGCCTCGCCAGCAAGTGTCACATTCTCAGAGAGGCCAGCTATAGTCGAATAGTCGGTATCGGTGAGGGTGTATTCCACCTTCTTCACCACAGTGGTGGTCTCGTCGCCATCAAAGCCGTCGAGGTTGTGCTCGTTCCAGTAGTTGTCATCGCAAGCGGTGAGAGCCACCAGCGCCCCAGCGAGCATTATATTCGTTTTTTTCATATTATATCTTAATTTAAGCAGCTAAGCATTGATGAATGAGATGATTACTATTCATTCTTTCACTCATTACTTATTACTCCTTACTTATTACTTAATTTAGAATTGTATCTTCAGACGCAGCGACCAGGTGCGGCCAAATGAGTAGAACACGCGGTAGGCGTTCTCCCAGGTACCGCGGGTGTCAGATGCGGTGTAGGCGTCCATCACATAGTTGTAGTTGAAGAGGTTGTTGAGGTTGCCATAGAGGGTGGCGTCCATGCCGCCGAGTTTGAAGCGGTAGCTGGCATTCAGGTCGAGCTGGTTGCCCCATGGGATACGCCAAGGCTCCTCGACATTCACCACGCCTCCAGCGGTCGGGGCCGATACGGTGTAGTCTGAATAGTTGTGCGAGTTGCAAGTCCAGTCGGCACCGATGCGCCAGCCCTTGAACGGACGGAAGGTCACGCCCACAGCGCCAGTCCATTGAGCCGAACCGCCCACGTGGATGCCCTTCTGATTGATAGTGCCTTTCAGGTGGTCGGCAGCCATCACGCCCGATGCCTCAGCGCCGGTGGTGATGTCAGCGATGGGTTCGCCGTTGGGACCGTAGAAATAACCAGTAGCGTTGCTGTCCCAGATCCAGTCGCCGAGCGAAATCATGCCGTCGAGCGAGAACCAGCTGCAGGGCTGGAAGGTAGCGTTGACCTCGATACCCATGTGGCGAGCATCGACGCCCTCAAGGTTGAGGCTGTAGCGCTGGCCGTCCTTCTCGCCGCCCTGGAATGTACCGGTACGGGTAGTGGTCTTGTCGAGCCACTTGGTGTAGTAGCCATCGACCGTAGCGCTGAACATAGGCGAGTGGAAACCGTAGCCGAGCTCGAATGAGTAGATCTTCTCATTCACAGCGTTGGGGTTGGTAGCATTGCTCACAGTCGAGGCGAGGAATGCGCCGCCCGAGAAGAAGGGAGCACGCGAGATGTAGCCAGTGTTGAAATACACGTTGTTGTGGCGGTCGATGTTGTAGTTGACACCACCCTTGATTGAGCCAGACCAGAAGTTGACAGTCTTTGACTTTTCGTGCTCCTTGTCATAGTAGAAGAAGTCGCGACGCCAGTAGGTGGTGTTGTTGACGGTACCGGTGAGGATGGCGGTCAGACGCTTGTCGAGAGCGAAATACTCGGCCTGAGCGTAGATGCCCTCCTGCATGGTGTAGCCGTTGTAGTCGCGGTAGATAACATCGCCCACGCCGAGTTTCTCATATACCCAGTTGGGGTCTGCAGCGGCTATGTTATTCTCAACCAGCACGTTGCTGCGGTTGGTGTCGTCGATGTAATATTCGCCGTCGTATAGGTCGATAATCTTATTCTTGTGGTGGCCCACATAGTAGCGCACGTCAAGACCGCCGGTGATGGCGAGCTTGCCGGGAATGATATTGTTTTTGTAGTTTGAGATGAGACCGAACCACTCGTGAGCATTGACTGACTCTGACATGATCATGTTTGAGCCAGTCGTGCTGGCAGCGTTCATCTCTTGGATGGCAGCGTAGTCAAATGTGCCATCGGGGCAGCGGAATGTAGTGTTAAGGATGCCCGTGTTGGCGCCATACCATGATGATGAGCTGTAGCCGTTGCGACCCTGGCCTGAGTAGCCGCCGCCGCTTGCGATAGAGGCGTAGACGCTGCTGGTCAGCGATGACTTGTAGTCGATCTGCCAGGTGTGGGTCAGCGAGATATGGGGCTTGTGGTATTGGTTATGGTAAGCAGTCTTCTGCTGGCCGTGGCGGTCGTAGCCGAAGGTGGGGTTGTAGCGATAGGGGCTGGCATTGTCCATATAGTTGCGCACTTCTTGCCATCCCTCGATGGTGAGGCCATCGTAGGTGCTGCGCTGGTTGTGCCATTGGGGTGAACCGGTAGCGGTGAACGACAGTTGGTGCTCCTCGTTGATGCGCTTCGACACGTTGATGAAGTAGGTGTAAGCCTCATACTGAGTGCCTTGGATATAGCCGTCGGCCCATTTCTTAGAGCCGAGCAGGGTCACGGCCCAGCCATTGTCCATCACGCCGGTCGATACCGAGGCGCCGATGTTGTTGAGGCCGTCGTTGCCGAGGCCGTACCAAATCGAACCGCCCTTCTTGGCATCGAGGCTGCGGGTGATGATGCTGATGGTACCGCCCACCGAGGGAGCCGAGAGGATTGAGGCACCGAGGCCGCGCTGGGTCTGCATCGAGCTGGTCACGTCGCTAAGGCCAGTCCAGTTGCTCCAATACACGCCGCCCCACTCCATATCGTTGACGGGGACACCGTTGACAAGCACTGCCACGTTGGCAGCCTTAAAACCGCGCATATTGATCTTGGCGTCGCCGTAGCCACCGCCGTCGCGGGTAGCCCATACGCCGGGAGTAGTCTTAAGCACCTCGGGGAGCTCTTGATTGCCGAGCTTGATGTCGATGGTAGCGGCATCAACGTTGCTCAGGGCCACCGGGGTCATGCGGGTGCGGGCCACCGACTGGGTCACGATCACATCTTGCAGCATATTCTCTTTAGGCTTCAGATGGATTGTGCCCATTGCCGACGCGGCCTTGACCAGCATAGGCTCGTAGCCTATGAAGTTGAGCTCAAGGTTCTTAACATTGTCGGGTACGGTAATTTTAAATTTGCCGTCGATGTCGGTAGGTACGCCCTTGTCCATTCCTTGCGGAACCACGGTGACGCCAATCATGGGTTCGCCGTGCTCATCGACCACAATGCCGGTGCAATTGACGTCGGCCCACGCTGTTGTGGCGGCCAAGCCCACTGCTGAGGCAAGCAGAAGCAGTTTCTTCATATAAAAACTATATTGGTTAGGATTAAAAAATTTGTATTGGTTAGGATTAAATAATACTATTGTAGGATAGGATTAAATAATGCAGTCTATGTACGATAGCAACGTTTTGCGGTGCAAAGATACAAATTTTTTGGTGAATATACCTAATCTTGGCCCACTAATTTAAAAATATTTTAATAAACCCTAAATTTGTTGATGTGGCCTGGTGGCCACAAAGGCCATAAGGCCAGTGCGGGAGCTGGCGCTCCCTGTAGCCATAAAGCCACAAGGGCATAAAGCCATAAGAGCAGAGCTGGCCCCCACAAAGGAGCAAAGGAGCAAAGGCGCAAAGGGGTGGCCCTCTTTGCGCCTTTGCACCTTTGCACCTTTGTGGGATTTGCCTTTGTTGGATTTGCCTTTGTGGGATTTGCTTTGTGGGATTTGCCTTGCGGTTTTATGCCCTTGTGGCTTTATGGTTTCTGTGGCCGTCAGGCCACGGCTTTTATCTTACCATCAGCTTGGTGCTGCCGGCGGCGGTGCGCACCAGGTACACGCCGGTGGGGACGGGCAGGGAAGCGCCGGCCGCGATGCGGCCGACCTTGATGCCGGCAGCCGAGAATACCTCGGCATCGCTGTCGGCATAGATGCGGCCATCAAGAGCGCGCACGCCCATGCCATCGGCCATGGCATCAGCGATACCAGCAACCGACACATCAATCAGCGTGGTGAAATAGCTGATCAGCGGCAGCTCGGCATTGGTCATCAAGCAGCACACGCCGCTATACGGCTTCAGGAATGTTGTCACGCCGCCGTCGATTGTGTAATCCTCGCCCTCGACGAGCAGTTCGCCATCCCAGGCTTCGAGCTCGTCATCGTAGGTAGGCACGCCCACATACCAAGCGTATACAGTGGCAGTGGTGCCAACCATTGCTTGGCTGCTGAGGTCGACTACGCCGTCGACGCACACAGCCTCGTATTCAGCCTGGTTGCCATAGATGTAGAGGGTCCATTGGTCGCGAGGCAGCGGCAGGGTGGTGAGGGTGAATCGGTTGTTGTTGAGATATACCACGCGCAGCGAAGCGAAGTCGTCGAGGTCGATATGCTCCAATTCGTTGTTTTGCAGTGTGACCTGATACAGGGCGGTGAGCGGACTCAGGTCAACCTCGGTGAGGCAGTTGTCGCTCAGGAATACGCTCCACAGATTCGGGTTGTTGCCAAATGTGATCTCCTCCATGTCATTTGACGAGAAGCTGATCATCTGCAGGTTGGTCAAGTCGGTGAGGTCGATGCTCTCGATGATATTGCCCTCCAAGCTACAGTATTGCACCGTAGGATAAGCGGCCAGATCGAATGTGCGGAATGCATTGTTGGGGAGGAACAGCTCCGACAGGTTGTCGGTGCTCTCCGGCATCTTAATCTCTGAGATGTTGGCACCGTTGAGGGTGAGGCAAATCAGCTGGTTCATGCCCGACAGGTCGACATCGCGCATGGTGCAGTTGGTGACTGAGAATACAGTCAGGTCGCTCTGCTCTGAGTAAGAGTAAATCTTAACCTCAGCGCCGGCGGTGGTTGTAGCCTCAAATTGGGTGTAGGTATCCTCGAGGGTGTATTGGGTCAGGTCGCCCTCGCCAGTCCAGTCGATGTAGATTGATGTGTTGTTGAGGCCGGCGAGCGACAGGCTGACGGTCTGACCTCCAGTCGGGGTGGTGAATTGTCCAATCACCACGTTGGGTTCTGACGAAATCTCGGTGGTGGATGTGCGCAGCACATTGTCGCCAGTGAATGCCGGGTATGCACCGTTGGTGATAGCGCAGTAGGCCTTCTTGCCCACAGCCGGGGTTAGGAAGGTGGTGACGCCATTGTCCAGCAGGTAGTCAGTGCCCTCAGTCAGGGTTTCGCCCGATGTGGTGATCCAGGCCATCTCGGTGGTGTAGCCGTCGACAGTCACCATCTGGTCAGAGAGGTTGCAAATCGGGGTCTGAGCCGAAATGGCAATCGGGTATTGCGGAGCGTAGATGAAATGGTCTTCGTCCAGGCCGTTGCGGTCAGGCATATTGGCCAGGGTGAAGTAATTGTAGCGGATATCCATCGTCTCGATGACATTGGTCTCGGGCATCACCAGTTCGGTCAGCACATTGTATGTGAGGTCGAGGTCGGTGAGGGCCGATAGGTAGCTCAGCTTGAGGTAGTCAAATGCGTTGTTGCTGAGGTCGAGGCGAGTGATGCGCTCGGCATCGGTGAAGTCGAGCGATGACAGCTTGTTGTTTGACAGGTCGAGGTCGACCAGCACGTCGACAGGACTGAGCGTCACGGTCGAGAGTTCATTGTTTGAGAGGTTGAGGTTGGTCAGCACATTCTTGTTGTAGCCGCCATTGTTGCCGCTTAGGTCGAGGCCCGAGGTGAAGTGGTTGCCGGTGAGGGTTAGGCTCTGCAGGCAGCGGTTCCACTGCAGGTCGATTGAATACAGCTCGGTGTTGGTGAGCGAGAGCTGGCGCAGCTCGGTAGCGGCTGTCACGTCGATGCTGCTCAGGTAAGAGTCGCCGAAGGCGAAGCCGGTGAGCTTTTCATTTTCAGGCACATATATCTTGACAGTGCCGTTGGCGCCCTTGAGCTGGTTGACATTGGGGGTCGAGGGGATTTCCCAGCTGGTGGCCGAGAATGCCACCTTGGTGCCGTTGCCAAAGTCGACATAGAATGTCTTGGGATTCTCCTCGGTGGCTCCGTCCATGCCGATGCTCATGGTGATGTTGTCGCTGGTCGAGATCATCGGGCAGTTCATTGAGATCATGAGGTCGTCCTGGCCGTAGTTGGCGCTGCTCTTGACCTTCATCATCGTGGTGGCGAGGTAGCAGTCGGGATAGTCGTCGTTTATGAAGCAGGCGTACACGCTATCTGTCACCACTTGGTTGATAGTAAGAATGCCATCGGCGAAGGAATATTTCGTGGCGTCAACCTCAACGCTTGTGGCGGGGTCGGAGGGGCTGATATAGTACAGCACACAGGTACTTTCCACTCCGTTGGGACTGGTGGTCTGTTTTGACAAGTCGATTGATGAGCCAACCTTAAAACTCTTTGGCACCGACATAGCGTTTTGCTGGTACTCATAGCTGCCCCAGGTGGATTCGGGGAGGGGCAGAGTGCTGAAATCCATATCGTTGTAGGAAATCATCACATTGTAGAGGTATGGGTTGTTGCTCAGGTCAAGCGATGTGAGTTTGTTGTGGCGTATGAAGATATCCTGTAGCAGAGGATTTTGACTGAGGTCAATGCTGGTGAGATTATTACCGTTGGCAAAGAGATAAATGAGTTCGGGATTAGCGGTCACATCGAGCGATGAGAGCTTGTATCCGTGGTTGAATGAGCCTGACATGTGGTCGCAATATAGTTGCTGCAGTAGTGGCACCTTGGATAGGTCAATGTCGGTGATGCCTGTGTCAGAAATATTAAGTATGCGCAGCAAAGGGCAACCGCTTAGGTCCAGCTCAGTGACCTTGGTTGCGTCGATTGAGAGCTTTACAAGATTTGGGCACTGCGATGGGTCGCACACTGTGAGCGTGGGATTGCTCATAGCGTCAAATGTATACAGGGCCGGATAGTTGGTAAGAGAGAAATCAGGGTCAAGGTTGTCAACAATGCTGATGTCGAGGATTCTGAGGTATGGCTTGGGACCGCCTACGATCAGCGGAGTCTCATCATAAGTGTTGTCGCCAAGATATAGGGCTTGAGCATTGACCATGCCCGAGCAGTCGAGTTTTGTAAGATAATTATGCTCGAGATTTAATATATCGATATCTTCGGGGTGCGCAAATTCGATGCTGGTGAGATAGCAGCCCGAGGCATTGAGGTAGTCGATTTCGATGCCATCGAGGGCAGTGATGGTGAGGGTGCAAGTCTCATCGAGTTCGCAAGTGATGGCTGTGCCGGTGACTGCGCCTTCGTCTTCGTCGTATACAGCCGGGGCAATGGCGAATGTTTCAACCCAGCCGCCGTTTTCGAGCTGGACATAGCCCTCTTCGGTACTGCCCAGCACGATGGTGAAGGCATTCTCAGAGCCGTAGCTCTCGGTGCGCATCACGATGTCGGGGCTTTGTGCCATAGCTGTAGCCGAGGCCATCAGGCTCGCAACCGCCAGCAGTGTTGTGTTGAATCTTCTCATACTCTTTCAGTAATAGATAAGTAACTCTTTAGATTAAAAATAAATTTTAGAACGTGTAGTAATCTATATTCAGAGTACTCTAAACACGGAGTACACTGAGGAACATGGAGACCACGGAGATTTTCTCTTACTTTAGAGAATACGTTTCTTGATTCGGTCACAGAGACCGCTGAAGCGGTGCCTGAGCTCACGGAGTGTGGATGTGTGAGCATCAGTGAGCTCCGTGTTAAAATCAAGTTTTGAATACTCAGTTTGTAAAAGTTTTTCTGGGTGATTTAAGGCGGTGAAATAGAGAAAAGCCAACCCCGCATGGGGCGGAGTTGGCTTTATAAGGGTAGGGTTGATGGTTAGCGGATGCGAACCTTCTCGCCATTGATTACATAGATGCCAGCGGGCAGAGCCTTGATCTGGTCAGCGGTTGCGGCCTTGATCAGCAGCATACCCTGTACGTTGTAGACGTTGCCATTCACGAGGCGGTCAGCAGCCACGCTCTCGATACCGCTGGTAGCGGTAACGACAACCTTAGGCGACTCGGTGTCAACTGTGAAGGTGAATACGCCGTCAGCGCCTTCGATCTCAACATCGTTGACAGTTACTTTAGCTTCGTTAGCGCGGATTTCTACTTCGGTACCCTCGAGGCACTCAAATTCGCTGGTGTTGTATTGCGAAACGATGCGGTCGGTGATAACTTCCTCAACGCAGTTGCTTTCGTCCTCAACAGTTACAACTGTCATGAAGGGCTCTTCAACGAATACCTTAACGACTGAGCCGTTGGTGATTTCGAGGCCAGAAGCTGTGAAGTATTTAGCATCTTCGTTCTCAAGTGCTACATTGTTGAGATAACCATAAGTTGTGCCAGGAGTTTGAGCGTAGAGGATAAATGTTCCATCATATACTTCATCAGCATTGAACCCTAGAGGAATATAGGTGGCAGCATTTTCACCATAGCTAGCAAGCGAGAAAGATACATCATAAGCTGCATCGTGGAGGGTTACTGAGTAGTATGAGCCAGCACCAACATAAGCCATAGCATTGGTATCGTAAACTATTTCTTTAGTAACGATATTCATATTAAGGCCATCGTATGCGTTAACATAGTAGTATCCGCGCCATTCGTCGTCAACTACATCGTTGCCATCAACATCGGTAATCGAGATAATCTCATACAGAGTGCTGGCGGCTTGAATTACGATAGTAGGATGGTTCTCGATTACATCGATCTCGTTGAGGCCTTCTTGCAGCACGAGGGTACGCTCATCGCTGGCCTCATCAGTATAGGTAACTTTGACGCGGTCGCTTCCGTCGACAGTCATAAGCACATGGGCTGTGCCGTAGTAAGCAGCTTCGATGTAGATGTCGAGGTCTTCAGTTACATTTGTGGTGTAGTAGTAATAGAAGTCGTCAATTACATTCACACCATTTACAAGGAATTGCTTAATATTGTAGGCGTATTTGTTAACCTCAATTGAGAGCTTGGTGCCAAGGGCAACCTCAAAGCTTTCGAGGCTATCCCAACCTTCGAGGGTTTCGCCATCGAGCATCAGGTCAGTTACACATTCGCGTGAGAGTTCGTCAGCAAATTCAATCTTGACTGTAGCATTGCCAACAGGAGCCTGAGTGGTAATGTCAATTACATCGCCATTAGTAACATAGATATATGCAGATGAAGAAGTAACGTTTTGATTTTCTCCATTCAGATATACTGAATAGAAGTTGCCCTTACTGTAGGTGAAATTGAAAGAATCTTCAGTGCCAGGTACAAACTTGATAATGTTCTCTCCAGATACAAGATCGCGAAGACCGGTCGGCCAGATGTAGAGAGTTACGCCATCGGCATCGTCAATGTTTACAGTTGCGGTAGCTGTGCGCAGTTCCTCAATTCCGCCAGTAGTGATGTTGAGGGTGCAATTGTTGCCGTAGGAGCTGTAGTAATAGTTGAAGTAAGTGTAAGTGAGATTGTGTGACAGTTCTCTTACAGTGCCATCCTCAGTAGTAACGGTAAGGGTATTAAAAGCGTAGCCATCGTTGGTATTAATCTGCCAGTAGCTTTGGTCAGTAGCTTCTATTTGAGCGGTACCATCACCAAGGTCTACTGTGACTCCTGAATCAGCATAACCCTTGTAGAATGTAATAGCCTCAGGATTGTCAACAACTATGTTAACAATATATTTTTCCTTCAATTTAACGTCTAAGAATTCCATTACTGTATCGCCAGCCAGGGTCAGGCTCTTGCCGCTATACCAGTAGGTAGATTCGCCATTGATAAGTGGATAGGAGCTATAGGTATAGTCGGTAGAGTTAAGGTAAATAGCAACAACATCACCATAGTTGAGAGTCATAGTTGGCTCATAAGTGACATCTTCACCGTTAACAACAACTCGGCTGATGAAGCTCTCGCAACCCTCGGGCACAACGATTGTCAGAGTAGTGGGAAGTTCAGGATAAGCTACAGTAACCTTCACTACATCACCGTCCTGTACACCTTGCACTGTATAACTGCTGAATGCGTTAGCTAAAACATTGTCATTGAGGGCCAGTTCATAGTAAGTACCATCATAACGATAGACGGTCATGTTATTCTCAATGTCAGGATTGAACCAAAGTTCTGTTTCTTCGCCAGTAAGGGTTCGATCTTCGTAAGTGCCAGAGAAATAGAGGCTCATGCGCAAAAGTCCGTGGCTGAGGCTTAGCCAAAGATCACGGCGCAGCG
>JAJBUH010000058.1 GCA_020860445.1 Bacteroidales bacterium | reverse complement strand
GGTGTGCTGGGTGGTGTTAACCATATACGTCCTCTCCGAGGAGACCATTTGGTATATTAGATACCATATACTTAATTTCAAATTAATCTCTTACTTTGAAGCCCTAAGCAGAGATTGGAAGTCTCAAATTGTGACTTCAAATCCCTGCTTAGGCTTTCCCCTTCAGCGGTTGGATAATCCAGCGGGAGGAGAGGGTGCGGGTGCGGGGGGAGAAGCTGGCACCGATGAGGAGGACGGTGCGAGGGTCGCACTGGTATGGGAGGGCGTAGCCACGGTCGATGATTTGGTCGATGGCCTTTTTGGCAGTGCCTTTGTATTTGAATTCGATGATGTAGACATAACGGTCGGTCTTGACCACCATGTCGATGCTGCCTTGACTGGTGTGGCGTTCCACCTCGACCTGCAATCCGATTAGCTTGAACACGATGTAGAGCACATTCTTGTAATGCGCCTCAGTGTCGAGCACCAACTCAAAGTTGACATCAGCGAACAGCGATTGCACACGCTTGAGCATATCCTCGGCCTTGCCGTCGCGGAAATCCTCAACAAAGTCTTCTATGGTGAGACTGCTGTTGATGTCTTCCTTTTTAACATAGTAAGGCAATAAGAAATTCAAGAATCCCTGCTCTACTTCTTCATTGGGGAATCCTAAGGTGTATCTTCTAGTCGCCTCATCATAATCCTTGATGGTAAGGTAACCGCTTTGGTATATCACTGGAATTGGATTGGTGCGCACCGATTCAACGCTCGTCAACAACTCTGACGTAGCCTTGTATCCCACCAGACTATCAGCCGGGGTATGATGCCTCTCCATAAGCCGAGCCAAGAAGGTGGGAGTGCCAGTTGCAAACCAATAGGCCTCCAAATCCTTATCGGATAGGGCATTGAGCAAGCTGAAGGGATTCAGCACCCCAGTCTTGCGAGACGAAAAGTGATATCCGTCGTATTTATGCTCCAGCTTTGCGATGGTCTCGTCTACTGTCCATCCCTTAGCCTGAGCAAACGCCTCTACCCCGCTGCCGAAATATTGAATCATCTCCTGTGTGGTGATGCCACAAAGAGTGTCGTAATCAGGCAGCAAAGAGATGTCTTTGAGCTGGTTGAGGTCACTGAATACGCTCAGTTTGGCAAACTTTGTGACGCCAGTAATGAAGATAAAGCGCAGATACTGCTCGCTTGCCTTAAGGGTGCCATAGAATGGCTTCAGCACTTGGCGGTATTCCTTTTGCGCCTCTTCATCAGTCATGATTTCTAGCATAGGCTTGTCATACTCGTCAATGAGCACGACCACCTGCTGGCCCGTAGCC
This sequence comes from Bacteroidales bacterium, assembly GCA_020860445.1. Taxonomy (GTDB): domain Bacteria; phylum Bacteroidota; class Bacteroidia; order Bacteroidales; family Muribaculaceae; genus CAG-873. The sequence goes on along the minus strand of JAJBUH010000058.1, from coordinate 1,659 downwards.
TCACAAGCCACTCTGATAATCTCTCCAAATCTCTGCCCTATTTCTGGCAATGGATTGGTGATTCCGTAGTCACGTTCCAACTTAGTTATTTGGCCTTCCAAAGTAGAAGATAGTCTTTCTTTTGAACCGAAATTGCCATTATTAAGGTCAATATGAATAACCGGATGCACAGTCCAGTCCTTCTCCAATTCCTCAATCGCCAAACCTTTGAATAATTCTCGCCTCCCCCTAAAGTATGCCTCCATTGTCGACAAGAGCAGGCTCTTGCCAAATCGGCGCGGGCGGCTCAGAAAGCAGGCTGCAAACGTATGCGTCAGCTGGTAGATCAAAGCCGTCTTATCAACGTAGGCGTAGCCTCGGTTGACGATGTTGGGGAAATTTTGCATCCCTATGGGGTAAAGCAGTGCCATAGCGTCTTGATTTTAATGAAATGCCTCATCAATGGCAAAGTTACAAATTTTTCTCCAATTTGCCATATTCCAAGCTGATTTTTGGTGGTTAGGATAAAAAGTCGTAAATTTGCCTGCAGAATATCCAACGTTTCAAACCAATCATTAGAAAACCCATTAATCAGTAACGACCATGACTTACAAAATGACACTTGCCCTGGCCGCTCTCGCTATTGGAGCCGTGGCCACCGGCTGCAAGCAGAAAGCCGCCGAGCCAGCTGCCGATGAGCCAGCTGCTTACCTGATGGCCTACTTCTCCGATTCTGACCACAGCCTCCACTTCGCTCTCAGCCGCGACGGCTACACATTCACAGCCCTCAACGACAACCAGCCCATCATCTCTGGCGACACCATCGCCGACCAGCACGGCATACGCGACCCGCACATCTATCGTGGCCCTGACGGCAAATACTATCTGGTGCTCACCGACCTGCATATCTACGGCAAAGAAGCCGGTCTGCGCGACACCCACTGGGAGCGCGGCGACGAATACGGTTGGGGCAACAACCGCGGCATCGTGCTGATGAAATCAGACGACTTGATCAACTGGACGCACAACGAGGCTCGCCTCGACGAGCTGTGGCCTGAGGATTATGGCGACATCGGGTGCGCCTGGGCCCCCCAGACCATCTACGACCCCGAGACCGACCAAATGATGATCTATTTCACCATCCGCAAAGTGGGCGAAGGCCTCGACAAGGGCAATCCCACCGACCGCAAAACTCGCCTCTACTATAGCTACGCCAATCCCGAATTTACCACCCTCGCCACCAAGCCTGAGCTGCTGTATGAGTATCCTGACAGCAATATACAGGTGCTTGACGCCGACATCTGCCCGATGCCCGATGGCCGCTACATGATGACCTATGTGGCACAAGAGAACCCCGGTGGCATCAAGGTCGCCTACTCTGACAAGATCAATCGCGGCTACAACTACGTAGAGCAGCAGATCGACGGCGAAGACGGCGCGTGCGAGGCCCCGAATGCTTGGAAGCGCATCGGCGAAGACAAATGGGTAGTAATGTACGACATCTTCAGTATCCAGCCCCACAACTTCGGCTTTGTCGAGACCACAGACTTCCAGAATTTCACCCCTCTTGGCCGCTTCAACGAGGGCCCGATGAAGACCACCAACTTCACCTCGCCCAAGCACGGCTCCGTAATCTGGATCACCGAGCCCGAAGCCCAGCGCCTCGAACAACACTGGAAC
>JAJBUH010000014.1 GCA_020860445.1 Bacteroidales bacterium | reverse complement strand
AGAAAAATTTAATTGTTACAAAAATTTTTACTTCAGAATCGCTGAGTAGTTACACATAAGTATGTGAAAAAATAAACTGTAAAACCACAGAATGAAGGCGCAAGCGCCTCCTACACCATAAAGCCATTTAGGTCGCAAGCGACCGTTAACCCTAAAACCATAAGGACATAAAGCCATTAGAACACAAAACAATTAGGACATAAAACCACAAGTAAACTAATGAATCCGCAAGCGGCTTTATGTCCTTGTGGCTTTATGGTGAACGGTCGTAACGCGACCGTTAATTATTATTAACTTTGTAATTCCAAACAAAAGTCTTAATTTTGCAGTCACAAAAATATAGGCACAAGCCTTGTGGAAAAATTTGGCTGCTTGCAACCACACAAAAAAATGCTAAAACCGCATCTCCATGCACTTATGGTTACGTAGCATAGTGGGTGTCAGCCTGATTCCCGCCGCATCGCCGTGCGCATCAGGTTTTATTCACTAAATCTTTAACCTCAATGAACTATTTATTCACATCTGAATCAGTGTCGGAGGGCCATCCCGACAAAGTGGCTGACCAGATCAGCGACGCAATCCTCGACGAATTCCTCGCCTACGACCCCGCCAGCCATGTGGCTTGCGAGACCCTTGTCACCACCGGCCAGGTGATTGTGGCTGGCGAAGTAGCCAGCGAGACCTACATCGACATTCCTACCGTCGCTCGCCGCGTGATCAACTACATCGGCTACAACCGTCCCGACCTGCAATTCGACGGCAACTCTTGCGGTGTGCTCTCAGCCATCCATGAGCAGAGCGGCGACATCAGCCAGGGCGTAAATCGCCAGAAGCCCGAAGACCAGGGTGCCGGCGACCAAGGCATGATGTTCGGCTTCGCCACCGACGAGACACCTCTTTATATACCCTTTTCTTTGGCTCTGAGCCACGCCTTGGTGCGCGAACTTGCCAACATTCGCCGCGAGGGCAAGACCATGCGCTACCTGCGCCCCGATGCAAAGAGCCAAGTGACAGTGGAATACAACGACAAGGACGAGCTGCTGCGCGTGCATACCATAGTGGTGTCGACCCAACACGATGAATTCATCCGTCCCGGCGAGGGTCTGACCCAGGAGCAAGCCGATGAGAAGATGCTCGAGTTCATACGCCGCGACGTGCGCGAGATACTCTTGCCTCGCGTCAAGGCCCAGCTCCCCGAGAATCTGCGCCGCATGCTTGACTCTGATTTCATATTGCACGTCAATCCTACGGGCAAATTCGTAATCGGTGGTCCTCACGGTGACACTGGCCTCACTGGTCGCAAGATTATTGTCGACACCTACGGAGGCCATGGCGCTCACGGTGGTGGAGCCTTCTCGGGCAAGGATCCGAGCAAAGTTGACCGTTCGGCAGCTTATGCCGCTCGCCATATCGCCCTCAACTTGGTTGCTGCCGGCGTGGCGAAAAAGGTACTCGTGCAAGTAGCTTATGCTATAGGCGTGGCCGAACCCGTAAGCCTCTTTATCGATACCTTCGGCACTGCCAAGATTGACAAGAACGATGCCGAAATCTCGGCCGTGGTGCGCAAAATCTTTGACATGCGTCCCCACGCAATTGAGGAACGCTTCCAGCTGCGCAAACCCATCTATTTCGAGACTGCAGCTTACGGCCATGTGGGCAGAAAACCTCGCACTGTGACCAAGGAGTTCTGCTCGCGCTACGAGGGCAACAAGACCATGACCGTTGAGCTATTCAGTTGGGAAAAACCTGACTACGTGGACAAAATCCGCGCCGCTTTCAATATGGACTGAGCATGAAGATAGGAATCATAGTGGCCATGGGCAAGGAGCTGGGTCTCCTGCTTGGCATGATTGAGGATAGGTCAGTGGTGACCATCAATGGCTTTGACTTCCATGTTGGCCGAATCGGCCAACGCGAGGTTGTGGCCATGCAATGCGGCATCGGCAAGGTAAACGCTGCAATAGGCGCACTGTCGATGATTGAGAATTTCCATCCATCGTTGGTGATCAACAGCGGCGTGGCCGGCGGCACTGGCCAAGGGGCCAAGATGGGCGACTTGGTAGTGGCAAGCCAGATAGGCTACCATGACGTGTGGTGCGGCCCAGATACCAATTGGGGACAAGCCGCTGGGTGTCCGTCGCTCTTTGAGTGCCCGGTGGACCCTCACGCCCTGGCTGAAAAACTTGGAGGCAAGGCTGGGCTTGTAGCTTCGGGAGACATCTTCGTGTCGCGTCCTGAGGATGTAGAGCGCATCTTGGACCTGTATCCCAATGCCATTGGCGTGGATATGGAGTCGGGGGCTATTGCACAGACCTGCTATCTGAAGAATGTGCCGATGCTGTGCATGCGCATAGTGAGCGACACCCCGGGTCAGGCCGACAACGAATCTCAATACGCCAACTTCTGGGACGATGCTCCGCAGCATACCTTCCAGGCAATCAAGACCTTGATTGCTTCGTGCTAATCTCTTATTTGCATCAGACTGCCAGTTGAGCAGCCTGATGCAAATACGTAATCACTCATACCTAATACTTAACAAGACTTTGGAAAAGATAGCAAGCTTTCAGATAAACCATTTGACCTTGATGCCGGGCATCTATGTGTCACGCCGGGACACCACGCCATCGGGCGATGTGCTCACGACATTTGACATACGCATGACGGCCCCCAATCGCGAACCCGCCCTCACACCACAAGTAGAGCATACCATTGAGCATTTGGCTGCTACTTTCCTTCGCAATCACCCTCAGTGGAAGGAGCGTGTGGTCTATTGGGGCCCGATGGGCTGCTGCACTGGCAGCTATTTGATAATGCAGGGCGCACTGGAATCGACCGACATTGTCGACCTTATTAAGGAAACTTTCATTTTCATTGCCGATTTTGAGGGCGATGTGCCGGGAGCCACTCCTCGCGATTGCGGCAACTATTCCTATATGGATTTGCCTGAAGCCAAGAAGGCGGCTAAAAAATATTTAGAAGAGACTTTAATCCCTATTGAGCCATCGCGGCTCACTTATCCGGAGTGAAAGATATCAAGGCCATACGCGGCCGCGCATATATACTCGACTTAATCGCTGAGGGTGAACACATGAGACAAGATTTCAAGTTCGCCATCAGCGATGCTCGCAAAATCGCTCGCTCGATTTCGGCTTTTGCCAATCGCGAGGGCGGGGCGCTGCTCGTTGGCGTAAAGGACAATGGCACGATAGCCGGGGTGCGCAACGAGGAGGATATCTTCATGATTGAGCAAGCCGCTGAGATATATTGTTCCCCTCCGCAGCAAGTTGAATTTCAAGCCTATAAGACAGGAGAGACTGGAATAGTGATACGCGCCGTGGTGACCAAGGCTGAATGTCGGCCAGTAATGGTGAAGGAAGCCGACAAGACTATGAAGGCTTATTACCGCGTGGCGGATGAGAACATAGTGGCGCATCCTCTGATGGTGCGCGCTTGGGAGCGTCGCGCCCAGGGAATAGCTGAGAGTTTCAGCCTTGATGGCGTAGAGAGCCAATTGCTGAAATTGCTCAACGAGGCAGAATCGGCGCGCGTTGAAGACTTGATGCTTCGGATAGCCGCCTCACGCCGCACAGTCGAGAATGCCATTGTCAGGATGGCTGCGCTTGGCTTGGTCGATTTTATACATCAAAGCGATGCGTGGAGGATACGCATCGCTGATGAGATAGGGGATTAATCTAATTGACCGACATAATCGGCAGTGTGGATTATGCGTTGGTTGGCCGAGCCACGGAATTGCAACGAGATATCGCGCTGAGCTAAGATAAATGGGCCGTCGACAATCACATCGACGGCTTTAATTATGCGCCGCAGCGATGGGTCAGCCATGATTTGCTCGATGGTGTAGCCGGTATACAACCAGATGTTTTTGCCTAAAGCATGGATGCGTTGGCACAGGGGCAAGATTTCATCGATTTGGTAGAGAGGGTCACCACCCGTGAGAGTGACATTGAAATCATTCTCCTCAATCTCGGCCATCAGCTCATCAATGCTCATTTCATTGCCGCCGTCAAAGGCCCAGGATTGCGGATTGTGGCAGCCGGGACAACGATGGTCGCAGCCGGCAAAGTAGATTGAGGTACGCAAACCGGGACCATCAACAATGGTCCCGGCTGCTATGTCTAAAACTCTCATGGCTCTTATGATGGGACCCCGAGCCGGAGGCTCGGGGCACTCGACTGCTTTGGGGATTTGCGGTTATGGGTTTATTTGTGCACTACGCGGTCGTCGAGCTCGGCGAGTTTGGCTTTGTTCCAGCGCTCGGTGGTGCCCACGAGGTAACCAGTGATGCGCTGCAGCTTATCGATCGAGTGGCCTCCGCAGCGAGGGCAGGTGTCGAGCGAAGCTTGGGCATCTTCGTAGCCGCAATCCATGCAGCGGTTGCGGTTGTGGTTGACTGAGCAATAGCCAATGTCGTACTTGTCCATCAGGTCGACGATGTTGGCGATAGCTTCGGGATTGTGGGTGGTGTCGCCGTCGATCTCGACATAGAAGATGTGTCCGCCGCGTGTCATCTCATGATACGGAGCTTCAATCTTGGCCTTGTGGCGCGGCGAGCAGTGGTAGTACACTGGCACATGGTTTGAGTTGGTGTAGTATGCCTTGTCAGTGACACCGGGGATAACGCCGAATTTCTTCTTGTCCTTGGCAGTGAACTTACCAGAGAGGCCTTCGGCCGGGGTGGCGAGCGCCGAGAAGTTGTGTCCGTAGCGCTCTGAGAAGCTGTTGGCACGGCTGCGCATGAAGCTCACAATCTTCAGACCGAGCTCTTGAGCCTCTTCCGATTCCCCATGGTGCTTGCCGATGAGGGCAATCAGACACTCAGCCAGGCCGATGAATCCGATGCCGAGGGTACCCTGGTTGATCACTGATTCAACAGTATCATCGTGGTCGAGATTCTCGGCTCCAAGCCACAGGCGCGACATCAGCAGCGGGAATTGCTTGGCGAGAGCAGTCTTCTGGAAATCGTAGCGGTCGCAGAGTTGGCGAGCAGCTACCTCGAGGAGTTGGTCGAGCTTCTTGAAGAAGATTACGATTCTTTCCTCCTTGTCTTGGATCTCCATGCACTCGATGGCGAGGCGCACGATATTGAGGGTAGTAAAGCTGAGGTTGCCACGGCCAATCGAGGTCTTTTCGCCAAAGCGGTTCTCAAACACGCGAGTGCGGCAGCCCATAGTAGCCACCTCGTAACGATAGCGCTCGGGGTCGTCGGCGCGCCATTTTTCGTGCTGGTTGAATGAGGCATCGAGGTTGACGAAGTTGGGGAAGAATCGGCGAGCTGTCACCTTGCAAGCCAATTGATACAGGTCGTAGTTGCGGTCCTCGGGCAGGTAGCTCACTCCGCGTTTTTTCTTCCAGATTTGGATGGGGAAGATGGCAGTAGCGCCATTGCCCACGCCCTCGTAGGTGCTGTTAAGTACCTCGCGGATGATGCAGCGGCCCTCGGCCGAGGTGTCAGTGCCATAATTAATCGAACTAAACACCACCTGGTTGCCGCCGCGCGAGTGGATTGTATTCATGTTGTGGATGAACGCCTCCATGGCTTGGTGCACGCGGCCCACGGTGCGATTGATGGCGTGCTGCTTATAGCGCTCGTCGCCGCTCAGTCCCTCGAGGTCTTTCTTCAGATAGTCATCAATAGGGGCTTGATACAGATGAGCCAGGTCGAGGCCCGTGAAGTCCTCGATAGTCTTTACTTCTTCGATATAAGATGAGCGCACAAAGGGAGCCAAATAGAAATCAAAAGCTGGGATTGCTTGGCCGCCATGCATTTCGTTCTGGGCTGTCTCCATCGAGATGCAGCTGATGATGCTGGCAGTCTCGATGCGCTTGGCCGGACGCGATTCGCCATGGCCAGCCACGAAACCGTATTTAAGGATTTTGTCCAATGGGTGCTGCACGCAGGTGAGGCTCTTGGTGGGGTAGTAGTCCTTGTCGTGGATGTGCAGATAGTTGCCATTCACGGCCTCGCGAGCCTCGGGCGACAGCAGATAGTCGTCTACAAAGGGCTTGGTGCTCTCGCTGGCAAATTTCATCATCATGCCAGCGGGCGATTCTGCATTCATGTTGGCGTTTTCGCGAGTAATGTCGTTGCTCTTGGCCTCGATGATCTGGAGGAAGATGTCGCGGGTCTTGGCTTGACGAGCGATGCTGCGCTGGTCGCGATAGGCGATATATTTCTTAGCCACCTCCTTGCGGGGACTGTTCATGAGCTCAAGCTCCACGCGGTCCTGGATTTCCTCGACGGTCATCTGCTCGTTGCCGGTGATGCCGATGCGGTCGGCAATCTTCTCGATTAGGGAATCGTCTTCGCCCAATTCGGTCTGGAGCATGGCCTTGCGGATAGCGGCCTTAATCTTCTCTTCGTTGTATCCAACGATGCGCCCATCGCGCTTAACTACGGTTTGTATCATGGTCGGGTAGGTGTCTAGTTGATTTGTGTGTGCAAAGTTAATAATTATTCTCTTAAGTTAGAACACCTCTGTAGTACAAAAGTTATCAACAAATAAAGATTTAACATTTGCTGAGATTTTCTTTTTGGAAAACTTTTTGAGTGGGTTAAAAATATAAACACTTGATTATTAATGAATTAAAATTTTTATTGGAAAACTTTTGGAAAATTCAAAAATCTGTAAGTAACACAAAAAGAGAGCCTTGGATAAATCCAAGGCTCTCTTTAGGGATTTTAGAGTCGTGCTACGCACTCACCATCCGGGTCGATTTGCTACCCCACATTCCGTGCTGTCGCACTCCATGTGGGGTTAACAGACAAGGGTCGTGCTTCGCACTGTTATACCCAACGGGAAAAACTACTGGTTAGACCCAACGGGTGTAGGCGAAGTCCTGACGGTGTAGGAGCAGAGCATCATTCCAGGGATAGATGCGGTAGCCGTAGCGGAACACGCCGGGATCGGTGACTACGCCTTCGAGCTCGTAGGTGTAGACATTGCCGTCCTTCTTGACCACTGAGAATTGGCGCTTGTGCACGCGGCTTGCCACGCCATGCTCGATGCGGTCGGTGACCATCTCGACATGCAGGTCGTCGGCGATGCCGTTGGTGTCGATGACGATTTGGATCTTGAAGGTCGAGCCGGTGGTGTCGTTTGACTGCACATCGTCGAGGGTCTTGATCTCAAGCACCTTCACGCCGTCCCACTGCTGGGCGATGCTTTCTTTCCAAGCGGCGATGCGCTTAGCGAGTGCGAAGTTGTCGGCGATGAGGCGAGCTGACTGCTTAGCCTCGGGAGCATAGAAGCGTGAGATGTAGTCATCAAGCTGACGCTTCATGGTGAAGTGGGGAGCGATGTTGCCAATCGAGCGCTTGATATACTGGATCCACTCGGGCGAATAGCCGCGCGAGTTCTTGGCGAAGTACAGAGGTATGATCTGATTCTCGAGCATGTCGTAGATGGTGGCAGCGTCGAGTTTGTCCTGCTGGCTCTGGTCGGTGTAGGTGCGCTTCTCGGTGAGAGCCCAGCCGGCCTTGGTGTCAAACTGATAGCCTTCGTACCACCAGCCGTCCTTGACTGAGAAGTTGAGCACGCCGTTCATCTCGGCCTTTTCGCCAGATGTGCCGGATGCCTCGAGCGGACGAGTGGGGGTGTTGAGCCAGATGTCAACGCCGGTGACGAGACGCTTGGCTACGATCATGTTGTAATCCTCCAGGAAGATGATCTTGCCTTGGAACTGAGGCATGTGGCTGATCTCGACGATGCGCTTGATCAGGCCCTGGCCAGCGCCGTCGGCGGGGTGAGCCTTGCCCGAGAAGATGAACTGCACGGGGAACTGAGGATTGTTGACAATCTTGTCGAGACGCTCGAGGTCGGTGAAGAGCAGGTGAGCGCGCTTGTAGGTGGCAAAGCGGCGAGCGAAACCGATGATGAGAGCGTTGGGGTTGATCTTCTCAACAATTTTCACAACTGCTGAGGGGTCGCCAGCGTTGGCGAGCCACTTCTCGCGGAAGTCTCGCTTGACAAAGTTGATGAACTTGTTCTTCAGAGTCATGCGCATGTTCCAGATTTCCTCGTCTGAGCACTTGAAGATTCCCTTCCAGTACTCGGGGTCGCTCTGGTGGTCAAACATCTCGAGGCCGAGCTTCTTGGCGTAGAATTCCTTCCACTCCGAGGCAGCCCAAGTGGGCATGTGCACCCCGTTGGTGACATAGCCTACGTGGCTCTCTTCCCAGCTGTAGCCTTTCCATACACCGGCAAACATTTTCTTAGATACCTCGCCGTGGAGCCAGCTTACGCCGTTGGCCTCTTGGCAGGTGTTGAGAGCGAATACGCTCATCGAGAAGCGGTCGTTGGTGTCCGGATTTTCGCGGCCCATGTTCATCAGGTCCTTCCACTCGATGCCGAGCTTCTGGGGATACTCGCCGAGGTATTTTCCGAAGAGAGTCTCGTCAAAATAGTCGTGGCCAGCGGGCACGGGGGTGTGGACGGTGTAGAGCGAAGATGCGCGCACTACCTCGAGAGCCTGGTTGAAGGTGAGACCTTCTTCTTGCACATAGTGCACGAGGCGCTGCAGGTTGAGCAGGGCAGCATGGCCCTCGTTGGCGTGGTAGAGCTGGGTCTTGATGCCGAGCTTCTTGAGCATGAGCATGCCGCCGATGCCGAGCAGGTACTCCTGCTTGATGCGGTTTTCCCAATCTCCGCCGTAGAGCTGGTGGGTGATTGAGCGATCATACTCGCTGTTCATGCCAAAGTCGGTGTCCATCAGATACAGCTTCATGCGGCCCACATTGACGCGCCAGATGTGGCTGTAGATGATGCGGCCGGGATAGGGCACCTCGAGGATCATCGGGCGACCATTCTCGTCCATCACTTGCTCGATGGGGAGCTGGTTGAAGTTTTGAGCCTCATAGTTGGCCACCTGCTGGCCATCGACGCTGAGACTCTGGGTAAAGTAGCCATAGCGATAGAGGAAGCCTACGGCTGTCATATCGACGCGGCTGTCGCTTGCCTCTTTGATGTAGTCGCCAGCGAGGACGCCCAGACCGCCAGAATAAATCTTGAGGCAGTTGCAAAGACCATACTCCATCGAGAAATAAGAAACCGAGGGGATGTCTTCGCGCATGGGCTGGCTCATGTAGTCGAGAAAATCGGCGTGTGCTTTGCGGATGCGAGCCATCAGGGCCTCGTCGGCCATGATTTCTTGGAGACGCTCGCTCGAGAGCTGTTGGAGAAGCATAATGGGATTTTCTCCGGTGGAACGCCACAGGTCGGGGTTAAGTTCGCGGAAGAGCGATTTGCCCTCGCTGTTCCATACCCACCAAAGATTGCGTGCGATCTCATCGAGGGGCTTGAGCTGGGTTGGGAGCTCGGCCTTGACGGTGATGTCGCGCCATACGGGAGAATTAGTGTTGCTTACAGGAAGTTTCATAAGCTTTGTTTGGATGTTATTACTTAAGTGTCAATATCAAATCTGGAATCTCGCCTGCTCGTTGGTGAGGGCGGTTTGGTAAGCCTTGATGTAGTACTCGATGAAGTAGCTCCACGAGGCTTTCTGGGCAGTAGCGCGAGCGGCCTTGGCGATGGCTGCTTGTTGGCGAGCGGTAGCCGAGGTGAGGGCGAGGAGGTCTGAGGCGATGGCTTCTTTCACTTGGTCGTAGTCAAAGTCGCCGCGTTTCTCCACCTTCACGCCGCAGGCGCTGAAGTCGTTGGGGAAAGTTGAGAGCACCCACTGTCCGAAACCGGAGAGCGAGGTGGTGATCGTCGGCACGCCGAATGCCACGCTTTCGAGCGGGGTGTAACCCCAAGGCTCGTAGTATGAGGGGAAGACGGTGGCATCGATGCCGGGGAGCAGGGCGTAATAGGTAAAGTCGAATATGCCATCGCAGCCGTTGAGGTAGCAAGGCACATAGATCATATCGACTCGCGAGGTGGCGATGTTGGCGAATCCTATTTGGTGGATGCGGCCCAGAATAGCATCGTCATAGGGATTATTCACTGTGTGGGTAATCACAGGGTCGGGGAGGCGCTTGGTCTCGTTGAGGCTGAGGGCGCGAGCCAGGTCGGCGCGTGGCTCTTTGGTCCACGCTGGCACCATCACGAAAGCAAGCACTTTGCGATTGGGCTTGAGCTGAGCCAGACGCTTGGCCGAGTCCAGGAAGAGGTCAATGCCTTTGTTGCGGAACTCGCAGCGCCCCGAGGTGGCCACGATGAAAGTGTCGTCGGGATAGGAGCGTCCGGTCAGAGCGGCAGCCACGTCCATCAGGCGCTTGCGAGCCTTGGAGCGAGCGGCCGGGAATTGCCGAGGGGTGGGCACGAAATTCTCCTCGAATCCGTTGGGCGTCACCACATCGGGTTTGCGGCTGAGCAGCTGTTCGCATTCGCGGGCCGTAACGTCGCTGACGGTGGTAAAGCAGTCGGCTTGGAGCGCGGCAGCCTTTTCAAGCGAATGCTTTGACTGCATGTTGAGCTCGCCAGCCATCTGGTCGCCATTGTATCCTGGGAGATAGTCGTAGAGGGGCTTGCCGTTGCCGCAGATGCTGCGGCCGATTGAGGTGGCGTGGGTGGTAAATACGGTAGCAGCCTCGGGCAGCCTATCCTTTATATATAGGAGGCCCATGCCAGTGGTCCACTCGTCAAAGTGGGCAATCACCCGCTTGCCGCTCTTAATGCCGTAGAATTTGGCCAGGTCCTCGACCACAATGCCGGCGGCGTGGCCGAAAGCGCAGGCCTCGTCATAATCTCCGTAAGCGTGGAGCGAATCCACGCCGAAGAGCTCCCACATGCGGGCATACAGGTCGTTTTTGACATCATACATGCCTTTGAAGTCGACCAGGATGGCCAATGGCTGGCCGGGGATGTCCCAGCGGCCCACTCTCACCTTCACACCTTGCGGGAGCCACAGCTGGTGGCGCCACTCGGCGAGCTCTTGGGAATCCTCAATGAAATAAGGCGAGGGCTTGGCATCAGACCAGACATCTGGGCCGATGAATATAACCTTATCGCCGAAGTATTTCTTCAGGGTTTTGGCTTTAGTGGAGAGGACGGTGTAAATGCCACCCACTTTATTGCAAACTTCCCAACTCGTCTCTACTAGCAAGTCGAAATCCAGAGTTGAAATCTCCATAGAAATTAATGTATATTCTTTTTTTACCGAGCGCAAAGTTAGTGATTTTTTACGAGATAAACAAACCCAGAGGGAAAAACAGAGAAAAGTGTAACATTATGTGAGGGGAAAAATTGAAAATTCGATGGTTTATTTGCTCCAAATTGAGCAATTTGTACCATTTTTGCTAAATTTAATTCAAGAATGAGAAGAATCTGTAAAATAATGACTAACTTTGTGACGTTTCCCGAAAGAGGATGATTAGGAATCATAGGGCTCCTAGGAATCCTATAAAGCTTAGGAGTAATAGGAATCATAGGGCTCCTATGATTCCTACCCCAGAGCCACTGTACAACCCATAACATCAATATACCAACAAATCACATGGAAAATAAAATCCGCGCTGAGTTCAGCAAGCATTTCCCTGGCACGATGTACGCATCGGCCGGCCGTATCAACCTCATCGGTGAGCACACCGACTACAATGGGGGCTTCGTATTCCCCGGAGCTATCGACAAATGCATCATGGCCGAAGTAAAGCCCAACGGGCTCGGCAAGGTGCGCCTCTTCTCTATCGACATCGACGAATACTGCGAGTTCGGCCTCAACGAGGAGGATGCTCCTGAGCAGCAGTGGGCACGCTACATCTTCGGCGTATGCCGCGAGTTCATCAAGCGTGGCGGCAAGGTCGAGGGATTCGACGCCGCATTTGCCGGCAATGTGCCCCTGGGCGCTGGCCTCTCATCATCGGCCGCCCTCGAGAGCTGCTTCGCTTTCGCCATCAACGATATGTTCAACGACAACAGCTTCCCCAAGATGGAGCTCGCCAAGATCGGCCAGAGCACCGAGCATAACTATTGCGGTGTGAAGTGCGGCATCATGGACCAGTTCGCTTCTGTCTTCGGCAAGAAGGATCAGCTCATCCGCCTCGACTGCCGTTCGCTCGAGTACGAGTACTTCCCCATGAAGCTCGACGGCTACAGCTTAGTGCTGGTTGACTCGCGCGTTAAGCACGAACTGGTTGACTCGCCTTACAACAAGCGTCGCGAATCATGCGAGCGCGTAGCCAAGAAGCTCGGCCTCGAGACCCTGCGCGATGCCACATTTGAGGATCTCGACCGCATCCAGAATGAAATCAGCGCCGAGGACTACAAGCGCGCTCACTTCGTGATCGGTGAGAAGCAGAGAGTGCTCGACGTGTGCGATGCCCTCACCAAGGGCGACCTCGAGACCGTAGGCCAGCGCATGTATCAGACCCACGAAGGCCTGTCGAAGGAATATGAGGTGAGCTGCGAAGAGCTCGACTTCCTCAACGACATCGCCAAGGAGTGCGGCGTGACTGGTTCGCGCATCATGGGCGGCGGCTTTGGCGGCTGCACCATCAACCTGGTTAAGAACGACTTGCACGACAAGTTTATCGAGACCGCCAAGGTGAAATTCAACGAGAAATACGGCCACGAGCCCAAGGTGTACGACGTAATCCTTTCAGAGGGCGCTCACCGTGTCGATGAATAATAAGGCAGAGACAGATATGAGTTCGGAAATCAAAACTGTAGATACCAGCAAGGGCGTGGCTACGCTGGTGACGCTCACCAACAGTGTTGGCGCATCTGTCACCCTGTGCAGCATCGGTGCCGGCATCGTGGCTATCAATGTGCCCGACCGCAATGGCAAGCTCGCCGATGTGGTGATTGGCTATCCCGAGCCGGAATCGTATTTCTACGATGGCCCATGCTCGGGCAAGGTGCCCGGCCGCTATGCCAACCGCATAGCCAATGGCGACCTGGTGGTCGATGGCAAGAAATACCAACTCGCTATAAATAACGGCCCCAACGCTCTGCATGGCGGTCCCGAGGGATTCCAAAATCAGATTTGGGAAACTAAGGTTGATGGCGACCAGGTGACATTCACCTATCGCGCCAAGGATGGTGAGGAGAATTATCCCGGCAATCTGGTAGCTCAGGCTATCTATACCTGGACCGACGATAGCGAGCTGAAGCTCGAGCTTAAGGCCGAGGCTGACGCTCCGACAGTGATAAATCTCACCAACCACGCATATTTCAACCTCGCTGGCGAGAGCTCAGGCTCGGTGCTCAAGCAGCTGCTCAAGCTCAATGCCTCGCGCTTCTTGCCGACTGATGAGACTCTGATTCCCTCGGGCGAACTGGCACCTGTGGCTGGCACTCCGATGGATTTTACCAAGATGCACGAGATTGGCCGCGACATGGGAGCCGACTATAAGCCTCTGATCGATGCCAAGGGATATGACCATTGCTTCGTAATCGATGATTATGAGCCTGGCAAGGAGAAGGTTGCTGCCGTGCTTGAGGATCCCGAATCGGGCCGCGTGCTCGAGGTGGTGACCGATCAACCGGGCATCCAGGTTTACGCTGGCAATTTCCTCGAGGGTTCCCCCATGGGCAAGTCGGGCCGTAGCTACCACGACTATGACGCTGTGGCTCTTGAGTGCCAAGATTTCCCCGATGCTCCGCATCAGCCGGGCTTCCCCTCGACAGTGCTTCGTCCCGGCGAGGAATATGACCGTACGATAAGATTCAAATTCTCAGTGAAATAAGTTTTATTTTCTGAGTAATCGTATCTTACAGATAGAAACTAAGACTGCTTTAAAATGCAAAGCGCAAAGCATTATTTAGAGCTCATCAATCAGACCCTGGCCCAGGTGGAATATCCCGCTTGGCTGCCAGGGCTGTATGAGCCTATTAGATACACAATGGCCAGCGGGGGCAAGCGCCTGCGCTCCACCTTGCTTTTGGCTATGTCTGACGCCTTCGGTGGCGACCTGCAGCAGAGCGTTTGGCCGGCTGTGGGAGTTGAGATGTTCCATAATTTCACCTTGGTTCACGATGATGTGATGGACCACGCTGATATGCGGCGCGGACGCCCCACGGTGCATAAGAAATGGGATGTCAATACTGCCATCCTGTCGGGCGATGCCATGGTGAGCATGGCGTTCAAGTGCATGACGGGGTGTCCGCCCGAGTGTCTGCCCGAGGTCATCGACCGTTTTGGGGTGATGACGATGCAGGTCTACGAGGGTCAGCAGATTGATGGAGACTTTGAGAAGGAGGAAAGGGTAGGATTCGAGGACTACTTGCGCATGATTGTGGGTAAGACTTCGGCTCTTATAGCTTATCCCTGCGCCATCGGCGCCATCATTGCTGGCGCGGCTCCCGAGGATGTTGAGAATGTCTTCAACTTTGGCGTGTCGCTCGGCATAGCATTCCAGATGCAAGACGATTATCTGGATGTCTATGGCGATCCCGCAACCTTCGGCAAGGCTATTGGCGGTGATATCTTGAATGATAAGAAGACGTGGCTGCATATCATGGCTCGCGACCAGGATGCTGACGGCAGTTTCCAAGCCCTGTTAGCCCAGAAGCTGGAGCCAGCCGAAAAGATTATGCGTGTCACGGCTGCTTATGATGCGCTCAATCTGCGCGAGCAAGGCGAGAAATTGGTGTCGCGCTACACCGAGGATGCCATCTCTTATCTCAACCACACCACGATGGGCGATGAGGCCAAGGACTGGTTTATCGACTATGCCCACAATCTATTAGGACGGAACAAATAATGCTTATTGATACTCATACTCACCTCTACTTGCCCGAATTTGAGGGCGAGCAAGAGCAGACAGTGAAGCGCGCCATCGATGCTGGCGTGCTTCGCTTCATTTTTCCCAATGTCGATCTGTCAACTATCGAACCGATGCGAGCATTGGCTGCCAAATTCCCAGAGAATATCTCGATGGCTATGGGGTTGCATCCCACCGAGGTCGGAGAGGATTGGGAAGAGGCCCTGGAAAAGACAATTGACGAATTGCACCGAGGCGACTATGTGGCTGTTGGCGAAGTGGGGATTGACTTGTATTGGGATAAGACGTATGAGCGCGAGCAGATGCTTGCCTTTGATCGCCAGGTGGCTGAGGCTGAGAGGCTTGGCCTACCTGTCATCATCCATTGTCGCGAGGGATTGCCTCAGACATTGGAGGTGCTGAGCGGCCATCCCGGGGTGCAGGCTGTGCTGCATAGCTTTGGGGGTTCGGTCGAGGATGTCGAGGCGGCTCGCCGCGTGGGCGATTATTATTTCGGCATCAATGGGGTGGTGACATTCAAGAATTGCCATGTGCGAGATGCGCTCTCGGCCATTGGCCTCGACCGTCTTGTCCTCGAGACAGATGCTCCGTATCTTGCCCCGGTGCCGTACCGAGGCAAGCGCAACGAATCCTCCTACCTCGTCAAAACCGCCGAGCATATCGCAGCGCATCTCAATTTGCCGCTATCAACCATCGCCTCTCGCACAACCGATAACGCCCAACGCCTCTTCTTTAACACAAAATGAAAAAACCCTGTCCCATGTTGGCGTACACGGCTGCTCTACAGCTTTTAAAGCATTCTTGCTTACTTTGCTATTTGATTTAACCATAACCTGAACAATGGGTCTTTTACTGCATAAAGAGTTCTTTTTACCGCTGACTTATCACATTTGATGAGGCCTTTTTTGCTGAGGATTTTCAGATAGGAGGTCAACACGTTTGAAGGCAATGCGCTTAATGCCCTTATTTCAGGCATCGTCATCTTATGGTCGGCCGTTCCGAGGACATTTAATATGCGCTGGGAATATTCCGGCAGGCTGTCATAAATCATCTTGTAAAGGCTCGAAAAGAAAGACAGCAGCTTTTGGTTATCTTCTTCAGAATCGGGGATGGTCTCAATTATTTGGGCTATTATCCCCACAGATTGGATTGTTGGAGGCGCGAGTTCAAGCATACCTGCGGCTCGGGTAAGAGATTCCCCTTGGAAAATTTTAGACAAGTCCTCAGCTGTGATTGATGGGAGATAGAGCGTCATCAGCCCCTCGAAGAAGGGGGCTTTGTAATCTGTTAGCGCTGGCCAAAGACTGCTGGCAGTGGCTATCAGCATTGGAGCTCCCTCGTTGTAAAGAACCTTGCGTAAGCGATATTGCTCTTCAAATGAGCATCGGGAAAGGAAGGGGTAGGATAAATTTTTCTCATCTGCGACAATAGGTGGCGGAGTGGGGTTGTAACTTTGCGGTGTGGAAAGCGAAATGACAGCGCCGAAGCTGGAGAGTCGGGGCCGACTGTAAATCTGTTGCTAAGAGGCTGAGAAGGGTAAAGGGATGGTAATTTTTCTTTCTTGAGATTTTCTGATTTGGAGAAAAAGTCTTATATTTGCAACTGA
>JAJBUH010000241.1 GCA_020860445.1 Bacteroidales bacterium | reverse complement strand
CATTTAAAACAATAAAAATAGAATGGATACGCAACATAAAATTACTGAGAATTTACCTCTTTACTCCTTTGACCCTCACACCGCGATATTGAGTAGCCAAGGGGCATTGAGCATCTTTTCTTATGGAGATCAAGTAATAAAGTTCCGTACACCTGAGTGCCTTGAGAGATATGAGCACATAGTAAATTGGGATAATGGGTATATAACAGTGTTGGCTCTTTACAAAGGCTTAGGGCTAACCGAAGAATATATTTATCTGACTCCTATATTGAACAATCTATATATAGATCCCAAGAGTTTTTTAGAACCAATAAAGAAAGTAGAAATTAGATATGAATGAGGTTGAAAAAACCCATTTAAATTTTGAATAACCGCTATCTAATCCTCAATCTGTCAGCCATAATCCAAAAAGATTTGACATTTAGTGAAATTATCCTTACCTTTGCAGATGAGGTAAAACGAATAAGAGATGGACGACTTTGATTTTACATTTGAGGATATGCCGGTGAGCTATCCGGTGGGCGAGCACAGTTTTAGAGAATTGCGCCGCAAGGGCTGCCTGTATGTCGATAAGACCTTCTATGTGGCCAGATTGATAGCGCAAGGCAAGTTCATCTTTTTGTCGCGTCCTCGCAGATTTGGTAAGAGTCTGTTGCTGTCAACAATTGAATGTTTCTTTCGGGGAGAAAAAGAGCTTTTCGATGGCACATGGATAGCACAGCGCGTGAAAGTGTGGCGCAAATATCCTGTGCTGCATTTTGATATGACAGAGACTACGGGACAAACCGCTGAGCAAATGACGGATTATCTGCTCGACACCTGCTCCAAGTATGAGGCTCAATATAATGTCAATCCTCCTCTCGGCAAAAATGATGTTGGAGCCAGATTCAACACCCTTATCAAATCCATCCATGCTGCCACGGGAATGCAAGTGGTTATCCTCATTGATGAGTACGACAAGGGGATTCTTGAAACTCTTGACGAATCGGAAGAAAGGAAAACTGCGATGAGTGATGTGCTTCGAGCCTTCTACTCCCAACCCAAGGCAGCCACCGAATCGGTAAAATTCTGCATGGTGACTGGCATAGCACGCTTTGGCAGTTTTACCCTGTTCTCTGGGGGCAATAACTACTATGACATCTCAATGGACAAGGCTTATGCTGCCATCTGTGGTATCACCCAGCAAGAATTGGTGGACAATTTCAGAGAGGGCATAGAGTCTTTAGCTTTGGCTCGCAAAGAAAGCCGGGAAGAAACCCTTGAGGCTTTGCGCCAAAAATACGATAGCTATCGATTCACGGATTCTGAAAAATTAGTATATAATCCATTTAGCCTATTGTTTACCTTCTCAAATGAGAAGATGGCTAACTATTGGATTAAGACTGGCATCAGTAAGGTATTTATCAAATACCTTACCCAATCTGAATTTGACCTTATCGAGCTTGAGCGCCTATGGGTGACTCGCGCCAGAATGGAAGAGGGAGTGGAGGAAAATGACCCCATCCCGTTGCTGTTTCAGATGGGCTATTTAACTATCAAAGAAGTCGATGGTGATTATTATCGTCTTGGTATCCCAAATGAAGAAGTAAAAGAGGCATTGATAGAGTTGATGTCTGTTTTCTCCTCCAAAAACCACAATATAATAGATTTTGAAATCCAATCAGTCGATTAACTTTGGGCCTTATGAGATACGATGTGTTTGTGAGCTATTCTTTTTGGCTTATAGCCGTCAGAATAGGTCATTGATCTTGGTGTCGAAAAAGTCTTCTAATGAGAGGCCTCCGGTGCCCACTACAAATGATTGGCGAGGAGAATAGCGTTTCTTGAACTCTGGGAGGCCAGAGTTCATACCGCGCCTCCTACTCTTTACCTCGATGGCCACACATTCTCCTTGACGCTCAATCACGAAGTTTACCTCCAAGTCCTTTTCGCGCCAATATCTAAGTTGGCATCCTGCCTCATCGCATTGGTTTATGAGATGTGCACCTACAGCAGATTCCACCTGGCGCCCCCATTCTACCGGATCAAGGCGTTGACCATCAAAACTTTTGCGCAGATAGGCATTGCGCAACGCGTTGTTGAACACTTGGTATTTAGGTATCGAAGTGTATTTTCGTGCCTCATCGCGATAGAATTTCTTCAATCCCCCAAGCAGATTGCACTGCTCCAAGAGTTCAAGGTATGAGGCCAAAGTGGTCACATTGCCAGCATCATTGAGTTGACCGAGCATCTTGTTGAGCGAAAGCATTTCGCCAGAATATATGCATCCCAATTCGAATAGTTGGCGCAATAGAGCTGGTTTGTAGATTGTGGCTGTCTGGAACACATCCTTCGCCAAGGCAGCCTCTATCAAGCTGTCGCGTATATAAGCTTGCCAACGAGGCTCTTCTTGTATTAGGTGAGCGGCGCCGGGATAACCTCCGAAATAAACATACTGGTCTAAAGAGACACCAAAGGCATCTCGCATCTCAGGGTAGGTCCAGTGGCCCATCCTGATCAATTCGTATCGGCCCGCAAGCGATTCGGTAAGGCCTTTGCGAATCAGCACTCGTGACGAACCAAGCAGCACGACCTTTAGGTTGCGCTTTTCGCGTTTGTCACGATCCCACTCGCCCTTGACGGCTTCGCTCCAGTTTTCCACCTTTTGCACTTCGTCGATTATAAGGAGGTGTTCATTTTGGGCATTGACTTTCATCTTGGCTCGAGCACTCTCCCATTGCAGCGACAACCAATCTGTGTCAGCATTGATTACATCATCAGCGCTGACAAGGGTAAAGGGAATGGAGAGGTTTTCGACCACCTGTTCCATTAAGGTAGACTTGCCCACTTGGCGAGGTCCAACCAGGACTTGTATCTGTCTACGCGGTTCGCTGATGCGAGCCATCATGGTATCGTATTGGGGCCTTCGGTATTCCATATTGTTGTTAATCAACGACTTTACTCAAATTCTAAATTTGTGAGAAATAAATTCTCAATTACTAAC
>JAJBUH010000055.1 GCA_020860445.1 Bacteroidales bacterium | reverse complement strand
TGGCCGAGAACAGTAGCCGCCATCCGGATGGCCATTTTTCATTTTTCATTATTCATTTTTCATTTTTCATTTTCCATTTTTCATTATTCATTTTTCATTTTTCATTTTTCATTAACGTTTTTCGGCGTTGCCTTCATAATAGTTGATGTAGGCGCGATTGACTTGCTTGACGCCGCCAGGCGTGGGATAATCGCCTGAGAAATACCAATCGCCGGGGCAGCCGGGGATGGCTCGGTGCATGCCATCGAGGGTCTGATACAGGATGTCGACCTTGGCATCCACATCGGCCGGCGTCAGCATCTGCGATATCTTGTTTGATATCTCCTGGTCAGTAAACGGCTCATAGATAGCCTTTACGCAATTGACCTGCTTTTCAACTGGGAGCTCGAGCTGCTGTTTGCAACGCTCATACACCTCGTCAAGCACATGCTGGCGCCCAGTCTCGCGCAGCAGCTCGACTGCGGCGCGAAATGCGATGAACTCGCCCATGCGGCTCATATCGATGCCGTAATAGTCGGGATACCTCACTTGCGGCGACGATGACAGCACTATTATGCGCTTTGGCTTCAGGCGATCGAGCATGCGTATGATCGACTGCTTGAGCGTGGTGCCGCGCACGATGCTGTCGTCGATGACCACAAGGGTGTCAACCCCCGACTCGATGCAGCCGTAGGTAACATCATACACGTGCGAGGCCAAGTCGTTGCGCTCGCCACCCTCGGCTATGAAGGTGCGCAGCTTGATGTCCTTGATGGCAATCTTCTCCATCCTCACCTTGCGGCTCATGATGCGGGTCAACGATTCCTCGTTGAGTTCGCCTCGCTTTTGCAGTTCGAGTATCTCCTTGCGGCGCATAGCGTCGAAATGCTCCTCCAGGCCCTGCATCAGGCCCATGTATGCCACCTCGGCGGTATTGGGGATGAACGAGAAGATAGCCTTATCAAGGTCGCCATTGATTAGCTTGAGCACATCAGGCACCAGGTTGACGCCCAGCGCCTTGCGCTCGCGATAGATGTCGGCATCACTGCCGCGAGAGAAGTAGATGCGCTCAAATGAGCAGCGCTCGTTCTTGCCCTCCTTGAGCACCTGCGCCACGCGGCACTCATTGTTTTTGTTGACGATAACCGCCGCACCGGGATTCAATTCTTTGACCTCGGCTTGCGCCACATTCATCACGGTCTGGATCACAGGCCGCTCTGACGCGACAACCACTACCTCGTCGTCGATGTAGTAGAATGCCGGGCGTATGCCGTGTGGGTCACGCAGCACAAACACATCGCCCGAGCCCGTGGCGCCGCATATTGCGTAGCCGCCGTCCCACGACGGCGCGGCCTCGCGCAGCACCTTCTCGACATCGAGATTGTCCTCGATGGCGTAGGCAAGCTGCGGGTCTTTGAGTTTGTTGCGGTATTGGCGGTAAATGCGATGATTCTCCTTATCCAAGGCATAGCCGAGTTGCTCAAGCAGCACTACGGTGTCGCTGTAGATGCGCGGGTGTTGGCCGCTGCGCACGATCTGGTCAAACACCTCCTCGACATTTGTCATATTGAAATTGCCGCATAGCAGCAGGTTGCGCGAACGCCAGTTGTTGCGCCTCAAGAATGGGTGCACATAGCTGATGCCGCTCTTGCCGGTGGTGCTGTAGCGCAGATGGCCCATATAAATCTCGCCTATAAATGGCACCAGCTCTTCAATCTCCCTCACCGGCATTGTCCAGTCGACATTGGCGAGTTGCGAATTGATCAAGCCGAAGATGTCGGTGATGGCGTTGGCGCCAATGGCCCTCTCGCGGAACACATATTCGTGGCCGGGCCGAGCGTTGAGCTTGACTACTCCCACGCCGGCAGCCTCTTGGCCTCGGTTGTGCTGTTTCTCCATCAGCAGGTATAGCTTGCCGAGCGCCCACCCGTAGGAGCCGTATTTCTGCTTATAGTATTCGATTGGTTTGCGCAAGCGGATCATGGCGATTCCGCACTCATGCTTCAATGTCTCCACAGAAGGAATGAAAAACGAAAAATTAAAAATTAAAAATCAAAAAATAAGTGAACCACAGATTCTCACAGATTTACACTGATTTTATATATCAATCCTTTAATGGTAATATCATAATCTGTGGAAATCTGTGGAAATCTGTGGTTCACCTCCTTTATTCAGTGGTTTCCTCCTATTCTATCGGATGAAGAGGAGCTCGCGGTATTTGGGCAGAGGCCAAATCTCGTTGTCGACCATCAGCTCGAGCTTGTCAATATGGTAGCGGATCTCGTCCATCAGCGGCATCACGCGGTCGTGGTAGGCGATAGCCTTCTCGCGCTCGTCCTCGATGCGGTTGGCCTGGCGGCGAGCATCGACCATCTCGTTGACGCGGCGCTTGATCACCAGCATGTGCTTTGAGATATTCTCAATGTTTTCCAAGTCGGGAGCCACGATGTCGGCGCCCTTTTGGCCGGTGAAGAGGCTCTTGAGCTTGACCACGTTGTCGACGAGCATCGACTGGTAGCGGGTAGCCACGGGGATCACGTGGTTGATGGCGAGGTCGCCGAGCACGCGGGCCTCAATCTGGATCTTCTTGGTGAACATCTCCCACTTGACCTCGTTGCGGGCCTCGAGCTCTTTCTTTGAGAGTACGCCGGTGCGCTCAAACATCTCGATAGTCTCGGGCTTGAGGTATGAGTCAAAGATCTTGGGAGCCGAGGTCTCGCAGTCGAGACCGCGACGGGCTGCTTCTTCCTTCCAAGCGTCACTGTAGCCGTTGCCGTCAAAGTGGATGGGTTTGCTCTCCTTGATGAGTTTGCGGATCTCCTCGAGGATGGCGAGCTTGAGCTCTTGGCCATCGGCCACGCGCTTGTCGACAGCCTCCTTAAATTGGGTGAGCTGGTCGGCGATGGCGGCGTTGATCACAAACATCGGGGCGCCGCAGTTGGCCGACGAACCCACAGCGCGGAACTCAAAGCGGTTGCCGGTGAAGGCGAACGGGCTGGTGCGGTTGCGGTCGGTGGTGTCGAGCACGAGTTCGGGGATCTGAGCCACGCCTACCGAGTAGCCTGACTTGGCCGACAGGTCGGTAAGCTCTTCGTTGGTCGAGTTCTCGATGAGGTCGAGCACCTTGGCGAGCTGCGAACCGGTGAAGATTGAGATGATGGCTGGAGGTGCCTCGTTGGCCCCCAGACGGTGCTGGTTGGTGGCCGACATGATCGAGGCCTTGATCAGGCCGTTGTGCTTGTGCACGGCTGCCATGGTGTTGACCACGAATGTCAGGAACTGCAGGTTCTGCTCAGCGGTCTTGCCGGGGGCGAAGAGCAGCACGCCGGTGTCGGTGCCGAGGCTCCAGTTGTTGTGCTTGCCCGAACCGTTGATGCCGGCAAATGGCTTCTCGTGCATCAGCACGCGGAAGTTGTGCTTCCTGGCAATCTTGTCCATCAGCGACATCAGCAGCAGGTTGTGGTCGTTGGCCAAGTTGACCTCCTCAAAGATAGGAGCGAGCTCAAACTGGTTGGGAGCCACCTCGTTGTGGCGTGTCTTGGCGGGGATGCCCAGCTTGTGGCACTCGATTTCGAGGTCGAGCATGAATGCCTGTACGCGGCTGGGGATAGCGCCGAAGTAGTGGTCTTCGAGCTGCTGGTTCTTGGCGCTCTCGTGGCCCATCAGGGTGCGACCGGTCATCACCAGGTCGGGACGTGCGGCGAAGAGTGCCTCGTCGACCAGGAAGTATTCCTGCTCCCAGCCGAGGTATGAATTGACGTGCTTGACGTTGGGGTCAAAGTAGTTGCACACTGCGGTAGCGGCCTTGTCGACAGCGTTGAGGGCGCGCAACAGCGGGGTCTTATAGTCGAGGGATTCTCCGGTGTAAGAGATGAAGATCGTGGGGATACACAGGGTCTCGCCGAGGATGAAAGCAGGCGAAGAGATGTCCCAGGCTGAATATCCGCGGGCCTCAAAGGTATTGCGGATGCCGCCGTTGGGGAAGCTCGATGCGTCGGGTTCTTGCTGCACGAGTTGCTTGCCGTCAAATTCCTCAACCACGCCGCCTTTGCCATCGTGGTCGATAAATGAGTCGTGCTTTTCGGCTGTGCCCTCGGTGAGGGGGTGGAACCAGTGGGTGTAGTGGCGTGCGCCATTGTCGATGGCCCACTGCTTCATGCCGGCGGCCACCTTATCGGCCACCTTGCGGTCGAGGGTTTCGCGATTTTCGATCGCATAGACCAGAGCATCATAGGCGTCTTTAGGCAGATACTCAAACATTTTTTGGCGGTTGAACACGGCCTTGCCGTAGAAAGCCTGCGGGCGCTCGGCGGGTATCTCTACCGGCACTGCCTTGCGGTTTGAGGCCTCCTCTACAACCTTGAATCTGAGTGAAGACATAGTTGTTTGTGTTAAAAATGAAACCTATTGTTGTACCTTAGAAAAGTATAGTCTTTTTTTAAACAGAAAGTCCAACCCAAGGGTGGCGTAGCCCTTTGAGCGCGCATCTGAGCGCCCAGCCGGCATGTCTTGGATTGGCCTCGTCAAAATCATGGCGCAAAGTTACGCATTTTTTCAGAATTACAACTATTTTCACAAAAAAAATTTTTATCCCCAACAAATTGCTACATTTCCCTCCCCATTTCACAAATTTGTGCTAATTTTGCAACAACTACCCCTATCCCCCTATACTTTTGACTTTTGACTTTTGACTTTTGACTTTTGACTTTTGACTTTTTATTATGATTGAGAAGATTGCCATCATCGGCGCCGGCAACATGGGCGCCGCCATCGCCCGAGGCCTCGTCAAGAGCGGCCGCATCCAGCCCCAAAACCTCTGGGTCTCTGACCCAGCAGTCTCCCAACTCGATGCCCTCCGCGCCGACTGCCCCGACATCAACACCACCAACGACAACATCCTGGCTGCCTCGATGGCCCAGCTCGTGCTGATCGCCGTCAAGCCCTGGCTCGTCGAGGATGTGCTCACCGCCCTCGACCAGAAGCTGCGTCCCGACCAGGTGCTCGGCTCCATCGCCGCCGGCATCAACATCAAGACGCTGCGCGAACTCATCCGCTACGGCGCCGCCGCCGAGGCCCCACTCTACCGCATCATTCCCAACACCGCAATCGCCATCGGCGAGAGCATGACATTTATCGCTCCCGACCTCACCACTCCCGAGCTCGATGATGAGATGCGCGAAATCTTCTCGCAGCTTGGCCAAGCCATGATTGTGACCGAGCCGATGCTCGAGACCGGAATGGCAGTGGCATCTTGCGGCATCGCTTATGCGATGCGCTATGTGCGCGCCGCAATGGAGGGCGCTGTGCAGCTCGGCATGACCCCCGCCGCTGCCCTCACTACTGTGCTGCAGACCGTCAAGGGCGCTGCCGCGCTGCTCGAAGCCACTGGCGAGCACCCCGAGGTAGCCATTGACCGCGTCACCACCGCCGGCGGTGTCACCATCCGTGGCCTCAACGCCATGGAGGCAGCCGGCTTCAGCCCCGCCGTCGTCGACGGATTGCTGGCCTCGCATTAAGGCCACAATTGCCACGATCGGCCACGATTGCTACGATTGCCACGATTGTGTTTATGTCGTGGCCGCTCGTGGCAATCGTGGCAATCGAGGCCGCTCGACCTGGGTTTGCAATCGAGGCCGCTCGACCTGGGTTTGCAATCGTAGCCGCTCGACCTGGGTTTGATACTTTTTTATCCATTGTTGGGATTAATGAGGATTATTGAGGATTTTTGGGATTAATGTCGTATCTTTGCACCATAATTAGCTGCCAGCAACCCATTCCGGATGGCGGCTATTGTGTCGGGCCAGTTCGTGGCCGAGCCCCTCGATCATCAATAAATATAAGATATGAGACATCTAATACCCATTGCCTTGTGTGCCCTGCTGCTTGGGGGCATCGCTTGCAAAAAAGAGGCAGCCCCCGAGCCGTCTCGATTTGTCACAGTCGGCGATGATGGCCAGTTCCACATCGGCGACAGCGTCTACAACTTCATCGGTGCCAATTTCTGGTACGGCGCAATCCTCGGCAGCGAGGGTCGCGGCGGAGACCGCAATCGCTTGATGGCCGAACTCAACCTGATGCAAGACATCGGCATCGACAACATCCGCGTGCTCGTGGGTGGCGACGGCAAGGAGAATATCCCCTCGCATGTGATGCCAGTGCTGCAATTCGCCCCCGGCGCCTACAATGACACTATCCTCGACGGCCTCGATTTCCTCATGGCCGAGCTCGAGCGCCGCGACATGAAAGCTGTCCTCTACCTCAACAATGCCTGGGAGTGGAGCGGCGGCTACGGCACCTATCTGGAGTGGGCTGGCGAGGGACCTACCCCCAACCCATCGATTGATGGCTACCAGGCCTATATGGAGCGTGCCTCGCATTTTGTGCACAATGAGCGCGCCAAGCAGATGGCTGCTGAGCATGTCAACAATATTGTGAGCCGCACCAACCGATACACCGGCCAACCCTACAGCGAATCGCCGGCCCTGATGACTTGGGAAATCGCCAACGAGCCGCGCGCATTTGCCAGCGACTCGCTCACCAAAGCGCTATTTAAGGATTGGGTGCTGTCGACCGCTCGCCAGATCAAGCAACTCGACCCCAACCACCTGGTATCGACCGGCAGCGAGGGTCTGCATGGCTGCGAGGGGGACCTCGACCTGTGGGCCGAGATTCACAATTCGCCTGAGATTGACTATGCTATCATCCACCTGTGGCCCTACAACTGGGGCTGGGTTACTGCCGAGACTGCTGCCGACAGCACCCGGGTGGCTGTGCGCAACGCCTACGAATATATCAAGAAGCATGCCGACCGCACCGACAAGCCTCTCGTGCTTGAGGAGTTTGGCTATCCCCGCGACGGCATGGCCTTCCAGCCGGGCACCTCGACTCGGGGGCGCGACAGATTCTATCGCGAGATTTTCCGCATGATCGATGATACCGATATGGTGCAAGGGTGCAACATCTGGGCTTGGGGCGGCATCGTCACTCCGCCGCACGACACCTGGCAGCCTTGGGACCCCTACACTGGCGACCCGGCGCAAGAGGCACAGGGCCTCAACTCGGTCTTCGCAACCGACCACTCAACCCTCGACCTAATCAAACATTTCTCCAAAAAATAAACCAGAAACCACAGATTTTCACAGATCTCCACAGATTATGAATCTGCGTAAATCTGTGGGAATCTGCGGTTCTCAACCCATCCTCAATCTAAAATGAAAAAAGAAATTTTTGTTACCCTGTTGGCGGTAGCCGCAGTGGGCAGCATTGCTGCGCGTGACCTCAAGGTTGATGTTGACATGAGCCACAATCTGTGGTGGGAGGCACCCGAGGTGCCCTGCGTCAAATTCACCCTCAGCGACACCCTCGGCAACGCCAACACCTCGCCATTCACTTTCCGCGTAACCAGCGACCGCGACGAGTCGAAACCCCTGATGGATTTTCAGGAAAAGGCCTCAATCACCCCCGGCAGCACCCAAAAGGTGACATACATGCTCAAATTCGCCGAACCCGGATTCTACAAATGCTTTATCGAGGACGAGGGCAATCTGATCAAGCAATTCAACATCGGATATGAGCCCACGCTTGTATCATCGCTCCCCGACAACAAGTCAGATTTCGGCAAATTCTGGGAGACGGCCCTCGCCGATCTCGCTGCCATCCCCGGCGATTTCACCATGACCGAGGTAACAGAAAAGAGCGGCCAGAAGCGCAAAGTCTATGATGTGACGATGCAATCACTCGAGAACGAGACCGTCAAGGGTCGCATCTATATCCCCGTGGCCGAGGGCAAATATCCGGCACTGATATTCTACAATGGTTATGGTTCGACCCCATGGGATATCGATCCCGACGGCCGCAACGACCTGATCGAGTTTGTGACCTCGGTGCGCGGGCAGATGTACTCGCAGCCTGACAATAAGTATGGCGACTGGATTCGCTACCACCTCGACGACCCCAACACCTATTATTATAGGGGAGCCTACATGGATGCAGTGCGCGCCATCGACTTTGTCGAGCAATTGCCCATGGTTGACACCAATCGCATCTTCGCCGAGGGCGGAAGCCAAGGCGGAGCCTTGACCCTCGCTGCTGCCGCTCTGAATGGAGGTCGCCTGCGCGCCATCATGCCCTACATACCATTTATGAGCGATTTCCCCGACTATTTCAAGATTGTCAGCTGGCCAGCCAACGCTGTCGAAGAGGAGGCTGCCAAGCTGGGTCTCACCACTGATCAGATTTACCAGAATATGTCATATTTTGACATCAAGAATCTGGCTCGCCGCATCGATTGTCCGGTGTTGATGGGCATCGGACTGCAGGACCCGGTCTGCCCTCCCCATACCAACATGGCCAGCTACGTCCTGATCAAGAGCCCCAAGCAGCTCCACATCTACCCCACCTGCGGCCACACCGTCGACTACTCTGACTGGAATCCCCGCCGCGACGCATTTATCGCCTCCTTTAATTAACCTCCCACCCTCTTAGGAATCCTAGGCAGCCTAGGATTCCTATCCCTCCCCTCAGAGCCCCCAAAGGGGGCGATTTAATTAATCTAATCTAAGAAATCACCTATCGTTGCATATTTTAGCATAAATCCTTTTCCTGATTGTGAAAAAGTATGTAATTTTGCAGTGTCATCCGTTGGGTGACACTGCAAAATCATTTTTGGCGGTAAATGCGCCTACACAGTACCTTTTCGTCCTCCTTCCTCACAGGCGGTAGATGCGCCAACACACACTCATCAGCTATTCGTCCTCATTCCTCACAAGCGGTAAATGCGCTATCCATTAAGAACTACTTTCTACTACACCCCAACTACTACTTGTAAATAAAATTTCATTTTAAACTGCTTTCATAACCACTGAGCGCGGCCAAGGCCGCGAGGGTGCTTTATTGTGCCATGAGGTGCGGCATCTGCCGCACCAGGATGATTATGCGCCTCACTCAGCCGGTTGAGCAACCGCATGAAAATGAAAACTACTCTCACATACCTTGTGTCACTGCTGCTTACGGCTCTCTGCCCTATGTGGGTCCAGGCCCAACAGGTAGCCGTGAAAAACAATCTCGTCTACGACGCCCTGCTCACCCCCAACCTCGGCATTGAGCTCCAGACCGGCGAGCGCTCGACGCTCCAGGCCTTCTACGGCATCAACGCCTGGGATTCGACCTACGGCAAAGAGCTGAAGCACTGGGTGGTGCAACCCGAGTGGCGCTACTGGTTCTGCCAGGCCTTCAGCGGCTGGTTTGTCGGCGTCCACGCCATGGGGGGCGAGTTCAATGTCTCAGATGTCAAATTTCCCCTTGGTCTCACCGATGTTTTCAAGCGAGGCAAGCGCGAAGAGGGCTGGTACGCTGGCGGAGGCCTCTCAGTCGGCTATCAGTGGATGCTCGGTCGCCACTGGAACTTTGAGGCATCCATCGGGGCCGGCTATGACTATATCCACTACAAGCGATACAAATGCGGCCATTGCGGCGACTTTGACAAGCGCGGTCACGACCACTACATCGGTCCCACCCGCGCCGCCCTCTCCATCCTCTATATGTTTTAAAAATAAAACATAATTTTAAATTATATTTTAGTAATGTATTTTAACCACAGATTTACACAGATTCCCACAGATTCAGCCATGGGGATTATGGAATCAAGCTGTTGCTATTTGAGGAATCTGTGTAAATCTGTGGTTAAAATACCTCACTGACAGGACAGGTTGATTATGAGTTTAAGAGTACATATAGTTGGATTTGCTGTTTGCGTTGCCGCCACGGCGATGGCGGCGAGCCCCGGCTGCGACGCCAAGATCTCTGGCGCCGAGATCAGGGACTTCTACGCCAACCGCGCCGGCGACCGCATGGCCGTGTCGATGCAGATCGTGCTCGACAGCCTCGAGCTGAAGAGCGAACAGCAACTGATTCTCTCCCCGCGCCTCTCGGCCGATGGCGACACCATGGCGCTGCCGCGCATCTTCATCAACGGTCGCAAGCAACAGCTGCGCTACGAGCGCGGTGCCGACAAGGCCCCCGAGCGCGGCGACATCGTAGAGCGTCGCCGCAACGGCAAGCAGCAGACCATCGACTACTCGGTGCTGGTGCTGTATCAGAGCTGGATGGACCACATGACAGCCGTAATCTCTGAGACCGACTGCGGCTGCGGCCGCCAGACACCAGGCCCCGTGGTGGCCCTGCAACTGCCGACTGCCGAAGTGTCATACTTCCCCGAGCTCGCCTATATCCAGCCGCCAGCCGAACCCAAGGAATATAACATCCACAAGACCAGCTATGTGACATTCCCCGTCGACAAGATTGAGTTGTACCCGACGTATATGAACAACCCGGCCGAACTCGACACCATCATCTCTACCATCCGCGTGGTGCGCGATGACCCGAATGTCAGCATCACCAGCATCAGCCTCCACGGCTACGCCTCGCCCGAGTCACCCTACGACCACAATGAATACCTGGCGAGCAACCGCTCGCAGACCATCAAGGACTACGTGCAACGCATGTCAAACCTCGCCGACGGCCTGTTCCATGTCACCTACACTGTCGAGGACTGGGACGGCCTGAAGCGATTCCTCAACGAGCGCGGCTCTGAGATTGCCCACGCCGAGGAGATTCTCGCCATCTGCGATGACCCCAAGTGGGCCGACAATCCTGATGCTCGCGAGTGGCGCATCAAGAGCCAGTACCGCGCCGACTATGACTATATGCTCAAGAATTGGTATCCCTATCTGCGCCACACCGATTATGATATCCGCTACACCGTCAGGTCGTTCTCGATCGAAGAGGCCAAGCAGATACTCCAGGCCAAGCCTCAGCAGCTGTCGCTCAACGAGATGTACCTGGTGGCGCAGACCTATGCGCCGGGGTCGGACCCGTTCAACGAAGTGATGGAGATTGCCGTGCGCCTCCACCCCACCGATACCAGTGCCAACCTCAATGCCGGGTGCATGCGCCTTGAGCATGACGACTATCAGAGGGCCAAGCATTACCTCGACCGCGCCGGCACCACCGCCGAGGCTCGCGCCTGCTGGGAGCTCGCCTCCCGCATGGGCCTCCCCGAGGCCACCCGCAACCTCGCCGAGCTCGAGAGGAGAATGGAAAATGAAAAATGAAAAATGACCACATAACTACTTTACTACTTTTATACACAAACCAGTAAAACACTTTTACAAATGAAAAAATTTGCATTTATGGCCCTCGCCCTTGCAGCCCTCGCCCTCCCCGGCTGCTCCAGCGACGACCTCAAGCCCGGCTCCGACCCCGACAACGGCGGAGCCTCCGGCACCACCACGGGAAATGCATACATCAACGTTTCCCTCACACTCCCTACCGAGAATTCATCTTCTCGCGCCGAGAATGACAACTTCGATGATGGTGAAACTTCTGAGTATGCGGTTTTCAACTCTATGTTAGTACTCTTTAAGGGCACTTCTGAGGAAACTGCTACCGTTGTTGACGCCTATAATCTCAACCTTGCATGGAACACCGATGCTAAGAATCAGAACATCACCTCTCAGGGCATCCAAGTCCAAGAACTCGATGGCATCCAGGATGATGGGGTGGACTATAATAATTACTGGGTTCTTGCCATCCTCAACCATTCTGGCCTCGTATCTGTAGATATCTTCAAAACAGATAAGGGATCTCCAAACTGGGGAATGAAAGGGATGACCCTCTCAGAAATTGCAAGCGCTACAGCGAGCAAAGAAGCTTACACCATACTAGATCAATCCTCAAAGAATGGCATTTTCATGACAAATGCTGTGTTAACCAATAAGAAAGGTACCTTTAATGATGGGACGCCTCATATTTTGGTAAATCTGAAAGGCCAGGTCTACACAACTAAAGCCGAAGCAAGCTCCAAACCAGCTACTGAAATTGTCGTTGAACGCGGATTCGCAAAAGTACAAGTATCAGACAATATGACTACAAACTCATTGACGATAAATGGTGTAGAGTTTGTGACTAAAATCGTAGGTTGGAAACTAACAAATACCAGTAAATGCGCCTACATGATACGCAACTGGCCGATTTCTTCAGATAAATTTGACAATACTTGGCTTACATTAACATCAAGTGCAACCAATTCCTATATTACTGCTAATCCTTATAGATTTGCAGGCATTAAGGAAGTTCAAATTGCAAACCAAAACCTACTTACACTTACAGAACCTATTTATTATCGTACCTATTGGGGTATCGATCCTACCTACAATCTTAAGACTGCCGATTCAGACGCTGTTGAGGGTCTTATCACAAATACAGATAAATGTAACCTCAATGAGGGGGATTATACTTATTGTTTAGAGAACACTTTTGATGTAGAGCATCAAAATGTAAAAAATACAACAGCAGCTGTAATCAAAGTACAGCTCACTAAGAAAGATGGAGAAGCCGCGACATTCTATACTATAGATGGATTCCGTAATGTGGTTTATGATAAGGAAAACATTACCAAATATGTGGCCTCTAACCTTGAAACATACGTAGGAATTGAAAATGCATTCAAACGCATCTACGGTTATGACGGGTCACAAACCTATAGCAACATTCGGGTTAAAACTGTTACGTTATCCTCAGGAGAAGGAGCAACAGATGTTTTGGGGATAACTTTAACATGGGATGAAGCTAACGGTGAAGAGCGTTATATAACCGGAGAGGATTTAGCTGAAGTTCAAAGCCACATGCAAATCAACACCTATCTTGACGGTTGCGCTTACTACACTGTTTTGATTAAGCACTTTGGTGACGAACTCACTCCTTGGAATGAAGGCGAAAGCACGCCAGCTCCCTCTATCGGTACTGATATGTCCAAGGCTTATCCTGATTTTAGTGCTGCTAACTATCTTGGCCGCTATGGTGTTCTTCGTAACAACTGGTATAACATTTCTGTAACATCTGTTCTTAGCCTTGGTGAGGCCAGTGATCCATCAGGCAACCTTTCTACTGATCCTACCCCAGATGACAACCTGTCAGCTTGGATTGCATGCAAAATCAACATCCTCAGCTGGGCTAAGCGTACCCAAGGTGTAGACCTCCAGTAATAAACTCATCGATAGCAAAATAGCGAATCCATGACAATAGGGGGCGCCGAGAGGTGCAGAGCGTATCAAATGAGTAGGTATGGAGTAGTAATGAGATAGGTGATCATTTCTCCATTGCTGCGACCCCTCGACGCCCCCATTCATTATCTGTGAAATCTGTCGGCACTCCAGTGCCTCTATGATATTAGGCTTAACACCCTCAAAAGCTTCTGTGTGTCATCTATGCCATCTGTGTATGTTGCCCACAGTATCAACCAAAAACCATCCCATGGCTTCTCTCAGATATATGTGCATAGCCGCCGCTGCGGCAGTCTTGGCCTTGTTGGCCGGCTGCAGCGCAATGCACACCGACCGTGACGACTGCCCATTCGGGCTGTACGTCACCTTCAAATACGACTACAATCTACAGCGAGCCGACATGTTCAACGCCCATGTCGGTGAGGTGACACTATATATATTCGACGAGGACGGCCAATTTGTCCGCTCTCAAACCGATGCCAACACCGACGATGACCAACCCCTCGAGTGCCCCTGCTACAAGATGCACATCCTCGGCCTGCCCGAGGGCCGCTATCAATTCATCGCTCTTGCTGGCCAAAACCAATATGCCCAGCAATTGCTCACCGACCGCGCCAAATTTCGCCGCGTCTCCGAGCCGGGCGTCAACGTCACCGACCTCGAGGCCCTCGAGATAGTGCTCGACCGCCAGCTGCGCGGGCAGCACACCGATGGGCTGCCCATCCACGAGGTCGTACACAACGACCTGCCCCTCGACACCCTGTGGCATGGCATAGACCTGCGCGGCATCGAGGTCAGCGACCTACACGCCACCTACGACACCATCAGCCTGGTGCGCGACACCAAGAAAATCAATGTTACCCTCCGCGAGATCGATGACCCATCGACCATGGATGTCGCCGACTACCAATTCCGCATCATCGACCGCAACACCCATCTCCTCTACGACAATTCTCTCCTCGAGGATCATTACGCCCTCTACACTCCCCACGCCCTCTGGAATAGCGACGACCGCAGCGACAGCGACAGCCGATCGTCGGGCGATCCAGCAGGGCACCACGGTTCCTCGCCGTTTGGCGGCGAGTACAGCGCTTCGCGCTCCGGCGTTGGGCGCATCGCCCACGCCGATTTCATGACCTCGCGCATCATCTATCATGACGATGCCGCAGATGATGCCATCCTCGAGATTACCCACCGCGACACCGGCGCCGAAGCTGTGCGCGTCGACCTGCCCGACATGCTCTCGCGCCTCGCCAATTACGATGACCTGCATCGCTACTCGCGCCAGGAATTTCTGGATCGCGGCTACGATTACAATCTTGACTTTTTCCTCAAGGGTGGTCAGCTCAAATACGTCAACATTTCCATCTCAGTCCTGAGCTGGAGCATCCGCATCCAATACGAGGATCTATAAGCCCCCAGCCCCCTAAAGGGGGAGCAACCATGCAGATACTCACCCCCGGCCCTCCCCTGCGTTAGCCACCTCGAGCGGCCACGATTGGCACGATAATCACGCTCGGCCACGATTATAAATTTAACTTATATGCCCCTATCACCCACATATCACCACCTCATCAGCATCGAGACCAATCGAGGCTGCTCGTGGCCGCTCGTGGCCGCTCGTGGCAATCGTGGCCGCTCGAGCTGGCTAACGCAATGGGGGCGCCTGAGGGACCGTCTGCATAGCCGCTCCCCCTTTAGGGGGCTGGGGGGCTGGCCGCTGGGGGGCTGGCCGCTGTGGGCATGTTTTATTTCTCTTTTCCTCTCCTCTTGTTTCCACACCGACCTATCAGATTGCATCACCGAGCCGGATGAGCCGACATCGGCATATATCACCTTGCAGCTGACTATCAGCGCTGGCGCTGATGGCCGCTCACGCGCCGATGGCGACCCCATTGACGACAGCAACCCTTGGGGCGGCGAGGATGGCAATGGCCGCGAATACGCCACCGCTGCCGAATCGGCAGTCAGCAATGCCACCCTGCTCATCTACCAGGCCGATGGCGGCATCAACGATGCCGGAGCCGCCAGCATCAAGATGACCGCCGCCTTGGATTTCGATGTCAATCCTGCCATCAACACCGGCAGTTACGACCGCATCTACACCACCAAGCCAGTCGAGGTCGACCTGTCGCTAATCTCCGGCGCCTACCATGTAATCATCATCGCCAACACCCCAGCCGACTGGCCCGACATGTCGGGCTGGACCCTCAGCGACGTGCGCGACTATCCGGCCCTCACTCAGTGGGCTGAGAGGGATGGCGCAATTACCGATTTCTTGATGAGCAGCGAGGAGGATGCAGTCATCGACATCTCTCAGATGGCTGGCAGCGGCTCGAAAACAAACCCCTATCTGATGGAAACCACCATCGAACGCCTCGCCGCCCGCATCGACATCCAGCCCGGCGATGGCGAGTGGGATACGACATATAATGGATACAGTTACACAGTTTACGATACCAACGATCACGCTAGCCCCACCGGCGACACCTTTATCTTAACAAATATTGAGATAGTTAACGAAAATCTATCCGGTGGGGCTTTTCTCATAAAACGCGTAGCCGACGACTACGCGGGCACAATTAATCTCTCATACCTCGGCGATGAGACGCGCCAAGCCGTGTATGTCACCAACGCCGATGGCACCCAATCCCTGATGGGGTATGCCGCAAAAAATTGGGTGGTGGCATACAATCCCGTCTCAAAATACACCCCGAGCAATATCCTGCCAGTGAGCCAATGCGACACTGGCAATGATTATTTCCGGGTGGACTATCTGCAAGAAAATACCTCGCAGACCGCCAAAACCGGCCTGCGATTCATCGGCGTCTATATCGATAAGGATGGCAATGAGACCCCCAAAACATATTTCGCCGACACTCCCTATCTGATACGCCACGCCTACGAGCTGGGCACCACATCATCAATCGACCCGATGTATCACGCCATAGTGCGCAACAACATATACCGCATCAAGATTACCAATGTGCTCGGCACCTCATCCTCGCAATCCGATCCCGACTCCTCCACCCTCGAGCTCAAAATCATAGCAATCCCCTGGGCGACATACACCCACGATGAGATTCAGATGTGACCACCCTCCCTCCTGCGTTAGCCACTCGATCGGCCACGATAATCACGATAATCACGATAATCACGATTGCCACGAGGGGCCACGATACTTACCATCATTAATTATAATTTGATATCAATGCATATATCACCAACATATCACCGACAGCCAAATATCGAGGCCGCTCTTGGCTATCGTGCCAATCGTGGCAATCGTGGCCGATCGAGCTGGCTAACGCACCATACCCCAGCGACGTATCTGCATAGCCGCTCCCCCTTTAGGGGGCTGGGGGGCTGGTCGC
>JAJBUH010000072.1 GCA_020860445.1 Bacteroidales bacterium | reverse complement strand
TGCGCCGTGATCTTTGGCTAAGCCTCAGCCACGGACTTTTGCACATGAGCCAAAATTTTTTCATTGTTCTAATCATTTTTTAGAGTGAAACTGTAGAGTTGTTAGAACTGACCTACATTGAACATCCATGAGAAAGAAACCTCAATGGCGCTGATCTTGCAGGGGAAGTTGCCAGCGAGTTTGCTCGCACCAATATTGTAGCGAGCATTTAGACCCAATCCGCTGTTGGGTATGGTATAACCCACCCCAATGAAAGGATTCACAGCTCCGCCTTTAAGCTTGCTGGCATCGCTATCGATATTGTACACAACTTTGGAATAATCTCCTGATGGATTAGTAACTGTCAAGGTCTCAGGGCTGCGGCTGAGCAACATTGAGAAGCATGCACCTGCCTCGATATACAGTTCCTTAGTAACCTTGGGGAAAGGATATACTTGCAGGCTTACAGGGATATCCAGATAACCAAGTTTCAGGTCGGCATTTTCTTTGCCATCTTGATCAGTACCGAAGGTCTTGACAGAGCTTTGACGGTACTTTACCTCCAGACCGAGGCCAATCCAACCTGAACCAGCGGGTGAGCCACCAGTTGCGCGGCCAAAGCGAGCCTTAGCGGCCAAGCCTGCTGAGAAGCCTATGCCGCTCTTGTCATAGAGATCGCCTTCGTCAGGCTGCGACATAGTGTTGATGGTTACGCCAGCTTTGGGGCCGATGAAGATGGCATTCTTCTTATCAGCTGAGAATTTCAGCTCATCGCCATCTTCCGACTGTGCCATCAGAGGCATAGCGGCAATTAGGGCCGCAAAAAGAAATAGAATCTTTTTCATTTTTTTATTTAGTTTATTATGGGGTTTGTTCTTCGTTTGTCTGACAGCTATTGATCAATGCACTCCTTGATACCTACATTCAGTAATAGGCTTACCACAAGTAGGACACAGAATTTCTTGTTGCTCTTCTTCTTTCTGAGAACCTTCGGTTGGATGGCCAGGACATACCGTTTTGTCTTTACCACATATTGGGCATAACTCTCGCTTATTGAAAGTATACGCTATCTCAGTACCATAGAGCTTTAGGCCATCTGCGTAGACTCCCAATTGAAAATTCTCTGTAGTTGTATCCGTTGGTTTTACTGAGAAAGAATAATTATCAGCCAATTGAGTAGTCTGAATTGTAAATCCATTGGCATCTCTAAGCACTATATCAAGGCTCTTATCGTGCCAACTCGATGGAATAGACAATCTGAATTTGCAATCCACCTCACGCCCAGCATAGAAGCTCTGCTCGGGGGTAAGTGATGAAGCATCAAAGGACCCTCCCTCAACATATCTCAGGATACCCAAGCGACCATTCATGCCAACTACAGCGTAACCATCTTCAAAATTGGAAGCGGATTGCAATTGATATGGTAGCACCGTTATGGCTCCAGATTCATAACCATATAAGCCATCCTGAGCCTTAGCGCTTAAACCTATTGTACCTTGAGCAGCAGATTTTTTGAATGGCACCTCTTTGGTAAGACCGGATATTTCAGAAAAGCGATATAGGTAATCCAGCTTATCGCTTTTGGGAGCCTTGGCTTTCTTACATTCTCCGCCCTGGTTTATATTATATGTATAGAATTTACCATTGGTATCCCATACATATACCAAACCATTGCATGCATTTGTACCTCCGAACAACTCGGCTACGGTACCAAATTTAAATCTCACACCTATACCATTCTTGTCAATGAGATTAAATTTGTTGCCCTTGAAAACAGCAGCATAGCCTTCGACAAAAGGTTTGATTTTACTGTATTTGCCATCAAAACCTACTATTACATTTCCAAGCATATCGATGTATCCCAACCTGCCTTCTTCATCAGACACTGAGAGCGCACCGTCTGAGAAGAATTTCTGACCAGCCAAAGTATAAAACTTTTTGGAGTAGGGGTAAAACTTACCCTCCTCGGTCAGACATCCCATCACACGCTCGCCATGGCCGTCGTTGAGAGTCACCAAAGCTTTGTTTTCGTAGAAGTCACCTATGGCATCGTTTTCAATTGGCGCGACCACAGAGCCATCAGCTCGTATAAGACCGATTTTATTGTTCTTCTCAGCCTTATATAGATTATAGTTGATGCGAGTGATTGAGGAGTAATCACTCAATGGCAACTGCCATTGCACCGTCTGGGCCTGTACAGCCCAAACAGTAAGCATCGACACCAATATTAATAGTTTAAATCTCATATTTGTCTTCTTCCTTTTTTCTGAGGCCATTTTTTCTCCATGTAGTCACATACTTGCTTTATACTGGCTTTATGGGTTCCTAAGATACTATAAGTACTATCATTTTCTTGTTTATCTATGATCTTATCCCAAGATTTTCCATACAATTTATATTTATTTTCTATTTCATTTTGTAAACGTTTGGCGTTATCTTGAGATAATTGTACAAGTAATTGGTTGTAAATCTTTTTTTTGAATCCATCTGTATCTCTATAGCCTTATTGGCCGCCTCATCCTTAGTAGAGAATTTAATCGCTATGGCTTCTTGATACTTATCTCTCAGATTATTTATCAGAGTGATAGTATCACATTCTACAATAGTGACCGTCTGAGACTCTTTAACTTTTGGAGTTTCTTCCTTAGGTTGAGTCTTGGGTTGTTCTTGAGCCACTGGAGGCAGGTTTTTCGCTTTAGCAGCGGAGTCGGCCTTTTGCCTAAGTTCCTCCATGCTCAAAAAGTTGTCACTGTTCTCAGCGGTGCCGTCTCCTTCTTTGTCCTCATCTGCAACTTCATCATCCAACTTAGGTATCGTTGGGATTGCTTCTTGCACCTCTTTATTATCGATGCCCTTATATCCAACCCCTGCTCCACCTCCTATAGTGAAATCTTCAGCTTCTACTTTGGGTGTCAACATCCACCATACGCCCAGGCTGCAGACAGCCAATAACACACATGCAGCGCCAATGATTACTCCTGTCTTCTTCCAATTGACATCAGCAGGTACCCAGCCAAGCAAACCAGCTCCTTTTGGCTTCACCTCAGAGTTGGCATCCACATCGATAATAGCTATCGTATGGTTGTCATGATGACCACCCTTGGCACTGCCAATCTGGTCGACCTCAGCCGAGAGTTTTGTCAAGATATTTGGTAACGCAGTTTGTTCAGCAAATCTCACCAACAGGTCAGGATGTGGCATTGAGCCCCACACGCCATCAGTGCAAAGGATGAATCGATCACCTTTTTTAAAGGCAACCTTATCGATCTCTGGCACAGCATTGCTTGTACAACCCAAGCCTCGTGTGATAACATTGGCTTGAGGCGATTTGCGTGCTTCTTCTTCGGTTAGGGCTTTGCTTCTCACCAATTCGCCAACCAAAGAGTGATCCTTGCTGCGATACACGCATTTGTTTCCCCTAAGTTGGTAGCAACGGCTATCGCCAGCGTGAGCTATTACTGCTGAGTTTTTGTTGATGAGCAGAGCCACAAAGGTCGAACCCATGCCATTGAGGGCTGGTGTTTCTTTCATAGCCTGATTCAATGCCTCGTGTGCACGAGCCGCCGCCATCTTAAAGGCATGCTCCCGACTCACATTGGCTCCGCAATTATATATTGCATAGGAAATCTCCCTCTTGGCTATGTCAGCAGCGGTCTTTCCTCCCGGTCCTCCTCCCATGCCATCACAAATGATGACCAATAGCCCCATAGGAGTGTCCAAGGCACAATAAGCGTCTTGATTCTCTGGGCGTCCACCCTGGTTTGACACCACGGCTCCACGCACCGGCAATACATTGGATATGATTTGATCCATTATTAAGTTTTGTTATTTGTGAGGATTGATCGGTTTAGGTCAATGTCGATTTCATAATAAGGCTGCAAAAGCCATAATCCATGAAATCAGCAATAGACAGAAAACAATTATGCCTGCAATGCCCCAATTTTTCTGAGTGCGTTCAAATTTCTCCACGCTTTCCCATTGCTTAGCGTTCCAAGCCCAGGCTGTGCCCTTGATGCCACAAAGAATCAGATAAGGCACTTGAATAACCAAGGTTGCTACCCCTACAAAGGGAATCGAAGATAGAAATCCAAAAACGATGTTGATTACGAACATCCACCAACAACCGTTGAACAAGCCCCAAAGACCATTGATTCCAAAAGCACCCCAATTCCATGTTTCCAGAGAGGGAGTCAAGGACACCGTGTCAGTCACTGGCGATGACATAAACTCAGTACCCGATATCTGATTGACTGGTGGGGTGAATCTGGGAGGCATGCCAATTTCTGAAACTGGAATGAAAGAGTTGATTTGATTCCAGTTAAGTGGATATTTGCCTGCCAACATTATGGAATCGCCGGGATTGATGGGCACTGCGCGATGGTGTACGAGCACATTGTTGATAAGGGTGCCATTTGAACTCACATCCTTAAACATCAACCTATTGCCATCGATATAAATCGTAGCGTGCATACTGCTGGCATACTGACACCGGGGATCGAGGGTGATGTCACAACCATTCCCTCGTCCCACAGTGACTTCTCTTAAACTATTTGGAGTCATAGTCCGCTCTTGTTAGTCTATCACAAAAGAGATAGCCTTACGATTAGCTTGGTCGTAGATGGCATAAGCTCCCTTGCCAGGCAAATCATATTCCAGTTTGGTAGTATGGTTAACGCTCGTGCTTTGCGAGGTAGGCACATACTTTTGCATCTCATAGATGTCAGTGCTGAAGCCATAGACTGTCTTTTTCTTCTGCTTTCCTGATTGCAGTTTTACCATAATCAGATTATCAGTCGATGCGTTCTGAGGATTGTAGAACTCAACGTTTACTCGAGTTGCAACTGCAGTCTGAGGGATTGAGAGTTTTTCGTTGAGTTTGTCAAGAATCAAGATGCCGTTCTTTTTGGTTACCCCTACTGTATCAACAGCCATACGGTTGATAACCAATTCGCCCGGACGCAAAATCACATCAGTAAGAGGATTATAGGCTGGATTTTCAATCTTGCTATACTCAACTACGTCCTTAAATTTGAGCATCTGGGTTGCACCTGATTGTTGTTGAATCACCAGATAGTTGTTACCCTCTGTGAAATTACGCTCGATAATCACGCCTTGATACGTACCGCTATTGCGTGTGCGCACCACATCAAGGAGCTCGCTTTGCTCAAATACGCTCTGTGCCGGATTGATACCCTTGTATTGATATCTGTCAACTTTGTCAATATCAAAAGTCTCAATCACGCCATTTGCTCCATACAAACTGAGTGTGCTGTATGCCTCGCCAGCATATTGTCCGCTCACTTGCGAACCGTTGCTGAGTTGGTATACTCGATCAATACCAGAGAGCGCAGTTTTGGGGCGACGCTCCGAGGTGATTGACTCAACATCACTCCAATTGAAGGTATAGGTATTGGGAGTGAGCTCCATGTATTTGATCTTAGCGCCTTTCTCCAACACTCTTACCTTGTATACGCGAGGATGTTGCTTTACAAACACATCTTCGAGATTTGCGGCATAGTCAGGGACATAAGTTGTATCAGTGGCATTACCTATATTATTTACATTCCCATTGAAGATTATGTCATGGAGAATGAGGCGACGCTCCGTACCTGTGCCGATGAAAGCATCATTGTCCTCACCCCACTTTATCCAACGAGCATCGAGATTGGTAGGGCTATAGGCAGTCTCTGGAGTTTGTGCTCCAGCCTCATTGATGTTGACTATCGCATTGTCAGAGCAAAACACTATGTTGTCATTCTTGTCCTGGTGCTGGATATAACCCTCGAGCACCGAGCCGTTTTTGAGTTGCACTTTCTGCACAACCACTGCATTGGCCGACATTGCCATCAGCAATCCTGCAGTTAAAGAGAGGATGTATTTCATATTATTGTTCTATTTTTCTAAATCTTTATCTAACTATTTCTTATGTGGATTATCCATCAAAGCCTTGACATATTTAGCTTTGATCGCCTCGTTTATATTGGTTCCATCGATACCGGCATTTAGTACTCCAATCAATTTGCCATGATCGTTAAATACTGGCGAACCGCTTGCGCCACCTGCCGAAACAGCATCGAAGATGAAGTTGTATTCATCACTCTCACGGGTAATCTTCCCAGAATGACAGAATACCTGCAGTCCTTTTTCGCTCTCAGTGCTCTGTGCTCCTAAACTATAAGGGAAACCGATAGTGAATATTGTTGTTCCCACTTTCAGCGCACTCTCAGATGTGTCAATTGAATCTTGCACATTGACAAACGAACACCCACGATTAGGAAGCTCCA
Organism: Bacteroidales bacterium; assembly: GCA_020860445.1. Classification (GTDB taxonomy): domain Bacteria; phylum Bacteroidota; class Bacteroidia; order Bacteroidales; family Muribaculaceae; genus CAG-873. The sequence continues at coordinate 10,209 of JAJBUH010000072.1, read as the reverse complement.
TCTTATCGCTCTGAATCAAAGCCACATCAATCTTGGTGTCATCACCTGCTGACAGCACACGGCAAGTCACTGCATTCTCTGAAGACACATATCTGCCTTGCGGTACAAACATCACACCATCTGACACTCCTTTGACCTTAATCTGTGGAATTATGGCAGACAACCCTTCAGGAGTCATGCCAGCCACAGACAACAAGGCACCACGCTCTTCTGCAATTTTTGCCACCTTGACACGGAAATGCTCTTCAAACTGTTCAATCTGATTGGAAAATAGCCAAGGACGTACCACATGCAGATTGGTCACTATCTTACCGTCTTCTGAGACAAAGAAACCTGTACCAGTATAGGTATTTGCATTAAATTTGGTGTCAATTCCAAGTTTCGACAAATCGAATGTTCCTGCTGATACCTCATAATGGTAGGCACCCAAAATCCATACGACCGAGGTATTATATCGGTCATAGATTTCGCTTGTATTCCATACGCGATCACGGTTGACTATAGCCCATATTCCCCAACCTATACCACATGCCACAGCAGCGCATGCTACAGCTATAAGCACATACTTGCCTATTGGAGATGGCCAAGGCAATCGGCTGGTGTCTACTGGCACGCCTCCGCATACCACAGCGCTATTGCGCTTGATTCGATGTGGGGAATTTGATGGGATTTTCGTGCCATCAACAGTTGTGCCATTCTTGCTATGATCCACAATATACATCTTGCCATCTTTGGCCTGTTTTATTGTGGCATGATAGCGGCTCACAGTGTTGCCCGATACCTGGAGGTCATTGTTGAAATGGCTTCCGATACTATAAATTCCTTTATAAGCCGAATTATCTTCGGGCTGAGGCACCTGGCTCCATTGCAGCTCTACATCGGCAAAGCGGATTGCATCGCCACGCCTTACGCTTACTGGGGTATTGGGCTTGATGGGCTGATTCATTATGAATGTGCCATTGCGGCTGCCTTTATCCTCAAGCATCATGTCCCCGCTGTTGAGCAAGGTGAGTTCAGCATGCAGTGAGCTAACACGATCGCTCTGCATCACTATGTCGCAACTTGGGTCACGACCTATCTTCAGAATTCTCATAATCAGACGGTTTTAACGGTCGCTGCGGCTCTTTGTGGAGTCTTTTTTCTCCTCAGTTTTCTTTTCTTCGGCCTTTTTCTCCTCAGCCTTCTTCTCTTTTATCTTCTTACCCGCCTTTGCTTCGGCAGCAGCCTTCTGAGCAACTTCGATGGAATCTTGCTTAGCTTTTTCTGCCACTTGTTTCAGAGAGTCGATACGAGCCTGCTCTTTCTTCTTGATAGCGGTTGAATCTACCGGTGCTACCACCGGGGCTGGAGTTGGTTCTGGCTCTGGCTTGGTGTAAGCATTGTATATGAAAATAGCAGCCACAAGCACTCCGATTGCTATGAGAGCAAAAATGGCGTACTGTAGCGGAGTAGTGGTCTTAGGCACCATATTCCAGTCAAGTTTGGCCACATGAGCCAACGAGATATTATCCTTACGGGTAACGGGCACAGGTACATTGGGAGTGATGCGGATACCATTTACATAAGTGCCGTTTTGGCTCTGGTCGGTAATGGTCATCTTGCCCGAAGGCATCACGTTGAGTACAGCGTGCCGACGACTGATAACGTCAGTATTATCATGGATTACAATGTCGCAACCGCCTTCGCGGCCTATCGAATATACTTTCATATAGCAGGAAGAATGTGAGGTTTATGGTTTGTTATTATTTTTTCTCAGGCAATTGTTGTACCGATTTGATAGCTTGCACACTGTCTTTGAGCGCTTTGATGCTGTCTGACTTGACCGCTGCGCTATCTTGCCATGCTTTAAGTTCAGTCTCTAATTTGGCAGAGTGATTAGTGCTGCATTGCACTATGTTGAGAGCCACGCTGCCAAGACAGATAGCAGAGATTACGATGAGTAGAATTTTTGTAAGTTTGCTCATTTTTGGCTGTTTCTTTGAGTTCTTCAATGTCTCTACCATCGCAATGGTGAGATTGTCATGGCCGCCTCCTGATGTGCGTCCCAAGTTATCGACATAAGTCGCTATATCGTCAGTGACGATTCCAAGCTTTGCCTTTGCTTTAGCCATTTTCAACAGCTCCTCCTCAGGCATTGAGCCGTGGATTCCATCTGAGCACAGCAAGAATCTGTCACCCTTTTCGTATGTCACCTCAGCTACTTCTACCTCGATATCAGGTTTTACACCAAGGGCGCGAGTTATCACGTTGGATTGAGCCGAGAGGCGAGCTTGCTCTTCGGTGATTACACCCTGAGCCACCATATCAAATACCATTGAATGGTCAAAAGTACGGAATACTTTCTTGCCATCCCTTATTTGGTATACTCGGCTATCGCCATCGTGGGCCACAAAGGCTGACTCCTCGTTTAGAAGCAGAACTGTGGCAGTCGATCCCATTCCCCTCAGGGCTGGATTATCATTACCAGCTTGGATAATAGCCAAGTTGGCTTGGCGGATTGCCTTGATAATCACATTAGCAGTTTCTTCATCAGGTTGAGCTTCTGAGATAACTCTTACTATTTCCTGTACCGCTATGGATGAAGCTGTCTTTCCACCTGGGCCTCCACCCATGCCGTCGCAAACTGTCACCAAGTATCCAAGGCGAGTTTGCGCCCAATGGAAGGCGTCTTGATTTTCTCGCCTACCACCAATGCGCGATTCAGCAAAGGCTATTACCAAGCCATTGTCATCAGTACATATTTTTTGCAGTTCCATCTGTCAATAATTTCATAAGAGTGAGATAATCACTGCAAGTATTCCTACCATCGCTGCGGCTGCTCCACCCACCACCAGGGCTACGTGCGACTGTAGCCAAGCTGAGAATTTTTCAGAGGCCGTGGGTTCTGGGATCAATGCCTGTTGGATAGCCTCCTTGAATGCAAGAGCGGTTTGATATCTTGAGCTCTGGTTCTTCTCTGTGGCTTTCCAAATCACCTCCATCAACCTGTCAGGAATTTTGGCGCTATTCGGCAACTTTTCTGAGATTTGCTTGGCGAGAGTTTCGGATTCTGATGTGCAATCCATGGGGTTATGCCCATCAAGCAATTCATAGAAAGTTATACCCAGCTCGTAAATATCAGTGGTAGCATTGATTTGTGGAGCGTTGCTTTCACCATCTTCGCGCTTGATTTGCTCAGGGGCAGAATACTGAGGTGTACCGATGAATCCGCATGATGAGAAGCCGTTGCCTCCGTTCATGCGTGAAATTCCAAGGTCCATCAGACGCACATTCGTATCATTCTCAACCATTATGTTTGATGGCTTGATATCACGGTGTATTACACCGCGCGAATGCACATAATCCAAAGCATCAAGGACCGAGCAAATAGCATTGCTGATTTTCTCAACTCGCGTAGGCGAATCATCAAATTGCTTTACAAATTCGTCAATATTTCGACCCTGTACAAAGTTGCTTAAGATAAAGATGGGGCCATAGTCGGGAGCGTATTCGCACGATCCAAGCATCTCAACGAGGTTGGGATGACGAAAAGCCAGAGAAGCCTCCAGGCGTGCTCTTTCGCGAATCATCTTGACATTGGCATAGCAGTCTTTTACACGCTTGACAGCTATTACTTTACCATCTTTTACTCTGTATCCACGATATACATCGCCCATGGCACCACTGCCCAACAAATCCTCATTTGGATTGTAGGCATACCATTCACCCATCACATACAGATATATGTATGGGTCACCATCACGCACCACAACAGTTTTTGATCCTTGTTTCTGTTGTTGGTGGTGCTGATACTGTCCGTATTGGTATCCGTATTGTTGTTGATATTGCTGTTGATAAGCCATACGCGTGAGGGTTAATCTTTAGTGAGCTTACGCAGGTTTTCCTCCCACTCTCCTATTTTGTCGAGATACTCATCTATTCTCGCTACATATTCATTGTCGCCAACATTCTGTGCATATTCCTTGGCTTTCATGAAACAATCTTTGGCTACAGGCCCATTACGCTCGGCAACTGCCTCAGTGCGCTGGTCGGCTTTCCAATAGTCGCAAGCCAATTCGTAGAGAGCCTGATAATTGCGAGGATTCTGCTCTACTGCGGTCTGGAGCAATGAGTGAGCCTTGTGGTTATCAATCGCCACCCCAGTTGCTCGTTGATATCTGTTTAAAGAGTCCGGACGATAGTCACCAATCATGCGACTTTTGAAATAAAGCCGACTCAACAGATACGTGGCATCAGAGTTGCCTTTTTCTGACAGTTGCTCAAGCATGGCAAGGGCAGTCTCATTCTGGTCTTTATGCAGAGCGTTGACAGCATCGGCATAGGTAGGTTCTCGCAAGTCTTTGCCATCATCTCCACCAATATTCATGGCTATAATCACGCCTATGACACATGCTGCCACAGCTCCGCTAATGTATGTGTACAGAGGTTTCCATTCAAAACCGCCATTCTCGGTGAGATCAAGCTGCTCAAGGGCTACACGGAATTCGGCCGCACTCTGGAATCGCTTTTGGCGTGTTTTCTCAGTTGCTTTTGCTATAATTTTACGCAAGCCCTTGTGCTTGATAGGGCCCAGAGGAATAGGAGAATGTACTTGTTTTTGAATCACATCGGCTCTGTCGCCTTCAAATGGCACATGACCGGTGATGCATTGATACAGTAGGATTCCCACAGCGTATATATCTGTGGTCTGATTTTGCTCATCGATGGCACCAAGTATCTGCTCGGGCGCAGCATACTCTGACTTGCCTACAAATTGGCCAGCCTGAGTAAGATGTTTGTCACCTGTGGTGAGTGACTTCATCTTTTTAGCGATGCCGAAATCGATAAGCTTAATCTTGCCATCTTGCGTGATCATTATGTTGGTGGGGTCGATATCGCGATGGATGTAACCGTTGTCATGCATCGTCATCAAGCCCGTGAGCACGCTCTTGACTATCTCCACTGCAAAGTGGAGAGGATTTTGTTTGTAGTCGCGGAAAAGCTTTTCAGCAAAAGGCACCGACTTGCCTTGCTGGTCAGTGAGTTTGCCTTGAAAAAGCTTGTCCAACGCTACGCCGGTGAGCAATTCGCTCACCACATGATAATGATGCTGAATGTCGCCAAGCACTCCCCTGCTCTCTGTCTCGATAAATCCGAGCATTTCTATCAGGTTGTCATGGCGGAATTGAATTGCAGCTTCGCGTCTGGCTTTCTCTATAGCATACGGGGGCAAGTCGCTATACATGAATTTGATAGCGACATCGCGAGTGTGATGCGTAGTCTCATCGACACACCTGCCCTTGTATACCTTGCCCATGCCGCCTACGCCAAGTGGCTCGTCGGCAGGATCAAATTCATAGTAGATGCCTTGGCGCTTTTCCGCTGCGCCTTGTATTTTATAGAGAGACATTTATATAAAATATGAGTTTATGTATAAATTATGGGGTCGAGGAGCCCCAAACTTATTCGATCTCCTCGCACATTGGTAATTACATGGGCACTGTGCCACCTGAGTTACCTCCCATTTGGCGTCCGTCAAGCCCTACGGTTCCACCCATATTGCCGCCACCTCCCCAATTTGGTTGACCTGGACCAGCAAATGGATTGGGCATTCCTGGGTTGCCATATTGGCCAGGGCGTGTTGCGCGGCTGTGCATATCTTGGAAGTCAGGCACATAAGGTTCTTCGGGTTCTTCTGCCACATCGACTGGAATGAATTCTTGCTTTGGGTTGAGGCCTAATTGGATTGTATCAACCAACAAGAGCACTAATTCATAGTTATTACCAATGGTAAGGATGTCGCCATTGTGACATTCCTCAGCGCCAAAACCTATGATTTCACCATTGATCATAGTGCCGTTTGACGATTTAGCATCTGTGATAGCGGCAATCACGCCATTCTTCACTTTGCGAGTTACGATGACAGCATGGTTGAATGACACGGTACCCTCGGCAAGCAGAATATCACTCTCTGCACTTTGACCTATAGTGTTAGGACCGATATGCAGTGGCCAAAACTCACCAGCTGGCGTGCGAGATACAGAATAAAGGAAACCTACAACAGGTTTGCCTGGCATAATTTTTTTCTTAGGCGCTGCCTGTTGCCCCATATTCATGGGTTGTTGGGGTTGCTCATAATAGTTGGCATAGGTGCCAGGTGCACCAGGTCCTGGCTGCGTAGGCGCCTCCATCATTCCGGGCACAACTGTACCTTTAGCAGGAGCACCGCTACCGCGCTGGTAGAAATTTGGGGTGCTGGTCTGGCGTGAGCTATCATAGCCATCACCCGAGGAGTTGATTCCTTGTATTACAGTTTTGTTCTGTGACATAACAGTATATAGGTTAGATTAATGATTCAGAATTTAAAGTGAACTGCTGAATAAACGAGGCCAGGCCACGGCTCACGTAAGGCAAATCGATTTGCCTTACGTGAGCCGTGGCCTGGCCAATGTATTGATATTGCAGCAGTCGCATAGGTCTATAAAGAGCCCTTGGCTCTCGGATTACCTGCGACGTCCCTACAAGTAGTAATAAAGAATCAGCTATAAGATGGATTGGCCTCTATATAGTGAAAGCGTGGAAGTCTGTACTCGTCGCTCGCTCATCACATCGAGGCTCTGGCATGCCCTTCTTAGTTGATCGAGCAACACCAGAAGTCCACGCCGATATGTGTGCCGCCTCCCTGTCGGTCCTTGATGCCAACGCTATGAAAGCGCCGGCACCTTGATTGGGGACAGGGAGGAATGTATATACACATCCCGAGGACATCTACCGTTGCCTCGTCTTGACTAAGAATGCGAAACTGCCAGATTTCGATGTGTCAAGAACAAGACGCTTGTAAACGCCTTTCCTATATATAGGTGATTTCCGAAATTGCCCTCCCCTTTCGCCATAGACCATTGTTTGGGGTCGTCAAGCGCATCGGCGTGGACCATACTGTGACCTTTGCGTTGCCCATTACAGATGCCTCTGCATCGCTAAGCCAAGCATACGGGTCAAGATTTTTCGGAAATCAATCACAAAGTTAACTATTAATTTCATATCCACAAAAAAATTATAGCTAAAATCCACACGACTTCTTGTATTTTTTATTCAAAACCTCTAAGTTATCCTGACAACCCTCCCAATCTAAACTAAGGTTAACAATAGGTATACACCTCCCCTGGCCTTTTCTCAAAGGGAAAAAAGCAAGAGATAGTAACAAATTGTGACCCCCTCTCACCGCTTCGCTTCTCGCCCACCCTCCATTACCTATCTCATTAATGGACTGTTGCTATACATGAAGCCCTGCATCGGTCTTATATACTAATCTATATGATATTTTTAACGTTCTCTAACACTCCTCTATCTCTTAAGTCGGAGTTTTAGGGTAGAGATATATTATTTAATATCAGAAAGTTATATCTTTGTCTCATCCTTCTCTCTTCCTTTTTTTAGGTTTTGGGATAGAGATAAGGTAATAACTTGTCCATCGGTTAGAGCCTTCTCGTCCTACAATTCCTTCCTCTTCAAGACTTATAGCGAGTTTTCTGTCATGTTATTATGTGGTGATTGGTTGTGGTATTGGACGTTTAGATTTCATGTTGATGCCTTATAAGCCCTTAAGTTCGGCTAAGGTGATCTGCGGTCTTGTCGACATACACATATTGGCCGTCGCGGATGTTGGCGAAGGTCTGCACTCCTATGGGGTATTTGCGGCGCTGTTGCATATTGATTGCTCGATTATTTATGCAAAAGTAGCTTTTTCTGGGGAAATTGACAAATTGGGAAAGGTTAAATGCGGGGGTAATGGCTAAAAAATTTTGTGGATTGGAAAATTTGAGCTATTTTTGCGGAATAATGTCAAAAAAACTAAGAAATCTTATCAATAATGGGAAATCTCCTAAAGGAATTTAAAGAATTCGCCATCAAAGGCAATGTCGTGGACATGGCTGTCGGCGTAATCATCGGTGCCGCTTTCGGCAAAATCGTTTCATCACTCGTCAACGATATCATCATGCCCGGCCTGGGCGTCCTGACCGGCGGTCTGGATTTCTCAGAGCATAAGTTCGTGCTCAAGCAGGCCGTGATGCAAGGCACCGAGGTGATAACCCCCGAGGTGGCAATCACCTGGGGCGCATTCGTGCAGACTATCATCGACTTCCTGATCGTTGCCTTCTGTATCTTCCTCGCTGTCAAGGTGCTCAACCAACTTAAGCGCGAAAAAGCCAAAGAAGAAGAGGCTCCCGCGCCTCCAGCCGGCCCCACCACCGAAGAGCTCCTCACCCAAATCCGCGACCTGCTGGCCAAAAACAATAAGTAAGCATTGGACCAGCACGGAGAGCGACACGAGCCTCTGTTCTTGATCGGATTCATGTGCTCGGGCAAGACTACACTGGGCAAAGCCCTGGCCCGAGCCACCGGCCGAGAATTCATCGACCTCGACGACATGGTTGAGGCCCAAGCTGGCATGTCGGTAAGCCAAATCTTCGCCACCGAGGGCGAGGAGGCGTTTCGGCGCCGCGAGCGCGAGGCTCTGGAGCAAGCCTGCGACAAAGGCCCCATCATCGTGGCTTGCGGCGGCGGCACCCCCTGCCGACCCGGAGCCATGGAGATGATGAACCAGCGAGGCCTGACCGTCTACTTGCGCCCATCGGCTGAGCGCCTCACCGAGCGCCTGCTCGACGGCCGCGCCAACCGCCCCCTGATATCAGCCATATCCACCGCCGATGAGATGGAGGCCTTCGCCGCCGCCAAGCTGCGCGAGCGCGAGCCCTACTATACCATGGCTGCCGCCATATTCGACTCGTCGATGTTGGAATCCGATGCCGAAATCCAAGCCTCGGTCCAGGATTTCGTCAGCCGCTTCCTGACCCAACCATAGAAAAACCGCCAAAATTCTCCCCCAGCCCTATGCCAATGCAGATGGATTACATACCAACTCCGCTGGAGCAAATGATCGGTGTGGCTGCGCCGCGCCGCAAGGTGACAATTGGGCTGCCCGCCCCTCAGAGCGAACGCGACCGCCGATTTCCCCTCACCCCCGAATCGGCCGGACTGCTGGTGGAGCGAGGTTTTGTGGTCAAGATGGAGGCTGGCGCAGCCAATGATATCCACTACGACGACCTGCGCTATCAGGAGCACGGCATCGAGATTGTAGACCGAGCCGAGGCGTTCCGCTGCGACATAGTGATTTCGCTGTCGCGCCTGTCCACCATCGATGCGCGGTCGATACGCCGAGGAGCCATGTTGCTGTCATTTTTCCACTCGCTGATGGGCGAGGCCGACGTGCTGCGCATCCTGCTGCGCAACCATGTGATGTCGCTCGCCCTCGACTTGATTCGCGACAACATCGGACATCGGCCATTTGCCGACATCCTCGCCGAGATAGCTGGCCGAGCAGCCATCGCGATGGCAGCCTCGCTGCTATCCGACTCGGTCAACGGCAAGGGCATCTTGCTCGGCGGCGTGGCCGGCATTGTGCCATGCGAGGTCACCATCATAGGCTCGGGCATCGACGCCATCTCGGCCGCGCGGTCGGCCTTGGGCTTGGGAGCCATGGTCAGGATGTTCGACAGCGACGTCTATCGCCTCAGACAAGCCATCCAGGAGCTGGGCCCCGGTGTGGTCGGTTCGGCCATGCACCCGAGGGTGCTGCTCAACGCTCTGCGCTCAGCCGATGTGGCCATAGCCACGCCGATGATCCCCCACCATGTGATTTCGGCCGATGCGGTAGCAGAGATGAAGCAAGGCGTGGTGACCTTCGACATCTCGGGGGCCATGAAGCCAGCCTTCCCCTCGCTCAAGCAGGTCGACCTCGGAGCCTTTAATCCTATAGAATTTCCGGTCGATGGCAAGCGAGTGTGCTATGTCAACCCAGCCGGAGCCGTGCCGCGCACCGTGGCAATGGCCCTGAGCAATACCCTGCTGACAATGCTCAACGACATATTCACATGCGACGGCCTCACCAATGCCCTGATGCTCAACGATGGGCTGCAGCGAGCCGCCCTCACATTCCTCGGCAAGGCAGTCAACCCAGCAGTAGCGGCAATGCTCGGCCTCAGAGCGGTCGACATCAAGCTCATGCTGCAATTCTCATAAACATATAGCTATTGGAAACAGATGTATTTAACCTGTCATTTTAAATTGAAAATGGTTTGGAACCACAGATTTACGCAGATTTACACAGATTCCTCAAATGGGAATCTGTGTAAATCTGCGTAAATCTGTGGTTAAAATCCACTATTATAA
>JAJBUH010000076.1:6154-16499 GCA_020860445.1 Bacteroidales bacterium | reverse complement strand
TGGCATAGCCCAGGTCGTTGGGTCGGGTTGCATTTTGCAACACCTGCCCCACGATAATGATGGCATCATCGTCAAAGATGGTCTGTAGATAGTCGAGGCGACCGAGGGCGTAAGCCGTCTGGTAATTCTCCAAGAATTGCGCCAAGATATGGCGTGCCTCCTCAGAGTATGCGCTTTGGCCCAGGATGTCGGCCTCGGTGGTACGCCCAAGGCCGAATGATATATTCTCAATCTTATTGTCGGGATTAAGGGTGAAAACCAGATCCTCGGTGAAATTCTTGCGCACCCCATTGCGGAATGAGAAAGACATCTGCAACCCACGCACCATCACTCGGTCGCCAAAAGGCGTAAAGGTGTAATGGGGAGTGCCAATAATCTTGCCTTGACCGTATTTGATCAGCTTGTTGAAGATGCCTTGCGCATTGTCGGTGAGCAAAGGGCGCACCGAGGCGTAGGATTTGGTGCGGATGGCCGTTTCGAGTTGGTTGACAGTCTCAAGGTACGCCTCATTGTCATCAACCTGCTTGGGTAGTTGGAAGAACATCTCCTCGATATCCGTAAATGAGGTAGCGCGACCAAGCACTTGCGAATCCTCCAAAGCCAAGTCTGCGCGAGCCTCGGGGTCATCCTTTACGCTGAAGGATGCTTTGCGCATTCTCACCTCTGGCACCACAGCCATTACGCTCATAATCTCGGGGTCCATCGACGACTGACCTCGATACTCATATTCGATATCGATATGGTAGATGCCATGCACATAGCCTGGCGACAGTTCGATCAGACCGTAGCCATCCTTGGCACTACAGATGCTGCTCGGAAAACCGCCATCGGAGTAGGTGAAATCCAGACTGTTGACAGGCTTGCCTTTGTAGGTGAAGTACAATTCCACATCATCGCCATCAACCTTGGTGACTGTCACTCTGACATCCGACAACACATCATCGATTTGCTCTGGCAGCCATGCCATCAGGTTGTGGTCACGGTAAGTCTCTGAGTTGGACTGCGGCATCGATTTGAGCAGGGTTATTGCCCAATAATAGTTCTTGAGGGCAACATCGACCTTGCCTTTCTCTTTGGCGCGCTCGGCTGCGTCAACCATCTCGTGTATCTTGCTGCGGCGCCCAACGAGCAGTTTGCCAAAGTCGCTCTTCTTGATCCAGCGCCCCACATGAGCCTTGGAAGGGTCAGAAAGCACCACATACTGCGAACTATCGAGAGTGGCTTGGGTGTACGTCTTGGCGGCATATCGGAAGTTCTGATTGTCAGAGACAATCTTGCCATCCTTTTGGCTTTGGCTGACTTCGTTCTCCGACTCCACCACCACGTTCACGCTAATCTGCGACACCAGCATATTCAGAGCCTGCTGGTCAGCAGCCTCCACCGTCTCGCCCCAGCCCTCGCCAAAATAATACAAGGGATTATCCTTCACCTCGCTCCACGACTGAGCAAAGAGGGAGGTGAAGGATAATATGGAGAGTAAAAATGATATAAATTTATTGGTCATTAATTTAGTCTAAACTGATACAAAATAATGGTTTGAACTTCGTTGAATAATTTATATCGTAATACATTATATAGGGTATTTTAATTGATACTGACGATGGAACTACCAGTTGTAATCTCTGCTATGGTATTATACATGACAATCTGACCATAAACCACCACTTTATCACCGACTTTGATTTGATCCTCTGATGTGAACTTTTCGCCATCAAGATAATAGCCCCGGTACACTTCGAGTTGGTTAGATGTTGAACCATCGTCAGAGATGTAGTAAATTGCATTTCCATAGGTGGTAGACACTTCACTAATCTGAGAGATGGTGCCGGCGACATACACCTTGTCAGAGGTATAGGTGCCAGCGTATATGATAGCCAGAGCCTCTGACACGGTGTAGGGATTGTCAATAGAGTTGTTGCTTGCTGTACTATTATTTGTATTCCCATTTCCATTACCTCCTTCGAGTATTATATAGTCGCTAACAGACTTTACGCCATTGCCTTGGCAATACTTCTCAAGGCTACCATACAGCTCAACCTTGGCCCCGAGATTTTCGGGGTTGTCCTTGAGGTTGAGAGCTGAGCGCACATCTCCCGAGGGTAACTGCACAGCTACGCATAAGGTGTAGTCGGTACAGTCGGCTGTTGGACCAAGCACGAGGTTGGTAGTTACTGCATTATTGGCGCTAAACTCGGTATATTGGATGTAGATACCGTTAGTGTTGTTCATGGTCCCCACGATATAGCCCCAAACCCAAGCTTCAGTGCCAGGATTATTGAGCTCAATTACCTTAGCTACAGAGTAGGGGTCATCGAGAGTGCCTGAGCCCGGTGAATAAAGAGAATCGACAACTTCAGGCACTGTACCCACTTTGCCGAAAGACCACCAGGTACATTCTGACCAACTACCTGAGTCCTCAGGAGCATAGATGAGTATCATACGGTTGACTGACAGATACTCAATCTCAAATTTCTCTGGTTGGAAACCATCCATATTGATAGCATAAGGCCAGAGGATAGCACCAGGGGAGGTGTTGAGGTAAGCGACTGTACCCCAATCAGTGAGAGCTTCGCCATTGTTGTAGCCCTCAACAGTAAAGCTTCCAGTGTTGAGCAATTTGCCATCCTTGTCATATTTGGTAAGAGAGCCATTTTCATTGAACTCCATATAGGCTGTCGAGTACTCTTCTCCAGTTATAGAACCTACAGCCGAATGATAGAGCTCTGAGCTGAAACTATTGTCAGGATCTACATCCTCAGGGCTGCAACCCCACCATACGCCATTGATTTCACCGCTGTCGTCTTGAGGACCAGCTTGATATCCAGCATTGCCCCATACTATATTGTATTTAGTTGTCATACACCAAGTCCAATCCCCAGCTATGATTGAGTTAACTAGTGGGTCATTATTTACTACAGGAGTTTCTTCTTTACCCTCTTGGGTAACAGAGATGGTTTGGGTATATTTGGGACCAGAAGCTGTTGATTCCAATGTTATGGTTGCTGAGCGAGCCGTAGCTGAGGTATTTTCTTGGGCAGTAAGGGTAAGATAGTAGAGAACATCGCTGCCGTAGAGAATACTTCCCCACTCGTTTATTGCAATCTCTGTTGAAAGCCATGAAGGGAGTCCGGTAATTGTCCAAGTGGAATAAGCCATTACCTCCACCGAATATTCTCCTCCACTTGCATCGAAATTTATTTCTCTATCTCCACTGTCAACGCCTATGTAATTGTTGTTAGTAGATAGAGTCCAGGCTGAGGGCAAATGTGAATTAAACTCCTCACTACAAGCACAGGAAATTAGAGCCAAAAGCCAGTAAAAAATTTTTATATTTGAGGGTGATACTTTCATAAGAATGATTTTAGAAAGACACTACTAAAGATATATTCACAGTAAAACCAGTCCCCCAGCCCTTTATCTTTGAAGACGGATCTGCAATGAAATCAAATCTTTCCCCAGCTTTTGTTTTGAAGTAGAATTGGGGAGTAAAACTGGCTCCGAGGTTTGAATTTATAGCGTAGTGGGCTCTGACAGCAATTAATCCGCTAGTACAAAAAGTTGAAGTAATACGTCCATATTTATTACCTTTGATTCTGGTATACTGCCCACCTACTTGGGGAGTAAGGGAGAATTTGTCAGTGTAATTGATTTGATATCCAATCCTTCCTCCAAATACTATAGAAAGCTTATAGGATTCCACATCAGGCCCATAGGCCCCATCCACTAAATTATCATTAAAATTCCAGTAAAGTGTTTGTTTTTGGAAGCCGAGGGTGTAGTCGGCTTGGAGGTTGAAGCCGTGGAAGATGGCGCCGATTGAGAAGTCGGCACCCATCATCGAGCCAGCCTCTGCTCCGGCCTGGACATAGAATGAGAACGGTTTGCGCTCAGAAACTTGAGCCTTTGTTTTAGAGGACTCTGGCTTATCAGCCTTCTTTTCATCCTTAACCTTTTTGTCATCCTTGGACTTTTTGTCCTCCTGAGGTTTTTGGGCCACAAGTGTTTCGGGGAGAGGCGAGAGCTTTGCATCGACATTGTCGCTGACGCCCTCCTTTACCATGACATCCATTGCATAAGCGTCATAGCCGGGATAAACGGCCTCGACCTTGTGCTGACCGATGAGGACATTCTGCAAGTACACAGGTGCTTCGCCCACCTCATTGCCGTCAAGCTTGATGGCGGCTCCGTGGGGATTGGAGGAGATGGTGAGGCTGCCGTAAATGGGAGTGGGGGACTTGAGGCGTATCTCCTTGTCGGTGTTGACCTCCGATATGGTCACAGTTTGCCATGTGGGCTTGTGTCCAGCCAGTTTGCACTCGACGGTGTAGGTGTCAGCCTCGAGCGGACCAGTCCAAGAACCAGTGCCTATCTTCTCACCGTTGAGCCAAATCTCCGCCCCATCGTCAGCAACCAGAGTGGTCTGGGCGAAATTGGGCACCAGCACCGGGGTGAGAGTGGTGGTTTGTGAATCGGTCACGTCGAACTCCTGCTCGTAGAGCTGGTACATGTTCTTGGTAATCTTGATGGTATGGTGCCCGCTGCTAAGGTGAGCGTTCTTGAGTTCGCCAAGCGTGGTACGCTGCCCATCGAGATAGTAGCTGGCATCAGCCAGAGTGGGCGTCTCAATGATGTCGACATATCCGTAGCTCGGGGCCAGGGTGACGTTGACCGTCTGCTTAGCCGTGGGATTGTTCACCACAATCTGCCCGGCCTCGGTATGGTAGTCGGGAGAGGTGACGCGATAGGAGTATGTGCCGAATTTGAGGGTCTTCCAGGCTATGCCGTTGGCATCGACATCCCAAGGCACACCTTCGACCTCGACCACGGCATCTGCCGGCGAAATGATGAATTCCAGCACCTGCGAGGAGTTGCTGGCTGCGCTGAATACCTCGCCGAGCGTCAGGTGATAGGTCTTGCCGCTGCGGATGCGCTCCGGAAAACGGTAATCCCTGAGCGGCTCAATCGAGCCATCGCTGTTACTGATGGTGATGGCGTTGGCGCCCTCTGAGACGTACACCAGATAGATGCGGTCCCCTCCAGTGGTCTTCTCCTCGACCACGAAGTCAGAGTTTTTGAATTGGAATTTGTAATCCCCAGTCTTGGCATTCTCGATAATGAGCAGGGCGTACCGCTTGTTGTCCTTGTCTCTCTTGGAATAGGCCATAGCGGTTGTCTCATTCTCATCGTAAGAGAAATTCTCGACCGAGATCTTGTTTTGTTGTGCAGCGCATGGCACCGCGGCCATTGCCGCAATCCACACTATCAGCAAGCATATTATCGCCTTGACAGACGGCTTCATAGGTAAGAGGTCTGATTTACTAACTGTTAGATTGATAGAGAATATTTAGCTAAATATTACCAATATCAGTGGAGGGTCCCTCCACTGATATTGATAATATTGGGAGGAGAGGAAGATGGTTTTATTGAGCTCTTACGGGACGGATGCGATATCCGTTATAACGATGCCCAGAAGCATAACAAAACAACATTCCATAATTAAAAGAATATTCGAGAGCAAAGGAACTAGACTCACTATTGGCAGACCAATACCCATAAGAAGGGAATAGAATATATTTCCCATTAGTTCCAGTTACTTTATGGCATCCAGATTCTGAATCATAACTTATCTCACAATTATTATCTAGCTCCTCAAATTGAGCGGAAGTGGGCATGCACCAATTGCTTGAGTAATTGTAAGCTCCATCATATTGAGTCATCTGGATATTAGATCCAATGTCTGTACCATCATACAATGAGGTGGAATAGTCGTAAGTCGCTTTTTCTTCCAGTTCGCCCCAGGCTAAAAGCCAGCCATCTTCCTCTTGGGTGAAAGCGCCGAGGTTGCGGTCAAGCCAAAGAGTGCCTGAGGGAAGGCCTAGGTCTACAAATGTAGCGAAATTGACCATATCGGTATTTTGGCGAGTGTAAGTGGTAGTATTGCCTTGGTAATCCACAGGTGTGAGGGTATTCAAATCCCAATTGGTAACATCGTAAATGCTCTGGCGCCCTGTGGCTGAGGAAGTGTACACGATTTGATCAGAGGAGTTGAGATAGAAGGTGCCTTGATCGTCAAGGGTAGCGGTACTGCCACTGAGGGTACGGAAAAACGCAATGCCGTAAGGCTTGAATTCTATGGTAGAATTACCCTTAGTCCATAAGCCTCCACTCAGGAAAGTTTTAGAGAGTTGAGCGGCAGTTGTAATCTCCTTTACCTCAGACCATGGCTCTGTGTCAAAATTAGTGCTTGCTCCCACAAAGGCAACATAATAAGTAGTCTGAGGATCAATGCTTAACGAGGGACTTAGAGATGAAAAGGTAGAGGAATCTATGGTGAGAGAATATTCACCAGCCCCTAAGGCATAAAAATATACATATTCTCCAGTTTCATCCCAGTATTGATAAGTCTCCCCCTTGTAATAAGAGGTAGACCCATCTAACGCAAAATATTCTTGGGTAAAACTATGGTCGGCGATGGCGATGTAATACCGATAATACTCCTTTTCTCCACTGGTTATAGTCCCTGTCACAGTGAAGCTAGTGGAAGTAATATCAGATACATCAACTGAAAGCTTTAGATTCCCCGTTATTACTTCTCCTTCAGAAATGATTTCGATATCTTCGGTGCATGAGGCCATTAAGACCAGGAGCATGGGAATAACGAAGATGAGGGTTTTGAGATTATGGATTATAATTTTCATATTTTATCAATTAGAAAGTTTGAATTTGCGCCAATTGTTAGCAATGTTAGCAGCAGTGCTGGTTACAGGGGTCTGCTTGGCGTTCATCTGTATGCGTGATACTTGCACTACATTTTCCTCGATGTAGGTGGCGAGGTCTCCGAGCATCACATCTCCTTTGCTCTCCTGGAGTTTTTTGAGCAAAAAGTAGGTGAAGAGGCCATGACCTTTTTCAGGGTAGGCAAAGGCTGTTTCCTTATCCTGAGCGGCAGAGAAGACCACCATGTTGCTCTCTGGCGCTTGCATCTTCACGCGGCGAGCTCCTTTTGAGGCAACCAGCAAATTGTCATCACGCTGCTTGCCACTAAAGCAAGCATCAAGGAATACGCATACATTGCGTGCTGGAATCGCACCAAGTGTAGAATAAAGGGTAGAGAGACTGTAGCCAGATTCATCGTCGAGGAAAGATCCATCGACTGGCAACAGACTTGTCACCTCATTTGCACCCTGCGACCCATGACCAGAATAATAGAACAACACTTGGGAATTTTTCTTTGTTGCAGCGGCCTCTTTTACCCAATTTACGAGTGTACGCATATTATTGTAGGACGCGTTCTCCTTCATGCGGATATTTGAGGCTGGGGCACCAAGCACCTGTTCGCAATAGATGCGGAACGAACGACCATCCTGAATAGCGAATTGCACGGCTGGGTCGTTTTCATAATCTTCGTTAGCAATGATTACTACGAAAGTATTTTCTGATACCAAAGAAGAATTGGGGACATCATCTATATCAGACCGCACCCAGTCGATCTGAGCGGCTCCCTGCGATGATTTTTTGGTGGTGCTAGAACCATCTGCCAAGTTCTGAGTAGAACCGTCATAACGGCGAATGGTAGGGTCTGATTCGGCATACACGCGGTCTCCCATTGTCACAGTGGTGGGAAGGTTGAGGCGCTTAAGTTTCTTGCATTGACCAAAAGCGCGGTCGCCGACAGTCAGTACGCTGCCAGGAATGGTTACATCTATCAGATTGGTACGGAAAAACGCATATTCTCCAATAGAAATCACCGAAGATGGAATTTGCACGTACTGGAAATTGGTATAGTCGGCAAAGGCCGCTCTGCCAATCGAGGTGACACGATATTCGCGACCCTGAACCTTCACTACCTCTGGGATCTCGAGCACTGCGTTTGTTCCGTTCAGGTATTTGAATTTGCGTTTGTATATCTTGATGGGGAATTTGGCATCATCGATTTGATGGTCGTAGTCAACGATGGAGGCTGTCATAGTGCGATTGTCAAGGTCTACCGTAAAGGAATTCCCTGAAATCGTAATGAAATTCTGAGCCAAAGAAGCTGCTGCACTAAGAGCTATGCCCATTAGGAGAGTTAAAACCTTCTTCATAGTTCGTCAGAAATTATATGCCAAGCCGATTTTTAACTGGGGTCCATAACAACGTAAGCCAGACTTATACCCCTCATCGTACCTTATGTGACCGTAAGCATTCAAATATTTAGCAAAAGGGCCTAAAGGACACAATGCCTCAATTTGACATGAGAGCGAATGGCTCAAGCGTATGTCTACTCCAAAACCTGCTCGACATATCAATGTCCCGGCAGCCCCTACCACCTTAGTATTCCCCACATACTCATAGCCTCCAGTCTCATAATTATATATTCTATTATATCTTTGAGAATCATAATCAGAGAGTTTATCCTCACTTGGCATTACGCCATAAGCTAAACCGGCAATGAAATAAGGACGAGCCTTATGATTGACGGTGAAGAAGAAGTGGTTATCGATACCGACTTGGAACTCGGTCTTCTCCATGCCACCGTAAATCGATGCGAAAGGTTGGATGCGGTAGTGGCCGCTTATGCCGTATTGCACCTTGGCAGTGGCTCCGTAAAGGAAATTACCCCCATCGTTTAAGTCGTAGCGTCCGCCTATGTCGGCACCAACGCCCCACATGCCCTTTTGGGCATACGCGCCGCTTATGCCCAGTAGCAGCATAAAGATTAAAAGAATCTTTTGTTTCATAAAGGATTTATTTTGAAATTGTTATAAATTTTACTTCTACTTGCACTCCCTTGTCATGACTGCGGAGTGCGCCGAGCCATTTCTGGAATTGCTCATCGGTATATATCGGGCTTCCATCCTCACCAATAGTATGGGCTACGGGTCTCACTATCGGATTGGTAGAAAAGATTGTATAGAAAGTATTGATTTCGCGTGGCTCATCGCACACCATCTCGATATGTTCGGCTGGAGTGTCATAAAAGAATGTGCGCTCATGGGCCTTGACTTTCTGTGAGGCTGCGTCAAGATCAATAGGAATGAAATTGCGGATTTCGCCATACTCTTTTACAAACATGGCCAAATAGCCTTCTTGTGGTGCCGTAAAGGCGTAGCAAAGGGATTCGCCATTCTTAAACTCAGAGGTTTCTACAACCGCAGTGCCTTTGCTATCGGTCTGCATCTTGAGGATTTCTGATCGGAATTCTGGCTTCAGAAAATCAAGTTCGCGTACTTTGCCCTTGATATTTACAATGAAGGCTAATCCAGCATCGGTATGCATCACCTTGATGTCTGGTTTGCCAATGGTCTTAACCCATTCACCCCTTACATCTGAGAGGCTTACCGATGAGAATGCATCCTCTCGCCCTGTGCCATAAGAATAGGATGATGCGCTGCTGATGAGCGTACCGAAGGCTTCGGCAATGGCCTGCGCCTGAGCCTCGCGGATTGCGGTAGCCTCAGCCTCATCATAACTCATATACCTTGGTGCAAAATGGGTATATTCCACCGCCACCTCTTGTGTACGATCAGCCTTCACTGCCGTAGCAATGCCAAACATCAGTAATATGGATAGTAGTCTTTTCATTATAGGGATGGGCAAGTGGGAATCAAAGGTTGTTACATACAAATCGAGTCGGTGGTGTAAGATGACCATCGACATGACTGTAAAAAATTAGCCTTGGGATACGTAGGCATAAACAAGCAGTGCCTTCCGACCCTAAGGCGTTGATAAGTAGGAGTAAGACAAAAAGAAATGCGTGGGTCGCTGATACCGAAGCTCGCTCCACTTCCGAGGCCTTCGCATTGCCCACTGTCAAGGAACGAGCAACGCAGAAGCCCACGCACGATATATCCCAGCCCCTCACGGGCCGTATCGCTACGGCTCGGAGGGCTATGTGGAATGCATATCCCGCACAGAACGACTACCGTTGCAATGTTTGTTGACAGTTTGAAAGTTGCGAAGTTTCGGAAGTCAAAAACAAAGCGCAGTAAACGCCTTTCTCGTTATGTAATTGTGCCCGTCCCTCCCGGCTTCTGCTCTCAAAAGCTCCCGAAAGGATAGGTTGTGGCAAATTTATGTATTTTTTGTAACATCTACAAACATTTTAACACATTTCATTTAGTTTCATGCCAAAAATTAGCTCAATGCACCGTTTTAGGTCGATTTGGAGGGGTGTTTTGAGGGGAAACAGCACTTATGGGTAAGCAATTCTCCGTGGTACTCTATGGTCCAAACACGGAGTTCACCGAGACTCACTGAGTTCTCGGAGCTTTTCTTTTTTCTTAGATGATACGCTGCTGGATTCGGCCACAGAGACCGCTGAAGCGGTGCCAGAGGTCACGGAGTGTGGACGCAAGCCTTAGAT
>JAJBUH010000076.1:0-6054 GCA_020860445.1 Bacteroidales bacterium | reverse complement strand
TTCTGGATTCGGTCCCAGAGACCGCTGAAGCGGTGCCAGAGGTCACGGAGTGTGGACGCAAGCCTTAGATAATACGCTTCTGGATTCGGTCCCAGAGACCGCTGAAGCGGTGCCAGAGGTCACGGAGTGTGGGCGCTATTGGCTTGATGGAGATGACCCACCAAGAGAAGCCTTGGCTCGACACCCCCACTGGCAAGGGAAGCTTCATCGCCAAACCCCTCATCAAGGAATACTTCAAGCAACGCATCGCCCAATGACAAAAAGCAAGTCCAAGGGGAAGACCCCAACCCTTACTCCTGATGTTACGGATATTGATGTATTCAGAGCCACTGGTAGCAACAAGGTATTTATAGGCCTACAAGAGGCCAAAATCTTCCATATAGTAATGTTAGAGCCTCGGTTCGGTACCCTTTACAATCACGGCTGATAGGAGATTGGAGGGAAATTACTATTTTTATTGCTAACTTTACGATAGTAATAATTTCAATGCCATATTGGTTCAAAACTAGAGAAACTTGACAGATTTCATGTTTTGAATTTTGAGAAAACCGACAAAAATGTTCTCTATAAGACTAATTTATAGTTATTTGTATTCGTGGTTTTCGAGTTTAAACTTATTCTAAACTGGGTGTATATCTCTATTGACTGTAAAAATATGAATTTTATTCAGACCACCTATGACGTGGAAAAAATTTTTTGGATTGCATGTAAGGTTTAGTCTCAAAAACTTTGTCAATCAAATTTTTTAAAATAATTTCGTGGTCTATTTTTGATTAGAACTGACTAATGTGCAAACTGCCAAATACAGATCTTGGAATCAAGAATCTTGATTTCAGGAGCATCAGAGGGAAGATGCGCGCCGCCCTCACCGATGGGCGCCAAATCATCATACCCCTTGGAATGTCCCCGGACATAAAAAAGCTCCCTCTCAAAAAGAGGGAGCAGTGGATGATTCTTGACGATCAATTCTTCACTTTCAATGACCTCTCAACAATCTATTCAGTGGAGGATTTGATGAGGTATAGACTTTAACCATTGCTATTCTTTCTCTTTCAAAATAGCTTCAATTCGGTCTGGAGTTAACCCAGTAGCCTCGGCAATGAATTTCAAATCCATCCCCATCGAGTGAAGTTTTCTTACAAAAGCTCTTTCTTTTCGGGCCGCTCCTTCTGCACGCCCCTCGGCTCGGCTATCGTCAATAGCCTCTTGTTGGCTTCTCACATCATCTACGTGATCTATATAGGCTTTCTGCTCTGCAGGGCTCATTGAGTCAAATCGTAGCTTCTCGCGTGCCTCAGGGAGTCCTTGAGCTGTATCATTCTCACTGATGTCGCCAGTTTTAAGGTAATTCATCCATTGGTCGATTGGCGCAGTAGCCAACGACTGGTACTTGAATTTCTTCACCCTTACCAGATAGTATTCAGGAAAGATGTCAGAATTGTGTCGTGTGACCATTACATCATTTTCCTTACGGGATATAATGAGTTCATCTTTATCATGCACTCCGCGCAGTATAGTCTGTCCATGGTAAAGGTAATCTTTCCCTCGGCCTAAACCGAAGTAAACTATTGCAATAGTGTATATCTTGTGGATATTAGAATAAGGCTTTCCTATCGAGGTTTGCTCTTGGACAGCGTTAGCAGTGCCATATACCATTCTTTCCAGGAAATCCATTTCTCGTACAGTCTGTACCTCCACTATGACAATCTCGTCTTTGTCGTTTTTTTTGCCTTGATGTCAACGCGGTTGAATTTCTGATAGGGAGCATCTTGGTTGCCTTCACTCTCTATAATCTCTATTATTTTCATGGGTTGACCAATAATAACAGAGATAAAACCCTCTAGGATTCCGAAGTTGGCTTTATCCCGCAGTATGTGTTTGACAGCCCAATCAAACCAAATGTATTTCTTCTCATTATCCTTCTTTCTCATAATTACAACCTTTGATATTTCACACCACAAATTTACGACCTCTTTTCCAAAGAAACAAAATTTACAGTCGTTTTTTCTGTGGATTGACGGAAATTTACTATTTTTGCAGTGTGAACTAATATTGACACAGCTATGGGACAATTTTTATGCATAGGCATCCGCACCGCCTTGAGAGTAAAGCGCAAAGGCTTGGGCCATTGGGGTCTGGTGACCTACGAGAAGGCCAAGAAAGACATCGAGGAGCAACTTGTACCCCCATCTCTTTATGAGATTGAGGAGAGGGAAGACGAAGTAGTGTATACCCTCAAAGAGGATGTCGCCAAGGAGGAGTTCATACCCTTCATAAAGGAATTCTACAAAGACCGATACGAGAAAATTGGTCATGATTGTGACCAGGACGAAGCGCTAAAGGCGGTGTTGGAATGTCACGATCTCAGCCAGTGGATAGACTTGGCCCGAAAGAATTCCTTCGAGTCTTACCAGCTCTCAAACCATGGAGCCCCTGTAAGCGTAGGAGGCAGAGATACTTGGATAAGACCCTCAGAGCAGACCATTGTCTTGAGCCTTACCGGCAAAGTATGGATGGAATGTTATCTCCCTCTCTTCTTATACCTGCTTGACACCATCAAGCTCCGCTACTCCCAATTCAAATTGAAAGACGCCCTCTCGATATTCATAACGGAGTAGTATGCATCTTCATACATTTACTTTAGAATAAAGGATTATGGAAAAGAAGTTGCCTGAGGCCATTTTCGACGTAGCATGGACTGCTGTGCGCCACATGATGCTCCATCCAGAGCAGGTTGAAGAATCCATCAAATGTGCGAAAACGGCAGCTCCCTATATGAGTCAGCAAGAACGAGAACACTTAGCTTGGGACATTCGACAAAATGTCGAATGGAACGATTGGGTAAAAGGCTTCTCCTCTGTGGCGAATCAATGGATGTCGCTTGCCGACTGGCTTGACAAGGGAAGCATGGACTATATCGAGCCTGTCCCTTATCCTGTTCCAGAGTCCAAGGGAGTGGACCCAATATGGTTTAGGTTATTTTTCAGTTGTCTGAAATATATCCTTCATCGCCACAGTTATGCGGTTGGAATTGCCAATGATGTAGCGCTTTACTATCACTGCTTCACGCCAGAGCAGATGCAAGAAATGGGAGAGTGGCTCTCAAGAGAAATCCATGATAACGATGATGCGAGTTGCCGTCATATAGCTGGAGCATTCGATCAGAACAACCGCTATAAAGTCTATGCCAAGGCCACTAAGGAGCAAGTACTGGACTACATCAGTACCAACAACCTCTCCGCCTCAGGTGAAATCAAGGATATCGAAGAACAGATAGTGTGCTTTAAATCCGTTGACAAATGCATCCCCATCGAGGATTATCTAACTTCGCCCCATCAGGCAGGTTATGTAGTTCCCAAATTCATAGTCTCAGTTGAGAAATTAGCGGCTCCGTCAATAGCCCATCTACAAGATGCTATAGAGGCTGGGGTGACCAGCGGAATAGTGGAGGATTTTGATCCTGTGGCCAATCTGCAGAATCTAAAGAAGGGATATATAGAGTAGGCTTAAGTCTTTATTGTAAATTAGGATTAACTTTGTGGTACAAATTAAAATCTTGGAAAAATGGAAAACGAACAGAATAAGAAACTAACATACGAAGAAGCACTGCGCCGATTCAATGTTGCAAAAAATAGGAAGAAGGTATACTTTGCCTCCATTCAGGAAGATCT
The DNA here is from genome assembly GCA_020860445.1 of Bacteroidales bacterium. Lineage (GTDB taxonomy): Bacteria > Bacteroidota > Bacteroidia > Bacteroidales > Muribaculaceae > CAG-873. Next base: position 2,383 of record JAJBUH010000076.1, on the reverse strand, counting down.
TAAGAAAGCCTATAAGGAGCGTACAGGTGATGACGTTGTATATAGCGAGACATGGTAAAATTAGATTTGAATGAACTGAATTCATTACTCTACTCTTTTTTCAATAATCTGTAGTGGCTCTTGCATTTCTGGGCCTTTGAAGAGGATGGTGATTCCATGTAGGGTACAGCCCTCGACTGCCTTTTGAAGGCGCGGGTCTGAGCAGTAGCTCTCGATTTGCTTGCGAGCATCAGCGTATGCTGAGTTGATCTCCCCTTCAGTGGTTTTTGAGCCTACGTATTTGAGCTCGATAATGTAGGCATGGGTTGCTTGGGGATAATGGCTCCTCAGGGGTATCATCACAAAGTCGCTATAGCCATAGTTTAGTTCAAGTTCTGGGCAAAGCAGGGCATAGTCGCACACACCAAGCATGGCCTTACAGAACCCTTGGACTTTATACTCCCCGCCGATGAGGTCACGCAATGAGGACAGTTCCTTGTAGAGTCTGCCTATCATAGTGAATACTGGCTTCCAATCCCCGCTATACACCATAGGTTGGTAGGCCTCAAGCAGTGGGTCGATGCTGAAAGGATGTATTTCCTGGTACATCGACACAATGAAATTCCAGTACTGTTGCCTGACACATTCGTTTGGGATGACCATGCGGGTGAGGCCTCTTGTGGGGGAGCCGATTGAGAGCATGCCGTAGTAGTAGATGAGAGATTGGAAATTCTCAGGCTTTAGCAGTTCCTTTGCTGGGAATGATGTCTTGAGGCGCATGTCAATCCAACCCTGATTGGCGATTTTCTCTATGGCCGATTCGTTCTCCCTGCGCTGTATGCCTCGATCAATGTCAACGAGAGATTTGAGCTTAGATATGTCGGTCTTGATGTTCTTATCCACCATATCGACTGGCGGTTGACCATTGCGAAGGATAGAACGCATGTAGTATAGCACCATGTCGCTGTTGTATACAGTCTCGCGCCCATGGCTCTCATCAGCGAAGCAGTAGTTGTCATACCAAGGCTTCATATCGGATATCAGGGAGTCGGTTGAAGCGTTAATTCTCTCTTGTCCTTTGAAATAGCCGATGAGCTGACGGATATCCTTCTCCTCGAATCCGACGATGGAATTAAACTCACAGAGATGGGATATATCCCAGTCGATGTTGTATCCGCTGGTCAAATCGTCAAGAGTTACTGGGGATATGCCCGTTAGGAATATGCGCTCAATAGAACCCTTGAACAATTTGAAAAATCGGCGGTAAAACCCTTCGGCATGGGTTAATTCTTGAAATGCCTCCTTGCCACGCTTGGCCAGGACATCGTTGGTGAAGTTGTCGTACTCATCGATAATGAGGTATATGCGCAGTTCGTTGGTCTCAGCCGCAGTGGTGATGATATTCAGTTTGGTCTCCGCCCTCTGGCTTTGATGCACTGACTCAACCACCCTGGGGGTGAAATATGCCTCGTACTTGTCGATGAAATCATTCAACCTCACCGAGCAATACTCATTAAATCTTTCTTCCAAATCATCGGAATCGCCACCCACCTTTGAAAAGTCAAAGCGGAGCACCATATATGAATTGGCCAGGGGAGTTGGATGCTCACCTACCCAAAGATTGCCGAAAAGATCATTGAAGCGCTCCCGCATCGCCACATCGTAATAAGCAGCCATCATGCTCAGGAGCAGACTCTTGCCAAAGCGCCGAGGACGCAAGAGCGACAGATAGCTGTTCTCCTCTTCAAGCAAAGGGAGAAACATAGTCTTGTCGACATAGTACATGTCTTCGCGCCTGATGCGCAGGAAATCGGATATCCCGTAAGGTATTCTTTTCATCATAACGGCTGCAACTCAAAATCACACTGCAAAAATAGCAAATTTTCCATCAATCTACATTATAATGGGGAATAAAAAATCGGAGGGATAGGTGAAACAACCCCTAACGGGGATTATTCCATGAAGACGAGGTAGACGGCGGCGATGAGGAGGAGGAAGGCGACGACGTGGTTCCAGCGGAGGGTGAAACCGTTGAAGAGGAACATGGCCACCAGGGTGAAGACTACCAGGGTGATGCACTCTTGCATCACCTTGAGCTGAACCAGCGAGTAGGGCCCTCCATTGCCTTGGAATCCGATGCGGTTGGCAGGGACCTGAAAGCTGTATTCAGCCAGGGCAATGCCCCAAGAGAAGAGGATGACAAGCCACAGGGGCCAGTTGCTGCTCACCCCGGTGCTTTGCAGCTTGAGATGGCCGTACCAGGCCAATGTCATAAACACATTAGAAACGATGAGCAGCAGTATAGTGGTAATCCAAGCAGGCACGACGAAAAGTAATGAGTAATGAGTAATAACCAGATGTTGAATTGAGTTCTATACACAGATTACACAGATGTCACACAGAC
>JAJBUH010000137.1 GCA_020860445.1 Bacteroidales bacterium | reverse complement strand
CGACTCATTCCTTATTACTTGTTACTTATTACTTAAATAAGATATGATATTAGATTACATCGTATGGAACGCCGACCCGATACTGATTCATCTCGGGCCGCTGCAAATCCGCTGGTACGGACTGATGTTCGCCATCGGTTTCTGGATTGGCACCAACCTGGTGGCCAAGATGTTTCGCCATGAGGGCGCCCCTGAGAAATGGGTAGGCATCCTGCTGGTATGGGTTGTCGGCGCCACCATCATCGGTGCGCGCTTGGGCCATGTATTCTTCTACGAATGGGACTACTACAGCCAGCACCCTGAGAAGATTATAGCATTCTGGGAGGGCGGCCTGGCCAGCCATGGAGGCACAATCGCCATTGTCATAGCGGTGTTTCTATACTCGTGGATCACCACCAAGAAGAGTCCGATGTGGACCTTCGACCGCCTGGTAATTGCCATCGCCCTGGTGGGAGCAATGATTCGCATAGGCAATCTGATGAACTCAGAGATCTACGGCCACGCCACCACCTTGCCGTGGGGATTCATGTTTGTGCGCTCACGGGAATGGCATGAGTTCTACGAGGGCGTCGCTTGCCACCCCACGCAGATCTACGAGGCTTTGGCATATTTGGCACTGTTTGCCGTGCTGATGTGGATGTACTGGAAGAAGAATCTGGAGGAGAGGCCCGGCCTCATCTTCGGCGTATTCTTCACCTGGCTGTTCACAGCCCGCTTCCTGATTGAGTTTGTCAAGAATCCGCAGGTCGAGTTTGAGCGCGACATGGCCCTCAATATGGGCCAATTGCTGAGTGTGCCATTCATCCTGGCCGGCATAGTGATGATTATAGTGGCTATGATACGTCCGCGCCAGCATCTGGAATTCCCCAACAGATTTGCTGATGAACCCCAATCAAGTCAAAAGTCAAAAGTCAAAAGTCAAAAGTAACAGCCATGAGACAATTTATTTTAACCGCATTATTAACCGCTGCCCTCTCCCTATCGGCGGTAACGCTCGAGGAGATGGGAGGCGTGTATTATGCCTATCCCGGCGCCCCCGACTCGGTGGCTATCGACCTGCCTGCTGGCTATGAGCCATTCTATATCTCCCACTATGGGCGACACGGCTCGCGTTGGCTCACATCCGACGGCAAATACCAATGGATGCTCGACTATATGGATGGTAAGGAGCTGACGCCCACTGGCCAGAAGCTGCGCGACATGATGGAGATTGCCTGGGAGCAAGCCCAGGGCCACGGAGGCGAATTGACCCAGCTCGGAGCCGAACAGCACAATGGCATCGCCCACCGCATGATTGGGCGCTTCCCCGAGGTGTTTCCCGATTCGGCAAGGGTCAGGGCCAAGAGTTCGACCGTGGGCCGCTGCATGATGAGCATGGCGGCATTCACCGAGGGTCTCAAGGAAGTCAACCCCTCACTGCGCGTGACACGCGAGGCCGCAGCTCGCGACATGTCATTTATCCACAACAATTCTGATGGTCTGCTTGCCATTCGCGCCGATTCAAGCGAGTGGCAAAAGACCTATAAGGCTTACCGCGCTGCATCGGTGCCCACCGAGAGGTTTGCCGAGGCTATCTTTGTGCACCCTGACCAAGCCGTGGGGGTTGACAATTTCATGGAGGAATTTTTCTGGCTCGCCGAGAGCATGCAGAATGTCGGCCTTGACCTCGACTTCTTCCAGTTCTTCACCCCCGAGGAGATGGAGGCTGTGCGCCGAGCTATCGACTATCGGCAGTATGTGGTGAATTTCCAAAATTTCCCCGATGCCCTCGGCCCTGGACCGGAAAGCGCAAAGAATCTGCTGCGCCGATTCATCGATGATGCCGATGCGGCCATTGAGAATGGACTGCCTACAGCCGACCTGCGCTTTGGCCATGACACCAGCCTGATGCAACTGCTCTCGCTGATGGACCTGGGTATCGCTCCCTCCACCCTCACCGACCCTGTGGAAATCGATGAGGCCTGGCCCGAGCATGAGATTGTGCCAATGGCTGCCAACCTGCAATTGGTATTCTTCCGCTCCCCCTCCCATCCCGATGATGTCCTCGTCCAAATCCTGCTCAACGAGCGCCCCCTCGGCACCCCCACCCCCTGGGCCCAACTCAAGCAGAAATTCCTCTCCCGAGTATCCTAACGTAAGCACGTTTAATTGGTGATGCGGTAGACGCGGACGCCGAGGAATTGGCGATTCTTTTTCAGGAACTCGACCAGGGGTTTGTCGGTGATGACCACCTTGCCAGCCGATGATGAAGCGTGGATGACATAAGGTTCGCCATTTACCATCTTGATTATCCCGAGGTGGGATACATCGAGATTCTTGATATTGGAGACAAATCCCACAATGTCGCCATTGCGAAATTCGCTACGCACATCCTTGTTGGCCACATCGACTGTCTTGATATAGGGGAAGCGGTGGCTGCGATATCCTCGCTCCACATTCTTGATTCCGGCCAGGTTGGCGCTGTCAGCCAGTGCGGTATACTTGTCAGCATTCTCGCTCATGAAGTCGAGAGTGCGTGTCATATAGGTATATTTCGGGAATGTGGGAGTAGCATCGGTGAAGTTTCCGCGATGAATGTTATCGGCTGCCCAGTCGGAATTGTAGTGCAGACGTGATGGATAGCCATTGAGCGTGCCGTTGCGGTAGCGCACTCGCTCGAGGTTGTACACATAGTCGCGCCAAGAGTTGCGTCTCTCGTCGAGGGTAAGGGTCATGGCGATTACCATCTCGACAAAGGTGGTGCAGTCCAGTTCGTCGAGATTGACGGTGAGCATCTCTGGTTCTCCCTCTAAGGTCTTGGCCACATAAGGCTTGTCCATAAACTCCTCGGCCACAGCGAGGGCTATTTCGCCAGGGGAGCGCAGCTTTTTGGCTTGCACCTCGCTCAATATTTGGTTAATGAGCGTGGTATCAGTCGCTTCATTCTTAAACCGTATCTGCTGCATATCAATAGCACTGGCCTCAAACGCAGCTACTGTTATAAATAATATTAATAAATATTTTATCATATCCTTTATCTATCCT
>JAJBUH010000274.1 GCA_020860445.1 Bacteroidales bacterium | reverse complement strand
ATGCCATCCGGGTCGATTCCGGATGGCATTTTTGTTTCTCCGCTCTATAATTTTTCATTTTTCATTTTTCATTTTTCATTCTTCATTCTTCATTCCAGTGTCAGTGCCGCCCAGGTGTTGTCTTTGTTCTGGATGGCGAGCACTGTGGCTTGGCTGCCTTCGCTGCGGGAATAGAGCAGGGGCCCCGGCACGAAGACATCATTGACGAATCCGTATAGCTTGCCATTGTCGGGACGCTTGATCTTGAGCATACCGGTGACATGGCGCAGCCACGGCAGGTCTTCTTTCAGTTCTGCCTCGCGTATCCACACCACACGGCCGTTGTGGGCTTTGACCTCAAAGATAGTGCCGTTGGGGGTACTGTAATCGAGGCGGAAAGTGCGAGGCTTGAGCCAAATCGACTGGTCGACGTGACGCGGTTGCCATGACACCACGGCTTTGTTGCCAAAGGTGTCTTTCTTCTCCCAGGTCTTGACCATAAAAGCCGAGGGGAGGCCTGAGTAGATAAATTCGTCGGCAATCGACTTGAAGTGGGCGTAGAGGCCGCGATTGTCTACGGGGCGAGTGCCACGCGGGATGCGCGTAGCCACGTTGTAGAAACGGCGCTTCAGTGGCCAGCCTTTGTATTCGTGAGCTTTCTGATACAGATTGAGCTCAGTTTGGGCGTGTGAATAGAGCTGGCGGTTGCACAACAAGTCGGCCATGCGCAGGCGTATGTTGACCAGGAACTCATCATTGGCTCCTGAAGTCACGGCTGCGCATAGGAGGCCTAAGTGCAAGTCGGGCTCGCCGGTGAGCTCGGCCAGGTCATCCCAGAGGTAGAATTTGTCGGGAAGCTTGCGGATTAGCTGTTTATAGGCATCCACTGCTTCTTGGGTGTGGCCCTTGCGAGCCAAGATTTGTGCGGCGTATCGAGGCAGGTGGTTGTTTTTGGGGAAACGCTCGATAGCCTTGTCGAGGAGTTGGCAGAAGCCTTCTCCGGGGGTCAGATTTTCTTCGTGCATCTCTTTAACGCAGGCACTGATTACACGCTCCACTACCGATGGCAGGAGTTGTCCCTCTTTGTTGGTGCGCTGCTCCCAGTCCTCATCGCGAAATGAGTCGAAACCCCACATTTCGGTGAATTTCATGAAGAGGAAGTCGCCCTTGTGCGAGCCCTTGTCCATCTTGAGGGCCTCGGACATGAATAGTGAGTGCAAGAGAGAAGGTTTCTTCAGCTCCAGTTTCAGGTATTGGAAAAGACGACGCTTGCGCATGTCCACCTCGTCGAGGCTGATTTGGCGCAAGATGTGATAGATCTCCCACCCCTGCTTCTCGGCTTGAGCTTCGGGTAGGAGCATGTGCTCAGCGATGGCGAGAACTTTCACCATCATCTCGTTGTTGGGCTCGTGCTCGGTGAGCAGAGTGCGCATGCGCTCTACCACGGCTTTCGCCTCGTTAGGTTCGCACCGCTTTGCGTCATCGTTAAGGCACCAGAATAGAGCCCCTGCAGTGTACTTGTTGGGAGTGAGTGCGTACTCCCGTTCGGCCTGTTGCAATGCTTCCTCAAGGTGTCCTGCCTTGCGCATTGCGTTGATTTCACTGTAAGCCATGATGAATTATCATTTAGATAATAATGTGATTAAAAGATCTCTTTTAAGTAAATGTGACGACAACTGGGTTGTCGATGGCAAATATACGGAAAAAATCCAACTTTCTCCAAAATTTTTCCGCTAAAATTTAGGGGCGAGGCAAAAATAAAGCGCCGACTGCTCCGTTGGGGCGGAGCAATCGGCGCTATGGCTTGGTCGGGTGGGGGTTATTTTTGCTGTTTGGTGAGCACTTTGTCGATCATGCCGTATTCTTTGGCTTCTTCGGCTGTCATCCAATAGTCGCGGTCGCTGTCTTTCCAGACCTTGTCGAATGGCTGCCCTGAGTGGTCGGCGATGATTGAGTAGAGTTCTTTCTTCAGCTTCTGAATCTCGCGAGCGGTGATCTCGATGTCAGAGGCTTGGCCTTGGGCGCCGCCCATGGGCTGGTGGATCATGATGCGCGAGTGGGGCAGAGCGAAGCGCTTGCCGTGAGTGCCTGATACCAGGAGCACTGCGGCCATCGAAGCAGCCATGCCGGTGCAGATGGTAGCAACATCGCAACCAATGTACTGCATGGTGTCATAGATGCCGAGGCCAGCGTAGACCGAACCGCCAGGCGAGTTGATATAGATAGAGATATCTTTGCCGGGGTCGGCTGAATCGAGATAGAGCAGCTGAGCTTGCACTACGTTGGCGCTGTAGTCGTTGACATCAGTGCCGAGGAATATGATGCGGTCCATCATAAGACGCGAGAACACGTCCATCTGAGCCACGTTGAGCTGACGCTCTTCGATGATTGTAGGTGAGATGTAGCTTGCGCGCACATCGGCATTGGTAGCCGAGATGTATTGGTCGAGGGCCAAACCGTTGAGCCCAAGATGCTTTACGCCATAATTTCTGAAGTCCATAATTATATAGTTATGAGTTATTAGTTTACTTGTCAATGCTCGCCCCAGCGGGAGCGGAGGGGGTAGCGGGTGGTGTGGAGCAGGAGGCGCAGCGAGGTGTTGTATGTGAAGTAAGCCCAGATCCAATTGATGAGCACTGACACCTTGTTGCGCATGCCCAGGATGGATATCAAGTGGATAAACATCCAGATTAACCAGGCGAAGAATCCGCTGATATGTCCTTTTGGCAGGTCGGCTACGGCCAGGTTGCGTCCGATGGTCGCCATCGACCCCTTATCTTTATATACAAAAGTCTTGCCAAACTCGCCCTTGTTGATCTGTTCTGCCAATAGGCGCGCCTGTTGGATGGCCACCTGGGCCAATTGTGGCAGTCCGCGTGGGAAATGCTCGGTGGGCAGATAGGCGATGTCGCCCACGGCGAAAACATTGTTGAGCCCCTTGACGCGATTGTACTCATCGACAGCGAAGCGGTTGCCTGGAGCCAATTGTATGTCAGCGCCCTTGAGGTCGAAAGTGATGCCGGTGATTCCGGCAGTCCAGATTACTGATTCAGAGTAGATGGTCGAGCCGTCGTCGAGTGTCACCAGATTCTCATTGTAGCTCTTCATAATCTTACCGAGCCGCACATCCACCATCAGGCGCTTGAGGTATTCTTTTGCGTCCTCAGATGATTGGGGACTCATAGCCGAGAGCAAGCGATTGCTGCCTTCGAGCAGGGTGATGGTGATCTCCTCGGGCTTGAGCGATGTGTACTCACGCGGCACGATGTCGCGTTTCATTTCGCCTAAGGCTCCGGCAATCTCTACGCCAGTAGGTCCACCGCCTACCACAACAAAGCTCAGCAGCTTTCGCCTCAGCTCCATATCGTGGGTGAGGCAAGCGCGCTCCAACCGCTCAAGTATCTCATTACGGCATCGCATAGCCTCGCTTGCCGTCTTGATGGTGTAGACATACTTGATCATGTCGGGATTGCCAAAGAAATTGTTGGTGCAACCGGCAGCGATGATGAGCTTGTCGTAGGGGAGAGTCTCAAACTGCGTCACAACCTCCTTGCGGGCAAAATCGATGGTGCGCACTTCGCCCATGTGGTAGCGCGTGCCCTTGGCTTTGTCCTTCTGCATCTCGCGTCGGAAGGGAAAGCAGATACTGTCGGGGTCGAGGCCGCTCGACGCTATTTGATAGAATAGGGGCGGAAAGCTGTGATAGTTGTTGCGGTCGACAAGCACTATGTTGAATTTCTTCTTGTCGAGGCGCTTGACCAGGTTAAGACCCGCAAATCCACCGCCAATGATTACAATTTTTTCTCTCGTATCTCTGGTATCCATAGTTGAAAACGCTCTGAGTGGGCGAGGCCCGGAGCCTCGCATCCCGGTTGTGGGGGAATGTCTGTCTTTGTGTTAATAACAACAGACAGGGGCGAAACGTTTACGAGCCAGAGATGAGTTTTCCGGGGTTTTTGGCGATGAACTCTTTCCAGCTTTTGCACCCCTTCTCGACAGTGGGACGTTGGGATTCGTAGAAATGGCAGAGAGCTGCGCCGAGGGCATCGGTGGCGTCCAGTTCGGGCAGCAGATTTTCCTTGGGGATATTCAGCAGTCGGCGCAGCATCTCTTGCACTTGCTCCTTTGATGCGCTGCCGCTGCCAGTGATGGCCATCTTGATTTTGCGCGGCTCATACTCCACAATTGGCACCTCGCGGGCCAATGCGGCAGCGATGGCCACGCCCTGGGCGCGGCCAAGCTTGAGCATCGACTGCACGTTTTTGCCGAAAAATGGAGCCTCGATTGCCATTTCGTCGGGCAGATACTGCTCGACCAGCGACAGCACCCGCTGATAGATGCGGCTGAGTCTGAGGTGGTGGCTCTCAAACTTGTCGAGTTTGAGCACACCCATGGCTATCATGTGAGGCTGCTTCTTTTTTACCCCGATCAGCCCGTATCCCATAACGTTTGTGCCGGGGTCGATGCCGATGATAATCTTGTCCCATTCGTTAGTGACGCTTCTCTCCATTAGTCAATCACGTCAAGGAATGTGTGGAACGGCAAAGCCTTTTCGCCCCAGCGTTGCAAGACCTGGCTGCGCAATAGTTCACCCTCTTTCTTATCCCAAGCCTGGGCTGTCTCCATATCGGGGAAAGTCAGGTGCGTGGCATAGCTGGCCGCATCCGGCTGGTCGTGGCCGAGCACTCTCACCAGCACGGGGTTAGGCAGCGCGCCATGCTTCAAGCCGCTGGGTTGGTATGTATTTTTGATCCATTTGAGCACATCATCGGCTACAGATGTGTGCACATGAAAAGTAGTGTTTATGATGACCATGTTATTGTTTGTTAGCTGAGGATTTGCGGCGAGCGAGATAGCGGAATAGGAACCCGATGTGGCGCATCACTGTGGGCACGACTCCATAGTAGGTGCACATGATTTTGAATCTCTCTTGCAGAGATTTGCGGTGGTTGCGAGTGGTGACGCCTTGGTCGAGATAGTCGATTACCACCTCGGGCAGATAGATGTTTGAGCGCGAGTGCTGCAGGCACATGATGCACCATTCGTAGTCAGACGAATAGCGGTACTTGAGATTGTAGTATCTCGCTATCTGGCGCAGCACGGCAAAAGCCTGATGGCATACCACCATGCCCTGGCTGAAACTCTTGAGCGTAAGCATCTCTGGGGCGCGCAGATGGCGAGGCCCGAGGCGCCGACCCTCGTCATCGACAATGTCGGTCTGGCCGTAGACGATGCCGGGATAGTCGTTGTCCATGATGGCATTGGCATAGTGCTGCAGAGTGTGGGGTGAGTGGAACTTGTCGCCAGCGTTGAGAAAAATCACGTAGTCGCCCTTGCTTCTTGACAGGGCTTTGTTCATTGCATCATAAATTCCCTTATCCTTCTCTGAATAGATGTCGATTTTGTCGTTGGGGTGATCCTGAGCGATGTCGACCGTAGAGTCAGAGGAGGCTCCATCCATAATAATGTGTTCGTAGAGGCCGCACGTCTGTTCAGCTACGCTGTCGAGAGTGCGTTTGAGGGTGTGCTCCGCGTTGTAGGTAACGGTTATGATAGTAAAGAGCGGGGCCATAAAGTTACGTCAAATAGTCGGTAGTCAATATTTAATAATCGTTGTATAGAATCAGAGGCATGTGCGTGACCCAATTGGGCGAAACACACATTCCGTTAACAACAACAATGATTAATTAAGGAAAGTTTACAATTGTGAAGTGAAAAGTGAAGAATGAAAAATGAAAAACGACAAAGAGTGAAAAATGAAGAATGAAAAATGAAAAATGACCTCCAACGGATATTTTTCATTTTTCATTTTTCATTTTTCATTCTTCATTTTTCATTCTTTAGAATTTGCCGTAGAAGAGGTTGATGGCATCATCGACCGAGACCTTCGAGGTGGCTATGCCCTTGGCGAGGGAGCCAAGCTGGGTGCGCTTGAGGGTAGACGACTTGATGTGGTCAAACTCATGCACGCGGTTGGTGGGCACAGCCTCCCACATCGGGGTGTCGGCGCATTCGGCCTCCATCAGTCTGACGGGAGCCGAACCCATTGATGCCTGCGCTATAGCCTCGACCGGAGTGAATCGCTCATAGACCGTACCTTTTGAATTGGTATGGATGCTGTACAAGCCATCTTCGGCTCGCATTGGGCAGGCGAATATCAGTTTGCGATCGTTGTAGTGGGTATGAGGCACATTCTTCTTCTTTTGCTGCAGCTCGCGCATAGGCACCTTCAGAGCGTATTCGCCCTCATAAATCAGCACCAGGAATGCGTCGGTCTCATCGTTCTTGACAATCAGGTCGAGACGGTCATTGTCCTCCTCAAGGCTCCACTCATCGGTGGTGATCATATATTCATGGTCGCCGACAAAGCGGATGTAGAAGCTGGCCGGCACGAAGTGCTCCGGGTCGATGTAGTCGTGGAGGATATTCTTGCGCAGCAGCGAGGTGAAGAGGCCCGACTCGTTGGTCTTTACCTCCGGCACTGCCTCGTCTTGGCTCTTAACGGGCTGCGTCTTGGTCTGCGGCGCAGCGGGTGCTGGCATATTTGTTGGCAAAGCCGCATTGACATTGGCTTGCTGCTGGGTGAAGAGGCGAGCGCGGTCGGCAATGAACTGCTCAATCTCAGTCTTCTCGGTGAGCGGGGTGGTCTTGGCGCTGTGGCGCACAAAGATTGTGTTGTCGAGGTAAACCACGCGAGGACATGGGTCAACCTTGACCATCACCACGCCCTTGGTGCTCTCGTCATCGATGTATGCCTTGGCGTAGTCGCCGGCGTTGGTGCCGAGGCTGAAGGCGCGGTCGATGAGATTTTGCAAATAGTTGGTGAGGTTGTCGAGCGACTTGATGCTGCGGCGGCGCGGGTTGTTGCGTTCGCTCTGGTCAAGCTTGTAGAACTTGAAGTCCTCCTCCAATCCGCGCTCATAGTGGTCGTCGTTGACACCGATATATAGAGTACCACCGGTGGTGTTGAGGAATCCGGCAATGATATGCAAGATTTCAAATTCTTGCTTGTCGGGGTCGGCCATCGAGATGCCGCTGTTGCCCTTTTGAGCAGGGTAAACGATACTGCTCTTGAACTCGACATACTGATTCTCAGAGCCGTAATATTTCAGACTACGCTGTTCGCTGCTTACGTTCAGCGTCTTGGCAATCTTGTCCTTGATGTTGGCTGCGGTAGCGTCGTCATGATTGATGTTGAACAGCAGGTTGTACGACAGCACCATCTGTGCCAGCTCGCGCTCGGTCTCGTTGTCTGAGTTGTTGGCGATGTCCCAGAGTATCGAGTTGTCATCGACCATGCCGAGCGAGGTGACAATCATCAGGCGCGAAGCCATGCGTCGTATGAGCTGGTTGTTTTGCGGCACCTCGGCTACTACCTTGTTGATATCCTCGCGGTAGATGGTCTTGTTCTTGGCATAGTGCTGGTGCAGCAGCAAGATATCGCGGTGGGCCTTGAGCGCTGCGGCGAGTTCGGTGTCGCCGATGGTGCGGGCCAGCAGGCGAGCATAGCTCAGATAGTCGAAAGCTTGGATTATGTCGTCGCTCTTCGACACTGCCTTGTATCGCAGCACTTGTATGATTTCGCGCAAGTCCTCGCGAGGGATGAGATCCTCATCGTCGAGCTCCATATCCTGGATTTCTTCTTCCTCCTTGATTGCGATTGCGCGGAGCAGATTCTGTAGCGACTTGGCATTGTTTAGCACTACGCCATCGAGGGGTCCTTCTTCGACCACTGATTGCACAGTGCCTTTGTCAAAGTCAGTGATGGTGACAAGCAGTACATTGCCGCAGTGGAATGGCATCTTCTCGTGTAAATCCTTCTTGATGAAAAGGCCAAAGCCCTTGTCGGAGATGGCGCTATAGCTGCGGCCATTGTCCTTGGTTACCACGGCGTGGCACTTGTCGCCCGAGTATGTGAGGTCGCGAATAGACATTCTCACGGTGTCGATCAGCGAGAAGCGCAGGCGGTCGTTTTGGTCAATGTCCTTGACCAGGGCATCGAAATGCAAGGGCTCGCCGTTGTCGTTGCGGAATGCGCCGACAGTCACGCCGTGCAGGTTATATGATACCAAGTCCTCGGCGAGCATGATGCCGTCGCCCTCAAAGAAATGGTCGTCTACTATCTTGCAGTGGAAAGCCTCTACGCGGTTTTGGTCGTAGGGCGAGTAGATCACGCGGTCGACCTCGATGCGCACCGTATCGTCAATGTCGGGCACGCGCTTGGCCGAGGTGTACTGTTCGGCCACCGCCTTGGGTTGGAACAGGGCAGTCTCCACCTCGCTCCAGAAATCGGTATGGCCTTCGAGGGTCTTCATCTTGGCGCGGGTGAGGGTGTGCTCCAGGTTGACGTTGACTTGTAGTCCCGGCCATGGCAGCATGCCATTGGGCACTTGTCCCATAGCGTCCTCGTCGGTGCGGGCGATCGAGATGCCCTCGTCGCTGACCTCGACTTCGACCTTGTCTGAGATGAAATATCTTGATGACTGGGGCACCACGGCATTCTTTGGCGGGTCAACAGCGGCGCGAGTCATCATCATGGTCGGCTCCTTGATATCATTCCAGTTGAAATCGGTAGGGAGCTTCACGCCCATCAGCGTCAGATATGACTTATGCAGCAAAGTGTCGGCCTTGGTGCTGCGCAGCAGCGACAGGCAGCGGTAGAAGAGCGACAGGTTGAGACGCAGGTCGATATTGTCATTCTCGGTGGCCAGAGCCTGCTGGATGGCGATAGCTGTCAGCACCTTCTCGATGCGCTCGTTGTCAGGGCCGGTCTCGGGTATTAGGAATAGGTCAATCTCCTCGCGTGTCTCAGCTATGTAATATTCGAGTTGCTCTACGAAAGCTTGGCGGAAGGGTTCGGCCTTCCAGGTGTCGGGATACCACTCCATCAGGGCGTCGAATAGGTTGCCAAGGCTGGTGTTGACCAATTCCGGCGACTGGCGGAACAGGATCATCAGTATTGCAAACTGGGTGTTGGGGTGGTAGATATAGCCTGATTCCTTGAGATGCTCGAGCAGGTCGTTGATGAAATCTTTTTGGCCCTTCTGGTTGATGATTTCGAGGGCCTTGATGTAATTGTCGATTAGTTCGATTTGCGATGTGAGTTCGCCTTGCATATTGGCGCGCTCCGGGCCCTTGATGTTGCGCAGGAAGGCCGAACCCTCGAGCAGATGCAGCGAGACAGTGCGGGCGCCTTGCAGCACATTGCGCACTTGCTCGTAAGGCATAGATGCCATCGACTGGGTGAACCAGCGGGGCATCAGTGTGCGCGAGGCTCTTAGGGCTGTAAAAATCCAGGAGGGTTGGCCATTGTCGAGTTCTTCGATGGCTTTGGCGAACTCTGGGATTTCTCGCACCTGGCGGTCGAGTTTCTCCACGGCCCAGCCCTTGATATTGATTACGCGAGCTATGTCGCGCATCGTAAACATTTTCAATTGCGAGTCGGCATCGCTGCGACGCAGTATGTAAACCGTTGGGTCAAGAAATTCAAATTTGCATTTGACGCTCTGGCCGATAGCGAATTGGGTCTTCTGTTCTTGTAGTTTGAACTGCAAACCGTTTTGGTCCTCCAATCGGTAAAAGCCGTGGTTGTCATTAGGTCGGCTCACGACCTTGAACTCAAATTCTTGGCCTTTAGAGAAGCCGTCGGCGTAGAATTCGCTCACATACCGGGGCATGTTGTGGCCGAGTACGAGGTTGGGGCCGTTGAAGCCCTTGAGGCGACAGCTCAGGGTATCGGGGAGGGGAGCGTTTTTCTGAAATGGCAGCTTCTTGAGGTGTATTTCTCCGTTAGGGGTTTGAATTCTGAAAAAATCCTCTTCGTTGCCGTAATCTTTAATTACAGGGAAATCTTGAAATTGAATCTTTTTTTCCGCGACAAACATGGTACTTGCGCTGATAAGTAAGACAAAAATAAATTAACACATTCTGGCAGTGGGATAGGGGCCCCAATACCATCGAAAGATATCCGAATAGGAAGCTCGGCTTATGAATCAATGTGCAAATTTACGAATAATTCTCCAAAAATCCCAAATTCTATGACATTTCTTATTCTATATAGGTGTATTGTTGGCATTTTAGGGCAGAAAAGTGAGGCATTTGGGTGTAAAATTTTCATAATCTGTTTGTACATTGGGGAGAAATGAGTAATTTTGCGCTTGATTTTTGAATTTCATTTCTAAGAGATGGAAATAATAAGAACAATCGATGGATTGCGCGAGGCTCTGGACCAGAAGCGCGCGCAAGGAAAAACCATAGGGTTAGTGCCCACCATGGGCGCTCTCCACGCCGGCCATATCTCGCTGATGGAGAGAGCCAGAAAGGAGAACGATGTGGTAGTGGCAAGCGTGTTTGTCAACCCTACGCAGTTCAACAACCAGCAAGACTTGCTGACCTATCCGCGCACCGAGAAGGCCGACTGCGAGAAGCTCGCAGCCGCTGGCGTGGACCACGCCTTTGTGCCCTCGGTCGAGGAGATTTACCCCGAACCTGACACTCGCCAATTCGACCTTGGCCCCGTGGCCGAGGTGATGGAGGGCGCTATGCGTCCCGGCCACTTCAACGGCGTGGCTCAGATCGTGAGCAAGCTGTTCGATATGGTGCGTCCCACTCGCGCATATTTCGGCGAGAAGGACTTCCAGCAGATCGCTGTGATCCGCCGCATGGCCGAGCTTGAGGGCTTTGACCTGGAGATTGTGGCTTGCCCCATCAAGCGCGAAGCCGACGGCTTGGCCATGAGCAGCCGTAATGTGCGCCTCACTCCCGAGCAGAGAGAGATTGCCCCGGCCATCCACAAGACACTCGCCTCGTCGGTCGAGTGGGCCAAAGACCACACTGTCGAGGATACGATCAAATACGTGGTCGATGAGGTCAACTCTTTCCCTCACATGCAAGTAGAGTATTACCAGATTGTTGATGGCCGCTCGATGCAGCCCATCACCGATTGGGCAGAAACTGACTATCCAGTGGGATGCATCATCGTGTATTGCGGCGATGTGCGCCTGATCGACAACATCAAATACTAAGCGACTATGAATGTAGAAGTTTTGAAGTCGAAAATCCACCGGGTCACTGTCACTGAGGCTTGCCTCGACTATATTGGCAGCATCACCCTCGACGAGGATCTGATGGATGCAGCCGGCATCATCCGTGGCGAGCGCGTCTACATTGTTGACAACAACAATGGCGAGCGCCTCGACACTTATGTCATACCGGGTCCAAGAGGGTCGGGCGTGGTGTGCCTCAACGGCGCTGCCGCTCGGCGCGTCCAGCCTGGCGACATCGTGATCATCATGAGCTATGCCACCATGCCTATCGACGAGGCTCGCTCATTCCAACCCCAGGTGGTATTTCCCGACACAGCTACCAACCGCCTGGTGTCCAACCAAAACGCTGACTAATTTGGCCCATAGGCCGCTTTAACCCGAACCGTAAACAAATCGCCATTATCGTAATATGTTTGAGAACTTAACCGAACGCCTTGAACGCAGCTTTAAGATTCTAAAGGGCCAGGGCAAAATCACTGAGATAAACGTAGCCGAGACCCTGAAAGATGTGCGCCGCGCCCTGATTGAGGCCGACGTCAACTACAAGGTGGCCAAGACTTTTGTTGACACTGTCAAGCAGAAAGCCTTGGGCCAGAATGTGCTCACAGCCCTGAAGCCCAGCGAATTGATGGTGAAGATTGTTTACGATGAACTCACCACCCTGATGGGTTCGCAAGCCGCTACGCTCGAGCTTAAGGGCAAGCCGGCTGTAATCCTCATGTCAGGTTTGCAAGGCTCAGGCAAAACCACATTCTCAGGCAAACTGGCTAAGAAGCTGAAGAGCGAACGCGGCATGAGGCCGCTGCTGGTGGCTTGCGACGTATACCGTCCCGCCGCTATCGACCAGCTGCAGACCTTGGCAGCCTCGATCGATGTGCCAGTCTACACCGAGGAGGGCAACAAGAATCCCGTTGAGATTGCCAAAAATGCTATCCGCTATGCCAAGGAGAATCACAACGACCTGGTGATCGTCGATACCGCTGGACGTCTGGCTGTCGACGAGGACATGATGAACGAGATTGAGGCTATCAAAAATGCCATCAAGCCCGATGAGACGCTGTTTGTGGTTGATGCCATGACTGGTCAGGATGCTGTGAATACCGCCAAGGCGTTCAACGATCGTCTTGACTTCAACGGCGTGGTGCTCACCAAGCTCGACGGCGATACCCGCGGCGGCGCTGCCATCTCGATTCGCACCGTGGTCGACAAGCCTATCAAATTTGTCGGCACTGGCGAGACCCTCGACGGCATCGACTTGTTCCACCCCGATCGTATGGCAGAGCGCATCCTCGGCATGGGCGACGTCAAGACCCTCGCCGAAATGGCTCTCAAGGAATATGACGAGAAAGAGGCTCAGGCTCTGGCTGCCAAGCTGAGAAAGAACCAGTTCACATTCAACGACTTCTTGAAGCAAATACAGCAGATCAAGAAGATGGGCAATATCAAGGACTTGGCTTCGATGATCCCGGGCGTGGGCAAGGCCATCAAGGATATGGACATCGACAACAGCGCCTTCAAGAGCATTGAAGCCATCATCTACTCGATGACTCCCTACGAGCGCGAGCATCCAGATATCATCAAAGGCACACGCGCCCAGCGCATCGCCAAGGGTTCTGGCACTACGCTCCAAGAGGTCAACCGCCTGATTAAGCAGTTTGCCGAGACTCGCAAGATGATGCAAATGGCTTCGTCGGTCAAGAATCCCATGAAGATGATGAACCAGATGAAGCAAATGAAAGGACGCCGTCGTTGAGTAATAAGTAATGAGTAATAAGTAACGAGGGAAATGCAACTTATTGACGGAAAGAAAGTGTCTGCCGACATCAAGGCAGAGATAGCCGCCGAGGTTGAGGCCATGGCGGCAAGAGGAGAAAAGCGACCCCACTTGGCCGCCATTCTGGTGGGCCATGACGGAGGCAGCGAGACTTATGTCGCCAACAAGGTTAAGGCTTGCGGCGAATGCGGCTTCAAGTCCACCCTGATTAGATTTGAGGACGATATCACCGAGGATGCGCTGTTGCAAGCTGTCGACCAGCTCAACAATGACCCGGATGTCGATGGATTCATCGTGCAACTGCCGCTGCCCAAGCATATCTCTGAGCAGAAGGTAATCGAGGCGATCGACCCCAACAAGGATGTCGATGGTTTCCACCCCACCAATGTTGGGCGCATGGCTACTGGCCTCGAAGGGTTTGTGTCAGCTACTCCAGCGGGAATCCTGGATCTTTTCGCTCGCTACAATATAGATACCAAGGGCAAGCATTGCGTGGTGCTGGGCCGCAGCAACATTGTGGGACGACCGATGGCCGAACTGATGATGCAAAAGCGTACACCCGGCAACTGTACTGTCACGGTGTGTCACAGCGCTACGCCCAATATACCTGAGATTGCCCGCACGGCTGACATTATCATTGCCGCTTTGGGTTCGCCAAAATTTGTCAAGGCCGATATGGTCAAGGATGGAGCCGTGGTAATCGATGTTGGCACTACTCGCGTGCCAGATGCCACGCGCAAGTCGGGATTCAAGCTCACTGGCGATGTCGATTTCGACAATGTGGCTCCCAAGTGCAGTTGGATTACTCCGGTGCCGGGAGGCGTAGGCCCGATGACCATCGTGTCGCTGATGAAGAATACTTTGCTTGCCGCCAAGAGGCGCGCCCGCTGATGTTAGTAGCCCTGGCTTTCAGCTTTTTCGCCGCCCTATATGCCCAATTGTTTGGGCCGCAGGAGGCTACCTTGGTGTTTGCTGGCGATGCCATGATGCACCAAGGGCAGATTGATGCGGCACGGCGAGCTGATGGCACTTACGACTACTCAGGATATTTCGCTGCAATACAGCCGCTGGTGAGCGGCGCCGACTATGCAGTGGTCAACCTTGAAACCCCGCTGGGCGGACGCCCGTATGCGGGGTATCCTTGTTTTTGCGCTCCTGACTCGTATGCTCAGGAGTTGGCCGACACGGGCTTTGACCTCTTCCTCACTGCCAACAATCATACTCTCGATCGCCATGCGCGTGGGCTGAGGCGCACTGTGGATGTGCTGCGCGGCATGGGTGTGGACCAGGTTGGCACGTATCGCAACGAGGAGCAGCGCGATTCGGTGCTGCCGTTGCTGAGGGATGTACGCGGATTCAAGGTGGGATTTCTCAATTATACTTACGGTACCAACGGCATCGAGCCTCGCGATGGGGTGGTGGTCGATTATATTAATAAGGACAGAATTCATCGCGACGTAGCCGCGACCCGCGAGGCTGGAGCTGAGATAGTGTGCGTAGCCATTCACTGGGGCGAAGAGTACAAGCTGTTGCCCAATGCCTCGCAGCGAGCGATGGCTGATTTTCTGGTGAGCGAGGGCGTTGACCTGGTGATTGGGGGCCATCCCCATGTGATACAGCCTATGGAGATGCGCCAGCGCTCTGATGGCCGCAATGCGCTGGTGGTGTATTCTCTTGGCAATCTTATCTCCAATATGAAGACGCGCGACACTCGCGGCGGCGCCCTCGTCAAGGTATGGCTTGGTCGCGACAGCGTGGGCGCAGCTCAAGTCGATTCTGCTGCCTACCGCTTGGTATTCACCGAGGCCCCCACCCAAGGCATCCGCAATTACCGCCTCGTTGACGTTGACAGCTGCCAATCCTCCTGGCGCTCCCACTGCTCCTCCTTCGCCAACGCCGCCCGCTCCATCTTCCACTCCCACAACCACGGCGTCAAGGAACTCGAATGATAAGAATTGGGTAATATCTCTAAGTTAGTTTCAATTTGAAATTAAGTAAACCTTGCCTATCTTTGCACCAAAATTACGTTTCAAATGGAAGAAAACAACGGAAAACTGGTATCGCAAGCAAGCGTAGCGCCCGAGCTTGCACTTTTTAATGATGTCTGCGGCATCATAGATAATGTGCGTGGTGAGATAGCCTTGTACGCCAATACCAAAATATGCCTAACCAAATGGGAAGTTGGACGGCGCATCAAAGAAGATGTTCTGTTTAACAAACGTGCTGAGTATGGGGGGCAGATTATTAAAAAGATAGCCCAGAAACTGACAGAACGATATGGTACAGGCTGGAGTTACAAACAACTCCAACATTGTCTCCGCGCCGCGGAGACTTTTACGCGGGATGAGATTGTGTACGCAACGCGTATACAATTGACATGGACTCATATAAAACAGATAATGTATGTAAAAGACCCATTGGCCCGACAATTCTACATTGAGATGTGTCAGATTGAGCATTGGGACACACGCACCCTGGATGATAAGATAGACGGAATGCTGTATGAAAGGACTTCCATAAGTCGGCGTCCTGAGGAAACCATCAAAAAGGAATTGGCAGAGGTGAGTCGGACAAAGACACTGGTGCCCGACTTCGTGTTCCGCAGCGACTATTTCCTTGATATGCTTGGCTTGCCTGATGTATTCTCCGAAAGCGATTTGGAAAATGCTATTGTTAACCAGATGGAACTCGTCATCAAAGAGTTGGGAGGGAGTGACTTCGCTTTGCTGGATCGCCAGAAGCGTATCGTTGTGGATGCTGTCACCTACAAAGCCGACTTGGTGTTCTTCCATCGTTCTTTGCGCCGTACCATTGTCGTGGACTTGAAACTCGGTAAGTTCAAACCTGAGTATGAGGGTCAGATGCGTCTCTACCTGCGCTATATAAACAAGCATGAGCGCCACGAATGGGAAGAGTCGCCTATCGGCTTGATATTATGCTCCGAGGGTAACACCGAACACATCGAGTATCTAATGCTTGATGACTATAGTCCTATAAAAGTGGCTCAATACTATACGCAACTGCCTGACAAGAAACTGCTTGGCGAGAAACTACAAAGGGCCATTGCTATTGCAAAAGAGTATCACCACGATCATAAAAAAGATTGAGCAAAGATAGCAGAAATTGGGCCCATGCTTATGTGCCAGTGGCAATGGCTAAGACTGAGGCTCCCAAGGAACAAATAGCATCGGCCAAACCAGTCATCAGCAGCTCCGCGCAACTCAGTACCGATCGCATGGACCAACTCAACCAAGCAGTCGTGCTGCCTCTGATGAATGCTATAGGCACAGGCAGCATCTCGACAGCGCAGAACCTCTTTACCACTTAGGGCATAGAGGATATGAAGCAGATTATGAACTATGGGAAGGTCACATTGCTCCCCGATGCCGATTTGCAATATTTCAGCAACGATGACGGGTCGGTTATCTGCCGTGGCATACCCGTAAGTTGCCGTTTTCATGGTAGGCGCACATTCTCTGAACAGTTGTCAGTTGCCATCAATCCCAAGGGGTTGATAGAGCATGTATCGATGGGGGTAGGGCAGCAATTGGCCACAGAGATAGCCCTCGACCATGCCGACTGGGCAGAGGAGTCACGCAAAAATCTGGTGAATTTCCTCGAGGATTACCGCACGGCATACGCCCTCAAGGATGCTGACTATCTCGAGCGCGTGTTTGACGACAATGCAGTGATTGTGGTGGGCCGTCGCAACCTGCAGCAAGCCAGCAATCTCAACGATGGCTATTGGATTAACAACGAGAGGGTGATCCTCACTCGTTATACCAAGGCCGAATTTATCAAAAACCTGCGCCGTGTATTAGCTGGCAAAGAATATGTAAACCTACATTTCAGCAACAGCCGCATCATCAAGCCGCGCATGGATAAGGAGATTTACTCGATCGAGGTCAAGCAGGACTACTATTCGAGCAACTATGGCGACACGGGCTACCTGACCCTGGTGATGGACCTCTCAGACAAGAAGAATCCCGTAATCCATGTGCGCACATGGCAAGAAGAGCCCGACCCTAACTTCGGCGTCATCTCCGTATTCGACTTTTAGGACGTGAAAATTTCAATTCAAATTATGGTGATGTAATGTTAGTGCGTAGCACGGCTCTTGCTATCCGAGGATTGCATCACGCCTGATAAGAGCCGTGCTACGCACTCATCCCTATAGGGAGATAGGTGTGCCAACCCCACATTCCGTGCTATCGCACTCTATGTGGGGCATTCTATAGTAATTTCCAAACATTTTTCTAAAAAAAATCTGGATTTAGCATTGTTAATAGTGTTTTGTTAAAATTGGTGTTTCAGCAGAGCCGAGAACAATTG
>JAJBUH010000024.1 GCA_020860445.1 Bacteroidales bacterium | reverse complement strand
ATGTAGGATGTAAGGAATCATTGAGTTTCCTTAGAATCGCTGAGTAGTTACTATCCTCATGGTTTTTTATGGATATTTCCCCTCTATTTCGTAACTTTGCACTGCAATTCAAGGTAATTTCCACTCTTGACTTTTGACTTGATACTTTTGACTTACTTCTCCTCTTGACTTTTGACTTGATACTTTTGACTTGATATATGCTCAACTATTATTATCACGATAAGCCTTTCAAGCTCGAACTCGGCGGCGAACTCCCAGAGCTCACCATTGCCTACCACACCTACGGTCAAATCAACGAAGGCCGCGACAACATCGTATGGGTGTGCCACGCCCTGACCGGCAACAGCGATGTGCCCGACTGGTGGCCCGGCACCGTCGAGAAGGGCGGATTTCTCGACCCGGCTAAGTATTTCGTAATCTGCGCCAACTTCATCGGTTCGCCCTACGGCACCACCTGCCCCATGCACAACAACCCTGCTACCGGCAAACCCTATTACCGCGACTTTCCGCGCTATACCATGCGCGACATAGTGTCGGCTCACCGGCTGCTTGCCGACAAGCTCGGCATCGGCCATATCAAGGTATTGGTGGGATGCTCAGTGGGCGGCTTCCAGGCTGTGGAATGGGCCGTAGAGGAACCAGACCGCGCCGACAAACTGATACTTATGGCCACCGATGTCAAGGCGTCGCCCTGGACCATCGCCATCGATGAGACACAGCGCATGGCCATACTCTCTGACCCTACCTACTTTGAAGACCGTCCCGACGGTGGTTCAAAGGGCTTGGCTGCCGCACGCGCAATCGCTTTGCTCACCTATCGCGGAGGCAAGAGCTACAACCTGACCCAACAAGACGATGATGAGAACTATGCCCATCCCCTGCACCGCGCTTGCACCTACCAGCAATACCAAGGCAAGAAGCTGGTAGACCGCTTTGACGCTTACAGCTACATGGCAATATTGCAGTCATTTGACACCCACAATATCGGACGCGGACGCGGCGGCGTGACACGCGCCCTGGGCCGCATCAAGGCCGAGACAATCGTAGTGGGCCTAACCACCGACATCGTATTCACCCCCGATGATATGCGCCAACTGGCTCGCAAGATACCCCACGCATCATACTATGAGATCCACTCGCCATTCGGCCACGACGGTTTCTTGGTCGAGACCCAGCAGCTCAACGACCTGCTAATCCCTTGGATGGAAAAACAATAGACGCTTATGAGGTTTATTTCTTGGAATGTGAATGGGCTGCGAGCCGTGGTAGGCAAGGGATTTGCCGACATATTCGCGCAGCTGGATGCCGACTTCTTCTGCTTGCAAGAGACCAAGCTGCAAGAGGGACAAATCGACTTGGACTTTCCCGGCTATGAAAGCTATTGGGCCTATGCCGACAAGAAGGGATATGCCGGCACAGCTATCTTTTGCCGGCACAAGCCCCGCAGTTCGCGCCGTGGCATGGGCGTAGATGCCCACGACCATGAGGGTCGCATTGTGACCCTTGAGCTCGACGATTTCTTTTTGGTGACCGTATATACACCAAATTCCCAATCCGAGCTGGCCCGACTGGACTATCGCTTGGATTGGGAAAGGGATTTCTTGGAGTATGTAAAGCGGCTTGATCAAGACAAACCAGTGATAATATGCGGCGACCTGAATGTGGCCCATCGCGAGATTGACCTCGCCAACCCGGCCACCAATCGGCGCAATCCGGGATTTACCGACGAGGAGCGCGAGTGCATGACGCGCCTGCTCGAGGCTGGATTTGTCGACACTTACCGCTATTTCCATCCCGACCAAGAAAAGGCTTACAGCTGGTGGAGCTACCGATTCAAGGCGCGAGAGAAGAATATCGGGTGGCGCATCGACTATTTCTTGGTATCTGAGCGATTACTGCCGCGCCTCCTCGAGGCCGACATTCACCAAGACATCCTCGGCTCCGACCACTGCCCGGTCTCCATCACTCTTTCTTTTGAAGGCGGCGTTGACAATCATTGAGATGGCTCCATCGCCAGTGACATTGCAAGCGGTGCCGAAGCTGTCCATAGCTATGTAGAGGGCAATCATCAGGGCGAGGTCAGCCTCGCTGAATCCAAGCATCGTGGCGAGAATGCCAAGGCTGGCCATGATGGCTCCGCCCGGCACACCCGGTGCGGCTATGATGCTGATGCCGAGCATGGCGATAAAGCCCATAAACATCGGGAAGTCGTAAGGCATGCCCTGTGCTATCATCAGAGCCAAGGCGCAAGCCACAATCTTGAGGGTCGAACCCGACATGTGGATGGTAGCGCAGAGAGGCACTGTGAATCCCGCAATCTCCTGGTCAACACCAAGCATCTGCGCGCGCTTGAGGGTCACTGGTATGGTAGCCGCCGATGAGGCAGTGCCCAGAGCTGTGAAATAAGCCGGGAGCATGGTGATAAGGCACTTGATGGGATTCTGCTTGGTCACGATGCAAGCTATGCTATACTGCACCACCAAAATCAAGACGTGGAGCACAAATATCACGGCTATAATCTTGACAAATGTGAGCAGGATGCCCCCCACTTGGCCAGTGATGGTCATGTTGAGGAAGATGCCGAAAATGTACAGCGGCAGCAGAGGGATGATAGAGCTATTGATTACCCAAGCGATCACATCGCGGAATCCGTTGAGACCGCGCAACAGGGCCGAGTTGCCCACCTGAGCCGTGCCCAAGCCCATCACAAAGGCGAGCACCAAGGCGGTGAGCACTCCCATCAGAGGAGTAATGCTGACGGTGAAGAACGGAGCCAAGTCAGCAGCCGCTTCCTCATCGCCGAGGGCCACACCCGGTTCGATCATCGAGGGGAATAGCCAAGCGCCAGTGCTGTACGACAATATGCCAGATAGCAGAGTGAAGGCATAAGCCAAAGCGCAGGTAAAAATCAGCAGCTTGCCAGCCTTCTTGCCGAGTTCGGTAATGGCAGCAGCCACAAATCCCACAATCAGCAGCGGGATGATGAAGCCCAGATATTGGGAGAAAATTCCATTGAAAGTTACAAAGCATCGGGCCAGCCACGTAGGGAAAAGGTAGCCGGCTCCAATGCCGAGAGCCATCGCTATCACAATGCGTGGCAATAATCCGATACTTTTCTTTTTCATGTTGAGGGGGGTTATTATTGGTTAAAAAGGAATCGAAGGGAATCGACAAATTCGTCAAGATTCGGATAGAGGAGATTCTATCGCCTCTCGCTGAGAGGAGGCACGAGGGCTCTTGGGGATTAGCAGGGCGCTGGCCTCCCAGAGGGCGTAAACCGGTATGAATACCACCGCGAGGGTGAACACATCACTTGTCGGGGTGAGCATAGCTGCCAATATGAGGATGGCCACGATGGCGTAGCGGCGATATTTCTTGAAGAAACTGCGTTGCAAGAATCCCATCTTGCCCAGCACCCAAGCCAAGAGCGGCAGCTCGAATAGCAGACCCATCATCAGCAACACGGTATAGAAAGTGTCCATATACGATGTCAGCGACACCGTGTTGGCAATCTTGTCGCTCAATTGATAGTCGGCCAGAAAACGCAATGCCAACGGAAACACTATGAAATACCCAACGGCCGAACCGAGATAAAACATCACATTGCCAAAGAAGAAAGCCTTGCGTGCGCCGCGCTTTTCGTGCTCATAGAGGCCCGGAGCCACAAAGCTCCACAACAGGTAGATTACCAAAGGGAATCCCACCACGAATGCCGCCCAAAACGATGCCGACATGTGCACCATCAGCTGTGAGGCCAGCTCGATGTTGATGAGCGAGACATGGAAATCATTGCTGCCGAGGTCGGGCAAGAACGAACCGTCACCACGGATGAAGTCCAGCAAGTGGTATAGCGGAAAATCGCTCGAGCAGGGAGCCGTGATCACATGGTCGAAGATCCACGGCATGGCCACAAAGAAACCGATTGCCAGCAATACAAGCAGAGCCCCAATCTTGAGCAACACCCCGCGCAGCGCGTCGAGGTGGCTCCAGAAGCTCATCTCACTGCTTTGCATCGGTGTCGATGTCGGTGGCTTTCTTTACCTCTTTGTTGATTTCGGCTTTGGCATCCTCTACGCCCTGGCGGAAGCTATGCACCCCCTTACCCAGATTGCGCATCAGGTCAGGTATCTTGTTGGCCCCAAACAGGAGCACGATCGCCAATACTACTATAATCAGCTGCCAGCCGCGCAGCCCGAGAAACAATAATTCCATATCAAGTAAAAAGTATTAAGTCAAAAGTCAAAAGTCAAAAGTCAAAAGTCAAAAGTCAAAAGTGCTGAGGAGAAAGTAAAAAATATTAAGTAATAAGTCAAAAGTGAGACTTAGAAGGGTAAAAATTGACCTAAACGTCTTTTTTCGAGTGTAAAGTTACGAATAATTTCCGAGAATTTCGTAACTTTGCGCTGGTTTTAATAGGTAATACACAAATTATTAGAATAATTAGCAAAGCAACAGCAATGAAAGCTTACGTTTTCCCTGGACAAGGCGCCCAATTCGTAGGAATGGGCAAGGAGATCTACGACAACAACCCCGAGGCTAAAGAGCTCTTTGAGCGCGCCAACGACATACTGGGTTTCCGCATCACTGACCTGATGCACGCCGGCACCGACGAGGACCTGCGTCAGACCAAGGTGACCCAACCCGCCATCTTCCTCCACTCCGTGATCCTGGCCAAGAGCCTGGGCGAGGAGTTCAAGCCTGACATGGTAGCCGGCCACTCGCTGGGCGAGTTCTCTGCATTGGTGACTGCCGGAGCTCTCAACTTTGACGACGGTCTGCGTCTGGTTGCCGCTCGCGCCATGGCTATGCAGAAAGCTTGCGAAATCAAGCCATCGACCATGGCTGCCGTAATTGCCCTACCCGATGAGACAGTCGAGGAGATTTGCGCCAACGTTGGCGGAATCGTAGTTTGCGCCAACTATAACTGCCCGGGCCAGCTGGTAATCTCGGGCGACATCGATGCTGTCGAGGCCGCTTGCGAGGCTGCTAAGGCTGCCGGAGCCAAGCGCGCACTGCGCCTCAACGTAGGCGGCGCTTTCCACTCGCCATGCATGGAGCCGGCTCGCGCCGAATTGGCCGAAGCCATCGACCACACCAAGTTCAGCGTGCCAGTGTGCCCCGTCTACCAGAATGTCGACGCACTGCCCCACACCGACCCCGCCGAAATCAAGGGCAACCTGATCGCTCAGCTCACCGCCCCCGTGCGCTGGACCCAGACTATCCGCAACATGATTGCCGACGGAGCCACCGAGTTCATCGAAATCGGTCCGGGCAAAGTGCTGCAAGGTTTGGTTGGAAAAATTGACCGCTCAGCAGCTGTAAGCGGTTTGCAATAAATCTCAACAATCCTTAAAATTGGCCAAAACCCCCTCTTGTTGGGGGTTTTTCCTCAATTTTTCTCGGAATTTCTTGGTACTTACCAATTAATTCCGTAACTTTGCGTGATTTTTCAAAACCAAAGCTCATGGGAAAGTTCACAGAATTTAATTTGCCGCTAAAATCGCTTAGCGACGGAGAGCACATCTTTGAATACCACCTCGGGCGCCAATTCTTCGCCAATATGGAGAATGAAGACGTGCGCGATGCCGACTTGGACGTAAAGCTCACCGTGAAAGCGCGCGGCGGGAAATATGACTTGCAATTCCACGTCGGTGGCGAGGTAGTGACCCTCTGCGACCGATGCCTCGATGACTTGCACCTTCCCATCGATGCTAACTACCACATAATGGTGGAATACGGCGATGACTACAACGATGAGAGCGACGACCTGCTGGTGATACCGCAGAGCGACAACAATCTCAACGTAGCCTATATGATCTACGACACTGCGGCCCTCGCCATCCCCATCAAGCATGTCCACCCAATGGGCAAATGCAACCGCCAGATGACAGCCATCCTGCGCAAGCACCGCACCCGTCCAGCCGATGAAGATGCCGAGCTCGAAAACGACCTCATCGACGAGATGGACACCATGGGAGGCCAAGACCAGCCCACCGACCCGCGCTGGGACGGCCTAAAGGACGTCAACACCGACGAATAGGAGCCCCGCTCCTCTATCTCGAATCCCGTCAATAGAGACCCCTCTATCTCGAATCCCGTCGAATCTGTCGATTCCCGACGATTCCTCTCGAAAATACGATTCCTCTCGAAAAATAAATCATAAAACAATAAATCAAAATGGCACATCCTAAACGCAAACAATCCAAGACCCGCACGGCTAAGCGCCGCACCCATGACAAGGCCGTAATGCCCACCCTGGCTCTCTGCCCCAACTGCGGTGCCTGGCACGTATACCACACCGTATGCGGCGAATGCGGATACTACCGCGGCCGTCAGGCTATCGTTAAAGAAGAAGCTCTCTAATCCGAGCTGCCCTCCGGGCCACATATCCCTCCCATTATGCCTGCGCCCAATATTTGGGCGCGGCCTTTGCACCAACCAATTAACCCCTGTTTATGCTGAACGCTCGCATTTCCGGCATCGCTTCTTATGTCCCCGATGACATCCTCGACAACGAGATGCTCTCAAAGATGGTGGACACTAATGACGAATGGATAACATCTCGCGTAGGTATCAAAGAGCGCCGTATCCTCAAAGGCGAGGGCGCTTGCTCATCATTGATGGGTACCCACGCTATCAAGCGCCTTCTCGAATCCACGGGCACAAAGCCTGAGGAAATCGACTTGTTGATTTGCGCTACTTCCAATCCCGACTATCGCTTCCCCTCGACAGCCTCAATCATGATCCATGATTGCGGCCTCAGCAACTGCTATGGCTACGACATCCAAGCCGCTTGCGCTGGTTTCCTTGTGGCTCTGCAAGACGGCAAGGCATACATTGCCTCGGGCCTCTACAAAAAGGTAATCGTGATAGCCACCGAAATGATGTCGTCGATGACCAACTACAAGGATCGCTCTACATGTCCTCTCTTTGGTGACGGAGCCGCTTGCGTGCTGCTCGAGCCCACCGAGCAAGAGGGCGTAGGAATCATTGACGGTGTGTTCCATGTCGATGGTTCTGGTCTTCCCTTCCTGCTGATGAAGGCTGGCGGCTCAGCCAAACCCGCCACTCATGAGACAGTCGATGCTGATGAGCATTATGTGTATCAAGATGGCCGCGCTGTGTACAAGCACGCTGTGACCGACATGCTCACCTCATCGCTCGATGTGATGAAGCGCAACAACCTCACCATCGAAGATGTCGCTTTCTTGGTGCCTCACCAGGCCAACCTGCGCATCATCGAGGCTGTGGCTCACCGCGCCAATTTCCCCATGGATAAGGTGCTTGTCAACATCGAGCACTACGGCAATACCTCGGCCGCCACAATCCCATTGTGTCTCGATGAGATGAAGGGACGCCTCAAGAAAGGCGACAAACTGATTCTCACAGCCTTTGGAGCCGGCTTCACATGGGGAGCCATGTACATAGTTTGGGATATCTGACCTCTCTCACCCATAAAGACTTAGAGGCGCGCCCGCTGGGCGCGCCTTTTTTTATCTTTATTCAACAAGTTAAATCAACTTTAACTCACACTTTATTGTCTTTATATTAGAGACATGAGCCTCTACCCCTCTCTCCTGAGGGACTTACCCTTAAAAGAAAGGAGGCTGAATAATGACAAATGAAATTTAATAGAAAACAATAAAAAACTCATTGATATGAATACTTGGATCTTAATCATAGGCTATACCGCCAGCATCTGCATGATCATTGGCTATCTGCCACAGGCTATCATGACTATCCGCACTAAGGACACCGATGGAATCGCAATGCCAACCTTCTTGGCCCTCGGCCTCGGCAGCGTATTCTTCGTAGTACAAGGCATCCTACTCAACAATATGCCTCTGGTCATCACCAACGTGATTACCACTGTGTGCTCCGCTATCATCTTCATCATCAAGGTGCATAACGACCACAAGAAAAAACACCAGCAACTGGCATAACCTATAGCGTAAAGAATTTAGTGGCCGCTGACCCGCATGGGCTCCGACGGCCACTTTTTTTGTGTATTTGATGAATTTACCTTAAATTTGCACTTAGAATAATACCAAAACCCAAATATTTAAGCATCCATGAAGAAAATACTTCCTCTGGCCATCCCTCTGGCCTTGACGGCTGCAGCCCTCAGCGCCGGAGCCCAGGAAATCGTGAGCACCTCGGCCTACACCTGGCGAGGCGACTCGATTGTGCAAGGCGAATATTCGGCCTACGCCCCATCGGTTACCAAAATTATCTCAAACTATGGAGCCCAGCCCCATTTCTTCATGCCCATCGAGAAAGAATGGACACTCAAAAATGACATTTCCAGCTATCCTCAGCTCAAGACCTCAAACACGCTGCTCAACGCCGTGTACAATATGGGCCTTGACGAGATGATCAACGCCGTGGAGCCCGACACAACCCTGCGCACCGGCAAGGAATGGGCCGGAGTGTGGACCCGCGATGTGAGCTACTCAATCATCCTATCAATGGCCTACATGCAACCCACGGCCTCAAAGGTGTCGCTGATGAAGAAGGTCAATTCGCGCGGCTGCATCATCCAAGATACCGGCAGCGGCGGCGCTTGGCCGGTGAGCACCGACCGCATGATTTGGGCTGTGGCTGCCTACGAGCTGTACAAGGTGACTGGCGAGCGCTCTTGGCTCGAATACTGCTACCCTATCATCAAGCGCTCGATGGAGGACGACCTGCTGGTTGTCTACACCGACTATGAGGTGAGCAACGCGGCCCAACGCGGCGGAACATTGCTGCCATCGCCGGGCGTGGCCAGAGGCGAGACCTCATTTATCGACTGGCGCGAGCAGAGCTATCCCAAGTGGATGCAATGTGCCGACATCTACCGCTCTGAGGCTATGGGCACCAATATGGTCCACGCTATCGCCCTACAGGTGCTCGAGAGCATGGCCTCTGACTTGGGCCACAAAGACGATGCCAAGCGCTATGGAGAGCTGCGCCAACAACTAATCTCCAACATCGACCAGAAATTCTGGATGGCCGACAAGGGATACTACGGCATGTACACCTACGGACGCGACTTCATGATCCTCAATCCAAGAGCCGAGACCCTGGGCGAATCCCTGTCAATCCTCTATGACATCGCCTCGGCTGACAAGCAGCGCTCAATCATTGAGAATAATCCTACCACCCCCTTTGGCGCCGCTATCTTCTATCCGCAGATTTCCGACATGCCAGCTTACCACAACAATGCGTTGTGGCCCTGGGTAGGCGCAATGTGGGCCCTCGCTAATGCCAAGATGGAGAGTGAGAACGGCACAATGCAAGCTATCGGCGCTATCGTGCGCCCGGCTGCTCTGTTCTGCACCAACAAGG
Organism: Bacteroidales bacterium; assembly: GCA_020860445.1. Lineage (GTDB taxonomy): Bacteria > Bacteroidota > Bacteroidia > Bacteroidales > Muribaculaceae > CAG-873. Next base: position 7,973 of record JAJBUH010000024.1, on the reverse strand, counting down.
AGAATTTCAACCTCGACAATGGCGACATCGCCACTGAGCTGAACTCATCAAATATGCTATGGTGCCTCGCTGGCAATCTGGCTCTCACCTATCGCATACTCTTCGGCATCCACTTTGAGGAGAAAGGCCTCGAGTTCAAGCCATTTGTGCCAAAGGCACTGGCTGACAGCCGCTCGCTCACCAATTTCCGCTATCGCAACGCCACTCTCGATATTTCGATTTCAGGCTATGGCAGCCAAATCAAGAGCTTCAAACTTGATGGCAAAGACCACGATCCTCTCCTCCCCACCAATATCAAAGGCAACCACAAGGTGGAAATTGTGATGGCTGACAATGCTGTTACTCCCCTCAAGGTCAACGAGCAGCCCAACCTCAAGGCACCGATTACACCCATCACTACCCTTACCAATGACCCGGCTCTTGACGCTCCCGGAGTACCAGTCAACAATCTGCTTTCATGGAATCCTATCGAATACATTGACCACTACATCGTGTTGCGCGATGGCCAACCTGTTGATGAAACCACCTCAACTACATTTGAGGCTACTGTGCCAGGCGAATACATGGTGATCGGCGTAAGCGACCGTGGCACTCAGAGCTTCGCATCTGAGCCAAGAAGCAACCAAGAGGTTGTGGCCGTAGACATGCCCGGCGAAAAGGCTACTATGACATCAAATGAGGTGGCTTACCAGCCTCGCACTGGCTCAATCAAGGGATATCGCGGAGCCGGATTTGTCGAGGTTGACCATTCGACCAAGCCTATCGAGGTTGATGTTGAGGCATCAACTGCTGGCGACTATGCCATCAATCTGGTTTATGCCAACGGCAACGGGCCGGTGAATACCGAAAATAAGTGCGCCATCCGCACCATTTTGGTCGATGGCAAACGCGCTGGCGTAGTGGTGATGCCAACACGCGGCGTAGGCAACTGGAGCGATTGGGGCTTGACCAATGTCGTTGAGGTTGCTCTCAGCAAGGGCAAGCATAAAGTCACCATCGAGTACCTGCCCGAAAATGAAAACATGAACATCGGCACCAACCACGCCATCATCGACCGCCTACTCTTGACAAAATTATAATTCATAGGAATCCTAGGCAGCCTAGGATTCCTACCTAAGATAATCAATAGGCGGCTTAGGAATCATAGGAATCCTAAGCCGCCTACTGATATTATAGGGTGATTATTATTCTTTGAGGTGGGAATCGATGATGATGGTCACGGGGCCATCGTTGATTAGGGCGACCTTCATATCTGCTCCGAAGATACCTTTGCCCACCGGGCGACCCAGCAAGCGCTCTACCTCGGCGCAATAAGCCTCATATAGGGGCACAGCCAGGTCATGGCCGGCAGCGCGTATATAGCTCGGGCGATTGCCCTTCTTTGTGCTGGCGGTGAGAGTGAATTGGCTTACTGCCAATACCCGGGCATCGGGGAAATCGGCAATTGACACATTCATCACTCCCTGCGCATCAGGGAATATGCGCAAGGCGACAGTCTTGGCTGCCAACCATTGGGCATCAGCAAGCGTATCGCCTTGCTCCACGCCAACCAGCACCATCAGGCCCCAGCCTATCTCTGAGATGAGTTCGCCATCGACTCTCACCGATGCCTCGCTCACCCTCTGTATCACTATCCTCATAATTATTTGTACTTTTGACCTTACGGTCCTTATGTCCTTACGGTCTTAGTATTGTTCGTTTTGATTGGGGAAGTCGCAGGATTTTACATCATCGATGTATCGGCCCACGGCATCATTGATCACGGTCGAGAGGTCGGCATAGCGGCGCAAGAATTTCGGTGAGAAATCCTGATTGATGCCCAGCATATCGTGCATCACAAGCACCTGACCGTCGCAGCCTCCGCCAGCACCGATCCCAATGATGGGAATCGATACCTCCTTGGCCACGCGCTCGGCCAGAGCGGCTGGCACTTTCTCAATCACCATGGCAAAGCAACCCAGCTCTTCGAGCAAATGAGCATCTGCCACGAGCTTCTCGGCCTCAGCTTCCTCCTTGGCTCGCACCGCGTAGGTGCCAAATTTATTGATCGACTGGGGAGTAAGGCCCAGATGGCCCATCACGGGGATACCGGCCGAAAGGATGCGCTCGATTGACTCGCGCACCTCGGCTCCGCCCTCAAGCTTTACAGCCTCGGCATGGCTTTCCTTCATGATGCGGATAGCCGAGGCCAGAGCCTCCTTGCTATTGCCCTGATAGGTGCCAAAGGGCATATCGCACACAACCAATGCGCGATTCACACCCTTGACCACACTCTTGGCATGGTAAATCATTTGATCCAGGGTAATGGGGAGAGTGGTGACATTGCCAGCCATCACATTTGAGGCAGAATCGCCCACGAGAATCACATCCATGCCAGCCTGGTCGATGAGTTTGGCCATCGAGTAATCATAGGCTGTGAGCATTGCTATCTTCTCGCCGCGCTGCTTCATCTCGGTAAGGCGAGCGGTGGTCACCTTGCGCTTGTTGTCTACTGTGTTTGTTGACATAAGATAGGGTTTGATTTTGGTCGAGAATTCTCAAGAGATTTCGAGACCTCTCGAGAATTCTCGAATTTATCGATATTATCGATAATATCGAAATTATCGATATTATCGAGATAATAAATATTCTTTGAATTTTTGGAAATCGGCCGGGAGTTCGATGCTCTTTTTCTCGCCAGCCATAAAGGCAGCGAGGCGCTCGGGAATGGCTATCTCAGCGCCGATAGCTCCCTCGACAGTATCCTTGAATTTGGCTGGATGGGCTGTCTCGCAGAATACTCCAGTTTCGCCCTCCTTGAGCCCCTCTTTCAGAGCCTCGTAGCCGCAAGCGCCGTGGGGGTCGAGCACATAGCCAGTGGCATCGTAGCACTGCTTCATGGCGCGGCGTATCTCCTGGTCGGTAAATGTCGCACCTGATATCAGCGAGGTGATAGCCTTGTGGTCGTTGCCGTACAGCTCGAGTATGCGAGCGAAATTGCTCGGAGCGCCCACATCCATTGCATTAGCGATGGTGGGTATGCTTGGGCGAGGCTCATACACGCCAGTCTTGAGATATTGATATACCACATCGTTGGCATTGTTAGCGGCGATGAAGCGCTTGATAGGCAATCCCATGGCATGGCCAAAGAGGGCAGCGGTAATGTTACCGAAATTACCGCTCGGCACAGCCATCACCAAGTCATCAGCCAAGCCGCGACGCTTCATCTGAGCGTAAGCATAGAAATAATAGAATGCTTGAGGCAAGAAACGAGCCACATTGATCGAGTTGGCCGAGGTGAGTTTCATCTTGGCATTGAGCTCAGCGTCTTGGAATGCTTTCTTCACCAAGGCTTGGCAATCGTCAAACACTCCATCGATTTCGAGAGCAGTGATGTTCTGGCCGAGGGTAGTAAATTGGCACTCTTGAATAGCGCTTACCTTACCCTTAGGGTACAGCACATACACCTTGACTCCCTCGACACCGAGGAAACCATTGGCTACTGCGCTGCCAGTGTCGCCGCTGGTGGCTACAAGCACATTCACCTCGCCTCCCTTTTCGCGGAAATAGGCGAGCAGTCGAGCCATGAAGCGAGCACCGACATCTTTGAAAGCCAGGGTTGGCCCATGGAAGAGTTCCAATGAATATATGCGGTCGGTCACTTCCACCACTGGGCAATCAAAAGGCAGGGTGTCGTAGACAATCTTCTTTAGGTCGGCATCTGGAATATCGTCGCCAAAGAAAGCTTTGGCCACCTCAAATGCTATCTCTTGGAAGGTAAGGTCTTGTATGCGATCAAAAAACTCCTTTGGGAACTTGTTGATATGCTCGGGCATATACAAGCCGCCATCGGGGGCGAGCCCTCTCACCACAGCCTCGCTCAGCGTGGCTGGCTCTGATTTATGATTAGTACTGTAATATTTCATTAGTATTTCATAAATTCGTGCATGAATTGGGAAAGATAGAGATGGCCGTAGGCTCCCTTGGCGCAAGCTTCTTCGTCGAAGGTTTGCACTGAATCGGGCTCCATGCCCTTATGCCAGAAGGCGAATGGCACTGGCTCTGCCACATGGGTACGCAGTTCCACCGGAGTGGGATGGTCAGGCAGCAAAGCTACACATACTGGTTCGTCCCAACGGGCCACTTCCCACAGTATGGGTTCTACGATATGCTGGTCGAGGCTCTCGATAGTGCGCAGCTTAAGGTCAAGGTCACCGTCATGGCCAGCCTCGTCGCTTGCCTCGATGTGGAGGAATACGAAGTCAGTCTTCTTCAGCGCCTCGATGGCAGCGCGGCATTTGCCGTCATAATTGGTATTGTATAGGCCCGTGGCTCCCGGCACCTTGATGATATCCAAGCCGGCATAGTGGCCTATGCCACGAATCAAGTCGACAGCCGAAATCACAGTGCCGCTCTTGACCTGAGGATATTGGTCTTCGAGTGTGAGCATGTGGGGGCGGTAGCCTCCACCCCAAGGCCAAATGCTATTGGCCATAGGTTTGCCGTGGGCTTTGCGCGACAGATTGAGAGGATAATTCTCAAGTATGGTATGAGAACGCTCAATCAAGTAATTGAGCAAGTCAGCTGTCTCGCGTGGAGTCATGCGCTGATCCTCATGGAAATCCTCCATACCCTCGATAGGCTTGACCAGACGCTCGCGCCAGGGTTCGCCGGGATGGTCGTGCGGGGGAGTGCACTCGATGTATTTGCTACCCCCCTTTATAATAAGGAGGTGGCGATATTGTATGCCCGGCAGGAATTTCACCACTTCGCTGCCAAGCTCTTCTTGCAGTTGGTGAATCAGTACATGGCCATCTTCAGTTCCGAGGTGTCCGCCATGGTGGTTAAGTATTTTACCATCCTCAAGGGTGATGAGATTGCATCGCAGAGCCAAATCATCAGGCTCCATTTCATAGCCAATGCTGGCAGCCTCAAGCGGACCGCGACCCTCGTACACTTGGCTCAGGTCGTAACCGAGGATGGCAGTGTTGGCCACTTCGCTGCCAGGCTGAAAACCTTCGGGGATCGTTGTCAGCATGCCGCATCGGCCTTCGCGGGCCAATTGGTCCATTGCGGGAGTTGATGCGTATTGGAGGAGAGTCTTTCCGCCGAGCCTCTCCACAGGGTGATCGGCCATGCCGTCGCCCAATATGATAAGATGCTTCATGATAGTTGTGAGTTGTGAGTTATGAGTTATGAGTTTTAAATTATGAGTTCCATCCTGGTACTCATAACTAATAACTCATAACTCATAACTAATCAAATGTTTGCAATACTCATTATGTTGGCGAAAACACCGGCAGCTGTCACGCTGGCTCCGGCTCCGTAACCTTTGATTTGCATTGGGTACTCGTGATAGCGCTCGGTAGTGATGAGCACTATGTTGTTCGAGCCCTCGAGATTATAGAATGGATGGTCCTTGTCTACAGCCTCCAACGAGATGGTAGCAAAGCCCTCGTCCATTCTCGCCACCACGCGCCAGCGCTTGCCTTCTTTTTCCAGCTCCTTGCGGCGCTCTTCAAATTCGGCATCTATCTGAGGGAGCACTTTCCAGAAATCCTCGATTTCATAGTCGAAAAATTCGGCTGGCAGCAGTTGCTTAACCTCAACGTCCTCACGCTCGATTTTGTATCCGGCCTCGCGAGTGAGAATCACAATCTTGCGATTAACATCGCTGCCATTGAGGTCGAGACGCGGGTCGGGTTCGCTATATCCGGTGGCGGCAGCGCGGCGCACTGTCTCTGAGAATGGCACAGTGGCCGACAATTCGTTGAATATGAAATTGAGGGTGCCGCTGAGAACAGCCTCAATCTTGAGTATATGGTCGCCTGAATTGCGCAGGTCGTTGATGGTGCTGATAATAGGCAGACCGGCACCTACGTTAGTCTCGAAGCGGAATTTCACGCCTCGGGTGAGCGCGGTATTCTTCAGTGCCACATAGTCGGCATAGGGACCTGAGGCAGCAATCTTGTTGGCCGCCACGATCGACACGTTATGTTCGAGCAGAGGCAGATATATGTCGGCGATATCCTTGCTGGCAGTGCAATCGACAAACACGCTGTTGAATATGTTCATGCCCACAATCTCCTGGAGCAGTTTGTGGGGAGTGATTGGCTCGCCATTGGCCAGCTCTTGACGATAATTCTCCAGATCGAGGCCCTCGCGGTTGAAGATGGCCTTACGGCTGTTGGCAATGCCCACCACCTTGAGTTTTAGGCGACGCGTCTGCTTGAGAGTCTGGTATTGGTCGCGTATTTGCTCGATAAGTTTGCTGCCTACAGTGCCTACGCCGCAAATAAAGAGGTTGAGCACATTGTATTCTGACAGAAAAAACGAATCGTGGATTACGTTGAGGGCCTTGTTGAGATATTTGCCCTCGACCACAAACGATATGTTAGTCTCAGACGAACCTTGCGAGCAACTGATCACCGAGATGCCGCTGCGGCCCAGAGTGCCAAATAGCTTACCAGCGATGCCAGGAGTATGCTTCATATTCTCGCCTACGATGGCAATGGTAGCCAATCCGCTCTCGGCCTGCATGGGATACATGGAGCCAGTCTCTATCTCTTTGGCAAATTCCTCGTTGAGTACCTCTACGGCACGCTGTTGGTCGATATCGCGCACGCCAATCGAAGTCGAGTTTTCTGATGATGCCTGGCTCACCATAAACACTGAGATGCCATTGTCGGCCAGAGCGGTGAAGATGCGGCGGTTCACGCCGATCACGCCCACCATCGACAGACCAGCCACATTGATCAGCGTGGTGCCGCTGATACTGGAGATGCCTTTGATAGGTTTGCCATCGTCATCAACATTTTTCTTTATTATCGTACCTGGATTATTGGGGTTGAATGTATTCTTTACCAAGATAGGTATATCTTTTACGCACACCGGGTATATTGTGGGAGGATAGATGACCTTTGCGCCAAAATTGCACAGCTCCATAGCCTCGGTATAGCTGAGAGCCGGGATGGTGTATGCCCCGGGAATCACTCTCGGGTCAGCGGTCATGAATCCGTTGACATCTGTCCATATCTCGAGCACCTCGGCATCAAGCGCGGCAGCAATGATAGCGGCTGTATAGTCGCTGCCGCCACGGCCCAAGTTGGTGGTTTCGCCAGTGTCTTTGTCGCGGCTTATGAAACCTGGCACGAGGGCAACTTGCTCGTTGTCCTTAAATTCCTCCTTAATTAATCGGTTGGTGAGGTCGGGAGCCAGGCGATGCTTGCCACCCTTGTGGGCTGTCTTGATGAATTCGCGGCTGTCATGCCAGTGGGCACCCTTGATGAGGGTGGCCACGATATTTGAGCTAAGGAGCTCGCCGTAGCTCACGATGGTGTCGAGTGTCTTCTCACTCAAGTCGTGAATCAGGAATACGCCATAGTAGATGCTCTTGAGTTGCTCGAAGAGGGTATCAATGGTCTTGACCAGGTCGATGCGCTTTTTGGGGTCGGTGATTACGGCCTCGATCATCTCATGGTGACGGTCGACCATGAGGTCAAATTCCTCGCGATAGCGCTTGTCGCCCTTGAGAGCCAAGCGAGCTGTGGCGAGGAGTTTGTCGGTGATGCCTCCGAGCGCACTCACCACTACTATTATAGGCTGATTCTTTGCCTCCTTTTCTACGATTCGCTTGAGGCTAAGAATGCTCTTAACGGAACCTACGGATGTTCCGCCGAATTTGAGTACTTTCATTTTTTATGAATGTAAATAACGTTGTCAAAGGAGCCCCGCTACAAAAAGGGCTTTATCCTAAAAATCAGCCGCAAATTTACAACTTTATTCCGAATTGACAATAACAAAATCAATACAATTTCCACTATTTCACCCCAATACACCTCCCGACAAAAGAAATTCCACCTTAAACCACAAAAAACTTGGTAGATTGACTTCCCTAAAACTAATTCTAATCTAACACCATATTTATAGACATTATAAGGAGAAATGGTTTAAACTAATTGTTAAGACTTAATAATGATTGCTAAATGTTAAAA
>JAJBUH010000239.1 GCA_020860445.1 Bacteroidales bacterium | reverse complement strand
CGCCGTGATCTTTGGCTAAGCCTCAGCCACGGACTTTTGCGCATGAGCCGTTTTTATTGGTATTATTGTTTTTCTGTTTTTGCTGGCTATTTTTGATTTATCTGTGGGGGTCAGCAATGATGCGGTCAACTTCCTCAATTCAGCGATCGGCTCAAGAGCCGCGCAGTTCCGCACGGTTGTCATTATCGCCTCCGTGGGTGTGTTTCTGGGCGCCGCGATGAGCAACGGCATGATGGATATTGCTCGACACGGCATCTTTCGTCCCGAACAATTTTCATTCTACGACCTGATTTGCATATTCATGGCGGTGATGGTCACCGACATAATACTATTAGACGTTTTCAACTCCCTGGGCATGCCCACCTCAACCACCGTATCGATGGTGTTTGAGTTGCTCGGAGCCTCATTCGCCGTAGCGCTGTTCAAACTCGCTGCCGACGACACGGGCCTGACCCTGGCCCAACTCCTCAACACCGAGAAGGCTCTATCCGTAATCATAGGCATCTTCCTGTCGGTGGCAATCGCCTTTGTATTTGGCACCTTGGTGCAGTATCTGTCCCGGCTCTGGTTCTCATTTGACTACAAGAAGAATCTGACCTGGAAGATTGGCATCTTCGGTGGCATCTCCATCACTGCCATCATCTATTTCTTGCTGCTCAAGGGAGCCAAGGATCTGACCTTTATGACTCCCGATGTCAAGGCTTGGATTCAGGGTCACACTGCGCTGATTCTGCTTGGCTGCTTTGCTTTCTTCACTGTGCTGATGCAGTTGCTGCATTGGCTGCATGTCAATGTATTCAAGGTGATAGTGCTCACCGGCACTTTCGCCTTGGCCATGGCCTTTGCCGGCAACGACTTGGTCAACTTCATAGGCGTGCCTCTCACCGGCTTCGCCGCATTCCAGGACTATGCCGCCAACGGTGGCGGCGACCCGCGAGGCTTCTTGATGAGTTCGCTCCAAGGCTCAGCCTCTACTCCTATTTATTTCCTACTAGCTGCTGGGCTGATTATGATCATAGCCCTGTCAACCTCGAAGAAGGCTCGCAAGGTAGTCGACACCTCGGTCAACCTGTCGCGCCAGGATGCTGGCGATGAGATGTTTGGCTCGTCGAGGATAGCTCGCCGCTTGGTGCGCTGGTCGCTCACCGCCTCAAACAAGGTCATCGAAGCCACGCCTCGCAGCGTCCGCGCTTGGACCTCGCGCCGCCTCGATTCCTCGCATGCCATCATGGCCGATGGCGCAGCGTTCGACCTCGTGCGCGGCTCGATCAATCTGGTGCTCGCTGGCATGCTCATAGCCCTTGGCACCTCCCTCAAATTACCACTTTCTACAACTTATGTCACCTTTATGGTGGCAATGGGCACGTCGCTTGCCGACCGCGCTTGGGGCCGAGAGAGCGCAGTGTTCCGCATTACAGGAGTAATCTCTGTGATTGGCGGATGGTTCATCACCGCCGGGGCGGCATTTATCGGCGCGGCGCTGATTGTCAGCATGATGCATGCTGGCGGAGCTGTGGCCATCGTGATAGTGGCCATAGTGGCCATCGGTATCCTGATCCGCAGCAATCTCAAGAAGAAAGAGACCGAAAAAGGCACCGACAATACCCTCTTCCAGTCAATCATCATGACCGAGGACAAGCAGCAAGCTTGGGCCATGCTCAAGGTTTACCTCAATGAGAATGAAAAGGAGTTTCTGCGCTATGCCGATGATACTCTGCGTCGCACAGCCGAGACATTCTTTGGCGACAACGCCAGCGGTTTGGGCAAATGCTGCGATTCACTGGCCAAGCACAAGGCTCTGCTCAAAAATGAGCGCCGACGCGCCACTCTGTGCCTCAAGCATGCCGATACAGTGACAGCTATCGAGAAGAGCGCTTGGTTCCACCTGCTCACCAACTGCCAGATGTCGATGCTATACAATCTGAGGCGCATAGCCGAGGTATGCCACGAGCATGTCGACAATAATTTCCGACCCCTCCCCAAGCGTCTGGCCAAGCATGCGGCACCGCTGCTGAGTGACATCCACGACATATTTACTGATGCCATCCTTGCCACATCGGCTGATGAGGTAGCGGCTATCCGCTCGCGCTGCGATGCTGCAAAGGATCAGATTTCGGTCAAATGCCAGGAGGTGCACAACTGCATACGCATGGAGGAGCAGGGCAATATGGCAGTGCTCTACGTCTACCTCAATATGCTGCAGGAGCTGCAAGAGGTGATGAGCAACCTGCGCAAGATGCTCCGTGCTCGCCTCAAGCTCGCCCAACCCCTCCCCGCCTACCTCACTCCCGCCTTAGCCTAAAACGTAAGGATTCAATTTAAAGTTTAATATGGGGTCTGAACCACAGATTCTCACAGATTCCTTAGAGGGCCACATTTATATTTCATAGAGCACCAGAGGTGCTGACAGATGTCACAGACCATCCGGATGGCATCTGTGGGAATCTGTCGGCGCATCTGCACCTCTATGGAATATGGCTTTTCCTATGGCTGAATCTGTGAGAATCTGTGTAAATCTGTGGTTCAGACTCCATACATTTAATTTTAAATAGACCAGTTACTTATAGGTGGAACATCCTGTCCATCAACTGCCATTTCTGGTCTGAGGTGGCATCGGCGGCGCAGCCCTGGAATAGCGACACATATTCCTCCCATTCTTGCTGCCGAGGCAGAGTGGCGAGACGCGCCATGGCCTCATCCCAGTCAAAATCGAGGGGCGTCTCCACAATCATAAACAGGCGGTTGCCCAAGATGTAAATCTCCATCTCGAGTATGCCCACTTGGCGTATGCCCTCCATCACCTCAGGCCACACATTCTCCTCGGCATGGCATTGCTTATACTTCTCTATCAACTCTGGCTCATCCACCAGCTCCAGCATCCGGCAGTACCGCTTTGTCGGCTGTCCATACTCTTTCTGTACATATCCTTCTGTCTTCATCTCCATTTTTCAATTTATTCCGCAAAGTAAGCAATAATCTTCCACACCACCAAAAACATTTTGTGACTCTAACCTATCAAGGCAATTCGGTAAAAATAGGAATACGATAAAATTTTGGATATTTCAAATACGAAAAGTTTCTCGTTTGAGAAACTTTTCGTATTTTTGCGGTGTAATTATTAGAAATGAC
>JAJBUH010000136.1 GCA_020860445.1 Bacteroidales bacterium | reverse complement strand
TTTTGCAGTCATACTTCTAAAGAAAGTTAATAAAAGAAAAGTTTAAACGAGTTCACTATAAAATATTTAGCCATCGGCAATTCTTTTGCTGCTGATGTCGCAAATCTTCATCTTCATGATCTCATTACTAAAGCTGGCATTCCTGTAATGCTGGGTTGCCTCTATATCCCTATGACTTCTTTGGAAGATGAATTAAATTTTGCCCTTACAGATTCAGCTGTCTACAACTACCGACTATTTGATGTGGGACGAGAACGCCATACCTACTATGAGATGACATTCTCAGAGGTGATAAAGGCGGAAAAATGGACTCACATTTCTCTCCAGCAACTTAGTTCATACTCTGGCCTGTATGATACCCTCTCTCCCTACATTACACCATTTTTAGAGTTAATCAATGAATATCTGCCAAGTGATAAGACTCTGATGTGGCATCAGACTTGGGCCTATCAGCAAGATTATAACAATGAATACTTTGAGGAATTTTATGATAATAACCAATTAGTGATGTACCAAGATATTGTTGATACCTCAAAGCAAGTAATGGAGAATTTCCCATTTGACCTCCTTTTGCCCTCTGGTACCGCTATCCAGAATGCTCGCACATCGTATCTCGGAGATACCCTTACACGCGATGGCAGACATTTAGATCTCAACATAGGACGATTTATCACGGCCTGCGCCTTTTTCGAGGTTTTGACCGGATTGGACATAGATGACACCACCTTTGCACCCTCAGGCGTGGATCAAGATGCCAAAAAGATAGCCCATGCGGCTGCCCATGCGGCAAATTTATCCCCTTATTTTATTACCGACCTGTCTACAATAAACCAATAATATCCTCATGACTCAGTCAAGCTTTATAAAAGTCACACTTCTAAGCCTTGTCTTGCCGTTTGCTTGGAGCAAGGCTTATTGCAACTCTACTATTTATATCAATGAGTTGATGCAATCTAACATCGATTGTATCATGGATGACCTCAATGAATTTCCAGATTCGTGGGTCGAACTGTACAATCCAGAACAAACAGATGCGGATATCAGCGGATACGCGCTCTCATTGGAAAGCGATGGGAGTGAGGCCTATATTTTACCTGAAGGCACCATTGTGCCAGCAGAAGGCTACCTGCTGCTCTATTGCGATAAACAAGGCGAAGGGCTGCATGCCACTTTCCGAATCGATTCTGGCAAAGGCTCATTGTATCTTTTTGATTCAACTGGACATCAAGTCGATGGCATTAAGTCAATAAAGAAACAACCAGCTCCTAATATTGCTTATGGGCGCGTTCAGGATGGAGATAGCGAATGGGGTTATCAACTCACTCCTACGCCTGGACAATCAAACCAAGGAGGCGTAAGCGACCAAATTCTAGATGCGCCTTTGTTTAGCATCCAAGGTGGCGTATGGAATGAAATCGAAGAACTTCCATTAGAGTTGACTCTTCCCTCATCTGCTCCCGAAGGAGCCTACATTAAATATACATTAGATGGTAAAGAGCCATCAATGGAAGAGGGAGAACTATATAGTGATACCATCAGAATTAATAGCTCTGTGGCTGTAAGAGCCAAGGTCTTTGCTGACGGTTGTATCTCTATCCCCTCTGCTGTCCAATCTTATATCTTTTTGGGAAGAGAGCAGACTATACCCTTGGTATCTATTACCATAGACCCCGATTATCTATATGATGATGTAATCGGAATATTTGTTGAGGGCATTGGAGGCACAGAGGCACCCAATTACACTAACGATTGGCGCCGCAGCATGAATTTGGAGTATTTTCTACCCGAAGACAGTCTATCGGTTATTAATCAGCTCTGTGAAGGGAGAGTGCAAGGCGGTGCCACACGTAGTCATGGTATCAAATCAATGGCTATTTACGCAAACAAGCGATTTGGAGTGAAGAGATTCACGCAAGAATTCTGGCCGGAGGACAAGCCAGGAATAACCGACAACAAGAGCATTGTGCTGCACAATGGAGGTAACGACTTTGGGCGTTGCTATATCAAAGACGCTCTTAGCCAACGCTTAATCGGTCGTCACGCTGATGTCGATTGGATGGGATATAAACCTGTCAATGTTTATATCAATGGCAAGTACTATGCTATGCTTGGCTTAAGAGAACGCTCCAACGAAGATAATGTATATGCCAATCACAATGGCGAGGAAGACATCGACATTTGGGAAAACTTGGAGCTCAAAGAAGGCAATAGCGCTACCTGCGAAGAGTTTGTGCAATGGTTTGACACTTATGGTGAGACAGCTACGTTGGATGAATGGAATGAGCGGATGTATCTCGAAGAATACACAAGCTTTTTCATTGCTAACATTTGGGTGGCAAATAAGGATTTTCCTCACAACAACTTCATGATGTGGCGTCCACAAGCTGAAGGTAGTAGATGGCGCTTCATTCACAAAGATATGGATAATGGATTCACCAATGATACTGATACTGACTATTTTGAACATTTAGTGCAGCAAGTGCATCGCTTCACACGCATGTTCCGTCATCTTTTGGCTAATCCCGAATATCCAGAATACTTCCTAAAGCATTGGATTGCTTACACTGGCGATTTTTTGAAAGCCTCAACTGTAGAGGCTCTTTTGGATGAAATTAAGGACGAATGTTACGATGAACTCAAAATCACTGATGACATTTGGAACTCAATGAACCAAGAATTTAGCTATAAACTCACCATGCCGTATTTGTGGGCTCAAAAGCGCGAGACACAAGTAATTCCCTCAATTCAAAAACAATTTGAATTGGGTGAAGCGGTTTCTATAACCATTCAGGATAAGGAAGATTTTGAGAACCTTGAGAAAATATATTACGATGGGATTCCCCTTGTCAATCGAGTATTTGAGGGCGTGGATTACGTTGGACGCACATTAGAAGTTTCTGCAGATATCTCAGAAGAGTCCTTAGATATCCTTACTGGCTGGGAAGTGAGAATTGGGGAAGATTCCCCCATCTATATTCCAGAAGAGATATTAACTTGGAATATTACTGAGGAAGTACCCTTAGTTATAACTCCGGTTTATAATGGCGCTGGAATAACAAGCATCGCTAAAGAGCAGCCCTTTACATTCGACCGACTGACAGGCACTATTCAGACAAGTGATACATTATTAGTGTATGACATCCAGGGACGCCTCGTTCTGAAAGGTAGTGGCACTCTGCAGCTTCCCCATCGTGGTTGCTATATCATTGCCAACAAAAAAGTATTCTGGTAATCCTCTCCACATAAGAAAAGCGAGAAGGCATCGATTTCTCCCAATGCCTTCTCGCTTTCTTATGGACATAGCCCTCCCTTTTTCAAAAATCTGCTCCTTTATTTGTGATTTCGATGAGAAAACCTTAAATTTGCACAGATAAAATTGGCGACAATGAAACAGTTACCTTACGGCATCAGTGACTTCAAGCTTATTCGGCGCGACAATATGTACTATGTCGACAAGACGCCTTATCTGCAGAAGATGGAGGAGGAAAACAATTATCTCTTCCTGATACGACCGCGCAGATTCGGCAAGAGCTTGTTCATAAGTATGATCGAGTCCTATTATGATGTGGAGATGAAAGATAGGTTCCAATCTCTATTTGGAGGCCTGTATGTTGGCTCGCATCCCACGCCTAAGGCCAACTTCTATCTCGTGCTAAAATTTGACTTCTCTCGCGTCAAAGGTTCTATTGATGTTTTGGAGGCAAACTTCAATGAATACTGTTGCGGCGTGATGGATTATTTCATCACCAAATACAAAAAGTATTTCGATGAGTTTACATACACTAAGGTACTGAATGCCAAGAGTGCTGAGCATAAGCTCAACCTCCTCTCCATAGCGGCTCAGCATAAGGAAGTGCCTATATACCTCATCATTGACGAGTATGACAATTTCACCAATGATGTGCTGGCTCATCATGGTAAGGAAGCTTTCCAGAAGCTGACCCATGCTGAGGGTTTTTATCGAGGCTTTTTCAAACTGTTCAAAGGGGCATTTGAGCGCATCTTCATGACTGGCATTTCGCCAGTAACTCTCGACGACCTCACCAGCGGTTTCAATATCGATTGGAACATCTCCAATCTCGCTCGCTTTAATTCCATACTGGGATTTGAAGAGAGCGATGTGCGCGCTATGCTTGAGTATTACAGCCGCCATTCCAAGGTGCCTAACGATACTGAGGCCATAATCAAGGACATGCGTCCATGGTACGACAATTATTGCTTTGCTCTGCGCAGCTACGGACGCGAAACTGTCTACAACTGCGACATGGCTCTCTATTACCTGCAACCTCTGATAAAAACCGGACTGCCACCTGAGGATATGATCGACAAGAACATCAGGATGGACTATTCAAAGCTGCAAAGCCTGATAGAACTTGACAGAGGCGTGCAGCGCGAGTGGCGAGAATCGGTGATTGAGCAAATTGCCAATACAGGATACATCGATATGACCCTTGCCACCTCCTTCCCAGCCATGGAATTGCTGAAGATGGACAACTTTAGATCGCTCATATATTACTATGGCATGATCACCATCGGTGGAGAAAATCGAGGACTCTACCACATGGTCATTCCTAACGAATGTGTGCGCCAGCAATATTGGAGATTTCTTGTAGAGATGTATCAACGTGTACATCGCATGGACACTGATTCCCTGACCTGCGATTTCCAAAACATGATATTTGATGGGGATTGGGAACCGACTATTAAGAAGATAGGTGAATTTTACAGAGAACTTTCCTCATCTCGAGATGCCAGAGGCGGAGAATTCAATGTGCAGGGCTTTTTCAAGGCTATGCTCGGCATCTGCAATCTTTCTTTGTTGTGCCCCGAAATGGAACTCAATTATGGGTACTGTGATTTCCTGATGGTGCCACTTCGGAATCGTCATCCCGAGGCTAAGCATGCCTATCTCTTTGAAATCAAGTATGTTAAGTCTAAGGCTCCAGAAAGCGATGAGAAACAGGCTTATGCTGACGCAAAAAAACAAATAGAGCAGTATGCAGCCTCCCCTAAGCTGGGAAACGCTCTGTCGGGATGTAGTTTGCACTGCATCACCGTGCTTTTCAGAGGAGAAAACATGCAGCCTCCACGAATCATACTCGAAAAGCATTTCCCAGAATAGACTCTTTATCCGAACCGAAAGAATTTCAACCCAGAAGGCAAATTTGTAATTTTTGTACAAACTTTTTTCTTAGTTGTGGAGTTTCGGAAAATAGCCCGTAACAAAACCGAATAGGTTTACTGCTTGGGGGTGTAGTCAAATTGGGAGATGGTGCGGGTTTTGGGGGAGAAGACTAGGCCTATCTTGTAGAGGTGGCGCCCATCGGCTTCCCAGGGGATAGCATAGCCCTTTTCGTCTATTTGGGCCAGTGCCTTGGCGGGGCGACCGCCGAGCTTAAATTCTATGACATAAATATAACGGTCGGTCTTGACTACCATATCGATGCTGCCTCCGCTCACAGCCATTTCGCTCTGGCAGTCGATGCTAAGCATCTGGAAGATAATATGCACCATTATATGATAGGTCTGTTCTACTCGCAGAGCCGATGCCTTACGGTCTTGTTCGGTTCCCTGCTTGCCAGGATTGAACAAGCGGAACGGTATCTCAGCAATCATGCCCTTGAGTGTGGTAATCCAACCTGGCACATCGCCATTGGCGATTTGGCTTTTCAGTTGTCTATAGCGTTGGGTAAAAACATTATCTGAAAGGCCCATATATCTGGGCATTAGCTCATTTACAAGGGCGCTTCGCACCTCGCCGTTGGGTATCCCCAAACGATAATAGGCTTCGCCTCCATCATCAATTGTACAATCCTTGATGGTGAGATAGCCAGTCTGGAACAGCAGCGGTATGGAATCTTCGTTGCTGTACTGGGCTTCCATCCTATCCCGTGTTACCCACAGGTTCTGCAGTTCAAGGAGGTCAAACTCAGAGCTGCTCAGATATTTGACAAACACCTTGCTTACGCCCGACTTGATCCAGTAATTGGCCAGCTTGTTTTCGGTAAAAGCCCAAAGCAAACTGAAAGGATTGTAAACAGTCTCGGTAGTATCGGTAAATCGGTAACTGTCATATTTCAACTTAAGAGCGCTAATGGCCTTTTCACGCGTCCAGCCAAGAACCGCGCTCAGCGAAGTGATACCAGCCTGGAAATTGTCAAGCAATTCTTGCTGGGTGATGCCGCAAACAGCGGCATAGCGGTCATTCATCGAGATGTCGAGATAGTTATTGCCTCCTGAGAATAGAGTATAGCTGCCAAAACGCGCCACCCCGGTAACCATGCAGAATTTCACACAGTTGGTCATAGCCTTGGGTTGCTTATAGAAGGCTCGCAGCACATCGCTCATAGCCTCTTTCTCCTCCTTAGGCTTGTCAAGGGTCTCAAGGATGCCATTGTCATATTCATCCACCAGTATCACCACCTGTGAATTGGTAGCTTTAGATATCGACTCAATCAGCTTGCTGTATCT
Organism: Bacteroidales bacterium; assembly: GCA_020860445.1. GTDB lineage: Bacteria > Bacteroidota > Bacteroidia > Bacteroidales > Muribaculaceae > CAG-873. The sequence goes on along the minus strand of JAJBUH010000136.1, from coordinate 10,914 downwards.
CTCCCCTATGTCTAAGATAGGCCTATCAGGTACTACCCCATACTCTTTTTCATAGTCCTCCAATCGGCCGTTTATATAGGATTTCATCGCTTGAGCGCTGTTTCCGCTGGTGCGGCTCATATCAAAATGGAGAACTGGATATGTAGTCCATTCCGTTTCCCTTTCTCCAATCCAAGTACCCTCGAATAGCTCTTTTTCGCCTCGGAAATAACATTCCAAAGTCGAGAGAAGCAGACTCTTACCAAAACGGCGAGGACGAGACAAAAACAAAAAAGCCCCTTGATTTATAAGCGGTTTAATATACATTGTCTTATCTACATACAGACAATTCTTCTGGCGCAACTTTTTAAAGCTGTGTTCACCGACAGGGTATCTTACAGAGGTTAGATCAAAATCTATCATATTAGTACCAATTTGGATTACATTGGCAAATTTACAACATTTTCCCCATTTTCACAAATCCTCTTCAAAGTTACTCACTGCCATTCGAGTTTATTTAGGCATTTGGGGGCTGTGGGACAAAATAAAAGGGGAGGGTTTGCGTTAAAGACTAAAATGGACCTCTAATTAGACATTTCCGGTATGAAGACATTGCGCTACTGCGCCATCCTATCTATATGCGCCATCATGGCCTCGTGCTCGAGCCATCGCGCCCCCCTCACATATTTTGAGGACATCGACACCATGCAAGCCGCCATACCCACCGGCGACTACAAGGTGAAGATTCAACCCTCTGACGAACTGATGATTACCGTCACCTCAGAGGTGCCCTCAGCTACTGCCGACTATAACTTGCCCCTCTACAATCCGGGCAAGAGTTCTGACATGCAGCTCTCAACCCAACCAAAGCAGCAAACCTACATAGTCGACTCAAAGGGCGACATCAACTTTCCTATCCTGGGTCTGATACATGTGGCTGGGATGGATGTGGAGCAACTGCGCGAATACCTGACCCAGCGCATCAGCGAGAATGTTCTGGACCCAGTGGTGAATGTCCAATTGGTCAACTTCGTCGTCAACGTGGCTGGCGAGGTCAAGACCCCAGGCCGCGTATCGGTGACTGGCACTCGCTACTCCCTGCTTGACGCCCTCACAGCCGCTGGCGACCTAACCCCTTATGGCATGCGCGAGAATGTGCTCATCATCCGTGAGCAAGACGGCAAGCGCACCCATGCGCGCATCAATCTCAACGATGCTGCAACATTGGAATCGCCCTATTTCTACCTGAAACAGAACGATTACATCTACGTAGAGCCAACCCCAGTGCGCAAAGACAATGCCGATTACAACACCAACGATTCATACAAGTTGTCAATCGTGTCTACTATAGTGAGCGCCTGCTCGGTAATCACATCATTGGTAATCGCATTGTGCATCAAGTAACATCTCGACTATGACACAGACCTCTAACACATCAGATTTTATAGATATCAAGGGATTGATCAAGACTTATCTCTCCAAATGGTATTACTTTGTGATATCAGTGGTGGTGATGGGTCTGCTTGGCCTGTTGTTTATAGGCATAGTCAAGCCCAAATATCAGGTCAACGCCAACATCGTGCTTAGCACCAGCAATACCAGCAGCATCATGACCGCAGCCCTGGGCAGTTTGGGCGACCTGGGCAGCACGTTTGGCGCAAATGCCGATGTAGAGGATGAGATTTTCATCATCACTTCGCATGGCGTGCTCAAAGAAGTAGCCAAAGATCTCAACACCAACATTATACATGACGTAAAGACTGGTTTCTTGGCTAAGGATTTTAAATACACCGACTTTCCGGTGCAAGTCTACCCCGCTCCGGGTATGCTCGACACCTTACGCACCTCGATATTATTCACCATCAAAGCTGATAGCAAGGGTGAGGTAAATGTAAAAGCTAAGGCTCGCGGCAAAACTGTCGCTAAGGTCAAAGACGCCCAATTCCCCGTAACCGTCGAAACCCCTTATGGCAACTTCGTAATCGACAAAACCAGCCATTACCCAGAGGGTGAAAGCTTAAAGACCAATGTCAAGGTGATGGGCTACGGCACTGCAGCCGAGCTCCTCGCTGAGAAAATCAGCATCGACATGGCCAGCAAGCGCTCTAATGTGCTGATGCTGGGATATGTCACTCCCTATCCCATATATGGCGAGGATGTGCTCAACAAGGTAATTGAGGTGTACAATCAGCGCGGTATCAAGATGAAGAATATGCAAAACTCGCGCACATCGACATTCCTGCGCGAGCGTCTTGACATGGCTGAGGCTGAGCTCAATGAGGCTGAGGCCGAACTGATGCAGTATCAACAGAAAAACGGTATCGCCAATCTCGAATCAGATGCCGAATATACCTATATGCTCAAGGGCGAAAGCGAGGGCAAGCTGACTGCGGCTCAGACCAACAGCGAAATCCTCAAGACTACCCTCGACTTCCTCTCCAATCCCGAGAATGCCTATAGCCTGATTCCGGCCCTCCCCGAGGGTGGCGAGGCTCTGGCCGATGTGGTGACCACCTACAACAATCTGGTACTGCGCCGCATGAACATGGTCAAAACCGTCAAGGCTAACAACCCCACGCTGGTCAAGCTCGAAGAGCAGATTGATGCCATGCGCAAAAACATACATCAGTCGCTCGAAAAAGCTTACCGCAACTCTCTGATTCAGGTGCGCGACCTGCAGAAATCGATGAACCAGTCATCGGCAGTGCTGGGCAGCATGCCTAAGTACGCCAACGAATATGTGTCGCTGCGCCGCTCGCAAGAAATCAAGCAACAGATGTATTTGTATCTGCTCAAGAACTATGAGCAGACCCAGTTGGCTATTGCCAACGATGAACCTCAGGCCGAAATTATCGACGAGGCCTACACCCTGCGCGAACCCCTCGGGTTTGACAAGAAGGTTTGGTTGGTTATATTTGTATTTATTGGCTTGTGCATACCTCCTGTGGTAATCTATCTGCAGAGCGTATTTAAGAAAGAATCACAGCAGGATGCCCCAAGCCCATCATCTACTGAGGCTTGACAACGGCAGCTACATATCAGATCGCTGCCCCAGTGACAAAGAGGCAGAAAAGATATCTTGAGCTGCAGCCCCACGACTGGCTGTGGCCCTTGGCCGCATTGCTTAGCTTGGCAATGATTGGCCTGGAGTTTCCGCTCGGCTATATAGCTCTGGTGATAGTGATGATCAATCGGTTTTTCAAAAACCGATATGATTTCCTTATCATATTCGCCCTGTGGTGCGGAGGATACTCTTTTACCGCCATGGACTCATACCGCTTCTTCCAGAGTTGGAATGTAGGCGGACTTGTGTGTATTCTTGGGGCTATATTCCTGCGATGGAATACGGTAACGAAAAAGAGCATGATCGCTCTGGGCCTGTATGCCTTAGCCTTTATAGGGCTGGCAACGCTGAGCGATGAGTCGATGCGGGTGCAAGCCAAGCTGATGAAGTCGTATTTCTTCTTCATCTATTTCGTCTTGCCGCTTTTGGTATTTGCCAATCGCGAGTTCAATGTGGCCGAGTTCTTCAAGCGGCTCTTTCCCTACGCCCTGATTGCTTGCATATTTTATATCATAGATTGCGTGGTATTTAGCGGCAATGTGTTGGTGCCAAATACCCACTTGTCCAGCAACGCTATTTCGCGATTCTACGCCCTGTATTGGAGTCCCCTCTCTTTTGGATTCCTGAGAAAGTATCCTCCGGGGTTGTTCATGCTGGTGCTGTTGATTTATCCAGTCCAGAATTTCTACAAACTGCGCCTATGGCAATGGGTGGCGATAGGCATAGCACTGCTGACTACGCGCACCTTTACCTTTATCTCAGCTCTTGTAATAGTGTATCTGCTATTCCAAGACAATACTCGGCGCACGGCCCTCTACTTGGCTGGTCTTATTGTGGTGATGATACCTGTCTATTTCTTTGACAAGGCAATGGGCGTGGTCAATGGCACAGAGAGCACGCTGCGTATCAGCTCCACAATCGATCAGTTTACCAGTCTTGGGAGTGCGCAAGATGACGAAGACTTGGCTGAGTTCGGTTCGGGTCGTATGGCGCAGGCATTGCCAAAGCTCGACTTGGTGTATCAGTACAAGAAGCAGTGGGTAGGACTCGGTTTCTTGCACCCGACAGAGACAAAAAATCCTAAATACATCATCTTCAATGAGTATTACAGCGATATAGAAAAGGCTGAGGAGGCAGCCGCCGGCATCGAGATCGAGGTGCTGCAGACCTTTGTCAATGTCGGGTATCTTGGATTGCTGGTGTATTTCCTGTTCTATGCCTACACGTGTTGGGTGATCAGGAAATACAAGATAGCCAAATTGTACTATACCTCCCTCTTAGCGGTATTTTGGATGGGAATGGGCGGTTTCGCCACGCTGGCCCACCCGCATGGCCTGATTCTCGTGGGAATGGCTTACGGTGTGGTAATACTATCAGAAAAGAACAAAACAAATTTAAGATATACAGAGCAACTGCTTAATGGAAAGCCCACAACCGACAGCGACACAGGAAAGGTGTGAAGATATGGCTACTGCACGGGCACAGAACAACAAGCGAATAGCCAAGAACACTGGCTTCCTCTATGTGAGGACGTTGGTGGTCATGGCTGTGACTCTGTATACCTCACGCATCATACTCGAGGCTCTCGGCGTTGAGGACTTTGGTATCTATAATGTGGTGGGTGGTTTAGCTGCGTCGTTTATGTTCTTCTCAACCAGCCTCTCAAATTCCACTCAGCGTTTTCTCAACATAGCTCTTGGCGGCAAGAACAAAGGGCTGCTGCGCAAGATTTTCAACCTGTCGCTGCTGGTATATGGCTTGATTGCTGTGGTAGTATTCATAGTCATAGCGTTCTTTGGCCATTGGCTGCTCGATGCCAAACTGGTGATACCGCCCGACCGCATGGTGGCTGCCAATTGGGTATTGTGGTGCTTCACCATCTCGCTATGCCTTACATTTGTAGGCACCGCTTATGATTCAGTGCTTATTGCCCATGAGAATATGAAGATATTTGCGTGGGTCGGTGTGGCCGATGCCTTCCTCAAATTGGCAATTGCATATATTATCCTCTATGTGCAGGACGACAAGCTGATTCTCTACGCAGTGTTAATCATGGTGGCCACGCTGCTGACGCGCGCCATGCCCGCAATTTACTGCCATAGGATCTACAGCGAGTGTCGCCTTGAGAGGGTATGGGACAAATCCCTATTCGGCGCTCTGTTTGGCTTTACAGGCTGGAATCTTGTAGGTTGCTTTGTAATGATGCTCAACAATCAGGGTATCTCTATCCTGCTTAATATGTTCTTTGGTCCCGTGGTCAATGCGGCAAAGGGCATAGCCACTCAGGTGGATTCAGCTGTAACCAATTTCTCGGCTAATTTCTTCGTGGCTGTTCGGCCTCAGATTGTCAAGCAGTACGCGCAGCAAAAAATCTCAGATATGGTGAGCCTCGTGTTCAACAGTTCGCGCTACGGCTTCTATCTGATGTGGATTATCAGCTTGCCATTGATGCTCCGCATCGACTATGTGTTGCACCTATGGCTCACTGAGGTTCCGGAATATACTGGGGCGTTTGTGATTTGGATTATGGTCTACAATCTGGTGAATGTGTTGACCAACCCTTGGTGGTCCGCTATCCAGGCAGTAGGTCGTCTGCGCTGGTACACTGTGATTGGTAGCAGCGTGTTCTTGTTGGCATTCCCCTTGGGATGGGTATGCCTTAAGGAGGGTTATTCGCCGATAACCGTGTTTATGGTGCTGGCCATAGTGAGAATGATATATCTGTGGGTGGTAATCAATGTGGTGCGTCGCTATTTGAAATTCTCACGCATGGAGTATTTCAAAAAGGCTTTCCTGCCCATCTGCATTGTCGTAGCCATCACATGGCCAATCTCTTACATCATCAATCATTCGTTGCCAGCAGAGGGCTTCTGGACGCTGGTTTCTGTGGTGGCGGATACTGTGATAGTCAACTGCATTGTGATTTATATGATGGCCACAAAGAGCGAACGCGAATTCTTGAAGGCGCAAGTGCGTAAATTCTCTCATCGACTGTAATGAAGGCTCTTGACAAGATAAAGGAATACGGCATCGGGCGCGCCCTGCGGCGCGCCGACAGCAAATATGGCATCGGGCGCCTTGAGCGCCTGTTTGCCAGCAATTGGCTCAATCCCTTGGCCACATTGTGGCTCAATTTCCGCACTCTGCCTTTTAGCCAGGCCATCAAACTGCCGATATTCGTGTATGGGAGACCCCGATTTTATTGCACATCGGGGCGCATACGCTTTGAGTGCAAGGTTAAGCCAGGATTGGTGACGTTCAACCGTTCACATCCCGGTTCGCCCTCAGTGGGCTCGGTGCAATCTGAACTTATTCATACTGGTCTGATAATATTCCGAGGCAAGGGCCAGATTGACACCGGGGTGCGCCTTAAGGTTGACTCTAATGCCGTGCTTGAGATTGGCTATGGCTTTAAGATTTGCGATATGGTCATCATCGGATGCAACCGCCATATCAAGATGGGCAATCAGGTACGCATAGTGCACCGCTGCCAGATTTTTGACACCAATTACCATTTCATCGCCAATCTGGCCAAGGGTGTAATACCCCCTCGCGACCGCGAGGTTACGATAGGCAACAATGTGTGCGTATTCAACAATACCACCATCAATGCTGGCGCTCGCATCCCCGACGATATTGTCATCACATCAAACAGTCTGGTCAACAAGGACTATTCATCGGTTCCTCCAGGCACAGTCCTGGCCGGTGTCCCGGCTCGACCCGTAGCCACTGACAATTTCCGCGTCTATAATCTCGCTCTCGAGCGCGAGCTGGTAAAGTATTACGCCTCCACCTCCGAACCATACCGCATCGCTGACCATGACGTGGATTTATCTATACTTTCTTCAGATTAATTCTTATTAATTTACTCTTTATTCTTTATGTAAGACATTCTTTTAACTTCCCTAATACTTTTAGGCCTAGCTATTATTGTAATAGTGGGGATAAAAGAGATAATGGTCATAACTTCTTCTCGAAAGATTTCTAATCCTTAATTTTGCGAAACTCTAAACCGAATAGAAGAGGCTCGTACGATTGCCCTATCTGGCCGATTTAGAGAATCCATCAGCCCTATGAAGAATCGGTGACAACAGTTTATGAACTCGTAAAATCTATCCTAAATGGTTAAGCACCTAATTCTCGGGAAAGGCTAAAATCCGGGCGTTTTTCTTTTGAAAACGTCCTTTGAAGTATCAAAATCTAGAGCAATAACGTCTTTTGAAAGATCAAAATCTGGGGCAAAAACGTCTTTTGAAAGATATAAAATATGCAAAAAGGGTGAAAGATGAGGATTTAAGTTGTATCTTTGCAATTGGTTAGGCCATTTCTGCATGGGAGGTTTGGCTTAGCTCAATTAGGATAAAGATTTAGAACCCACTAAATGGTCAAAGCGGAGATATGGCAGAACTCAACACCGACATCCTGTATGAGGCTTATTATTCCAGAATAGCCCAAACGCCCACTGATTTCGTGCGCCCTCTGTATTACGAAATCAACTGGGAATCAGACATCATAGGCATAATGGGACCCCGAGGTGTGGGCAAGACCACGATGCTGGTGCAACGCATCAAGTTGCAATTTGCCGACCGCTATGAGCAAGCCCTGTATGTGTCGCTCGACAATCTATGGTTCAACTCCAATACTCTAATTGATTTGGTACGCTACTTAGATATGCGAGGTATACGAAATCTGTTTCTCGACGAGGTACACAAATACAAGAATTGGGTCCAGACCCTCAAAAATATTTCTGACATATACCCTCGCATGCGGATAGTCTACACTGGCTCATCAATGTTGGAAATCGACTACTCCAGAGCTGACATGTCACGGCGCCAGACTCTCTACACAATGACTGGAATGTCATTTCGCGAGTATCTGGCCTACGAGGGCATAGCCATCTTTCCCAGTTTTCCTATTGAGGAATTGCTGTCGCGCCACATAAGCATCGCTCTCGATATCACCGGCCAGACAGATATTATGGGACATTTTTACGCCTATCTGCATCACGGATACTATCCTTTCTACAAAATCGCCAAAAAAGACTATCTCTTGCGCCTGCGTGAGACTGTCAAGACAGTCATCGACAATGACGTACCCGCTGTCGAGAATTTTGAGTTTGAGACTCTCGACAAAATCAAAAAGATGCTGATGATAATAGCGGCGCAAGTGCCCTTTGTACCCAACATCAATAACCTGTCAGAGGAAATCGCCACCAACCGCAACCAAGCCCTAAAAATCCTATACCTATTAGATAAGGCCAAACTCTTGTTCTTAGTCACCGAAAAGGAAAAGTCGTACCACAGCTTGGTTAAGCCCGAGAAAATCCTATTAGGCAATTCCAATCTGATGTATGCTCTGGCCACCAACCCCGAGATAGGCACAGTCAGAGAGACCTTCTTCGTGTCGCAACTCGCCGAGATAGGCAGCGTTACCTCGTCCTCAAAGGGCGACTATGTGCTCGATGGCAAATATCTCTTTGAGGTCGGTGGGGCTCGTAAAAGCTTCAATCAAATCAAAGACATCCCCCAAAGTTATCTGGCCATAGATGATACCTTGGTGGGTCGTGGCAACAAAATCCCCCTCTGGCTATTCGGATTCCTCAAATAGATAGGAGGCAAGGTAATTTTTAGCTGTTGCCTTGACATCAAAGTTAGATAGTATGTGTTCGCGGCCTTTTGCTGCCTTTTCAAGGGCTTCCTGATAATGATTATATATCCATTGTATCTTTTCCACCAATGAATCGACATCTTCGCTTTTGAAAACCCACCCAAAGCGCTCACCTTGAGTTACTTCTTCTGGGCCCTCGCCAGATGAGACTATTGTGGGCACTTGAGCTGCCATGGCTTCAGCTACTGTCAAGCCAAAACCTTCGAATCGCGATGGCTGTACAAAGAGGTCATAATCACGCAGATGCTCGTATAGGTACTCTTGGGTCTTTGTCCCCAACCAATTAACACGGGCTTCTAATCCTAAATCTTTAGCCATTCTTTTCAACTCCTCTAAATCTGGCCCTTCGCCTATGAAATCGGCCACTACATTATTTGGGAGTTTTGTCAAGGCTTTCAATAAGAGGTCTTGTCCTTTTTTTGCGTAATCCAAACGTCCAACTTGCACTATTCTGAAAAAATCAGTGGGAGTATGGAGAGAGCGAGGTTTAAACAATCCACTTAGGATCCCATTATATATCAATTTACTGTGAATCCCATACTTTTCCTGAAGTTGAGTTTTAACTGCTTTACTGATGGCAAAGACTTTATTAAACTTGTCAATATTCCCTACACATCCATTATTGATACCCCATAAATTAAATATCAAGAACTGATTAGATATAAAGCTGGGAAGATACCTATTCCGCGTAAGTCCACGTGGTACGTCATGTAGGGTCACAACAGCCTTCGACCTCATGCTGCGTTTCAATAACCCTATAGCTTTGCTTGAATGGAAGTGTATTACATCAGGAGATATGTCGGTGAGAACATGATTAAACCATGAAATCAACCCTGGATTTTTGGAATTCTGACCACGCTGCCCTAATATAACCTTAACTCGAAAATCTAATTTTTCAATCAGAGTTGGTGCATACTGATTATTTAGCACCACGATGTATGCATCAGCACCCAACTGTATTTGTTGGTTTACTATGTTGACAAGCATGGTCTCAATGCCTCCATAGTTAAGGCCCCATACCACATGTGCAACTCGCATACTAATCTCCTTTTGAATTAAGTCCTCACCAATATTGGTTTAATTTTAACGTGAAAAAGCTAGAATTATTGTCAATCCTGTGGTGGCAGGTAGTTGGCGGTGATCCACCACTCGCCTATTTGTTGGTCCCAGGCGGCGGGAACAAAGGGCACATTGCCCGAGAAGTGGAAGAAGGTGAGTTCGCCAAAATATATCTTATCGCCCACGCTGTACAGGTCAACCCTCACCTGCGGGAAGGCAGCCGAGAGGCGCCGCGCCAAGTCCTTCATCTGCTCAAAGTTGGCTGGCTTCTCTGGCATAACATTAGCCCAAGGGTGGCCTTGCACAAAGGGCAGGTGGTTGAAGTCCATGTCGAAATAGTCAAATCTCACATCCCTCGCCCGATCGCTCGCCAAAAGCAACATGCGGGGTTCGCCGTTGAAACAAAAAAACTTATAGTCTCTCAAACCGCCGTCAGTCAGCGAGTGCACCAGCTGCTCGGCTATTATCCGGGGCTTGACTGACTTGTATGGCCATTCGCGATGCTCCAGAAAGAAATTGTGACTCAGACTTTTCTCTATCTTGCTCTTGGCTTTAGCCAAATCATCAGAGTGTTTGTCCCTAACCATTGCCACGCCGCCGCTGTCGTGTGTGGTCTTAAGCACAAATTCGTCAGGGAGAGCGTCAAAGTCAATGTCTTCCCACTTGTCCCAAACACCCAGCGTAGGTATGATATATTCTTCCGATTCCAACACCCGAGCCACATATTCTTTTGATAAGCTCTTGTCCACCACCTGAGTGTACAGGGGATTTTGGTCGTAGAGCTTCATGCACTGCAGCTTGTCGTTAAATGTGGTGGGATTCGTCAGATTTGGAAATTTCTTCATCTGGAAGAAATACTCCCACTTGATAAATGTCTTATCATTCTTAATCAACGGCGAAGCCTTGCGCAGCAAAAACCACCCCAACCACCAAGGGTCGCTTATGGCGCGCCATAGCTTCTGCCCCTTGGTGATGACATTCTTAGGTTGTTTGATTTCTTCTTTATGTGGTTGCTTTGACATACTCTAATTTAAATCGGATGCAAAGTTACCAATAATATTTGAATCTTCCAAACCCTTATGGTGCAGTGGCAGGGTTACCGCACGAATTTTAATACGATTTTAACACGACAGCTCTTGCGTATG
>JAJBUH010000030.1 GCA_020860445.1 Bacteroidales bacterium | reverse complement strand
AGTCTTTAAGTCAGAAAGTTATGAATTGTAACAATTTTTGTTGCTGAAGTCCCGATTGCGTCGTAGTCTTTTTCGATTACAAGTCTCATCTATCAGTTTTTATGATTGGAGGCCCCGAGTTGGGGCGTCTGACAAAAATTTAGGGATTTAGTCTGCAAAGGTAGCGATTTTTTTGGAAATCTCCATAAAAAACGCTATATTTGCGGTAGATTAATCTGATTTGACATTATGCTGCTAAGAGAGGATAATATTAAGAGCACTTTTCCTGACGGAAGCTCAATCGAAGAGATGCTGAAGCGCCTGGGCATAGTCGGGCGCGCTGCGGTTGCCATCAACAAAAAGTTGGTGAAGCGATGTTTGTGGCCGTACACAATCATTCACCCCGGAGATTCGATATTGATTGTCTCCGTGGGTGAACGTTGAGGATGGTCCGGATTAGCGCACTGTCTTGGTCGATCCGTCGGGCATAGTCACTGCTATGTCTTGTCCGCTATGGGTAATCTTGATGTCTGGGAACAGTTCAGTTTCGGTGAATGGCGTGTCTGATTTTTTCCACAGGTGCAACGTAGCCAGCATTGTGGTGCCGGGGGTTGCTTGCTTTTGGGTGATGACTACTGCGCAATCTTTTGCCATAGGATGTAGTCCGCTGCCTCGGCCATCCTGGATTTTGTCCCAGCCGCTGAGGGTGACGGCTGCCACTTGGTATTGTCCATTGTCGATGATTATGGCTTTGCGTCCATCTTTGTTGGTGATTGCGTTGCTCGTTATCCCTTTGCCCAAATCTGGCAATGAGTATGTACCAAGATGCACAGTAGTGGACTGTGGCGTGGTGAATCTGTCGATGTGCAGCACTCCGTCGGCCAGTGTGATGTCGGCAAGCTGGTATTTGTAGTCTGAATCTGATTCCAGCACGGCGTCGCGGCGATACACGCCATCGTCATAGCTCTGGAAATCGTAGAGACGTAACACTTCCCACTCGCCTTTGGGGTTGAGGGTGGCATAGTTCATCGAAACCAGACCGTCAGGACCGTCGGCCATCCAGGGGAATTCGGTGTGGTAGGCCAGCTTGTTGTAATTCTCCGAACTGCGGAATTTCTGCCAGTCAGCAGCCACTGTCTCGTGGCACCATGAGCGCATCTCAGCACCGCCGCAGTTGGGGTAGTCAGTAATCATCAGGTTGGTTGCTGGCTGGAAACGGTCGTACGAGCGACCTGGCTTAAGTTCGGTCTCCCACGGCCCTTGATTCTCGACTGCTGTCCAGTAGGGGGAATCTTCGGGCATGAGCAGGTTGAAAAATGCTTTGCCCATCCAGTACACGCTGCCTCGGCAGCTGTAGATTTGCACGCACGGAGCAAATGGACCGTAGAAGCCCATGGTAGGCACACCGTCCTGCATAAAGTCGGGATGGCCCATGAATTGCATCAGCGTGGCCGAGGATATCTGTCTGAGCCAACCGAAATTCACATTCTCTAAGCCTGGGCGGTCGAGCAGGGTGAAGGGCGCCACCGAGGCGAAGCGGTATGGGAGGCTGCGGCCCCACATGTTCATGCGACCGTCGCGTGCGAACATATAAGGGTAATTATCCAGCATGTCTTGCTGGTGACTCAGGAATTGTTCGGCCAGGTCGGGGTATTGCTTCTCGCCGTAGAGCATGGCCAACAGCGGGCCGTAGGTCTGGAATGCCCACATGCTGTAATAGTCGTAGGCTGGAACATCATTGTACCATCCCTCGCCGCGATACAGGGCCAGCAAGTTGACGAGGCGCTCTCTGAGATACTCCTCATTTATTTGATAGCCTTGGTCCTTAAGGAAACTCAGGATGAAGGAGTTGAAAAATTGCCAATTGCTGCCGATTGTTGGCCCCTCGCCATAGCTCTTGAGCATTTCGGCAAGGCGGTCTTTTTGCTCTTGAGTAAATGTATCCCACACCACGGGTTGCGACAGTTTGAGCGAGAGGCAGATGGCTCCGAGTTCGAGCATTGTCTGCGCGGGGCCTTTGGGCGGGAATGGAATCAGATTGGGACTGTTAGGGTCGACCAGGCTCAGCACCTGATGGCGGTAATAGTCGGCGCATTTGATGCCGTTGAAGGTCAGGTCTGGATTTTCCCTTAGTAGAGGAGCTGAGAGGAAAAAGGTGCGGGCCAGTCCCTCGAGTTTTGCCACCGGCACGCTTGCCTCATTGTTGGGATAAGTCTTGTCGAGTTGCTTGGGGAAATACATAGGGTCGTCGAGGCTGTGGATGTAGCCGAATGCTCCGTCGAGGAGATATTCGGCAGCTTGCACCCAGTGCTTGCGGGTCAGGCCGGTGTACGGACTCAGTTCATAGTCGGGGTCGGTGATAGTGAACACTTGCTTGCCCTTTTGCTCGGCCATTGCGCCGAGGGTCACGGATAGGATGAAGAATATGGAAATGAAACGTCTCATGGGTTAGGATGATGTGAATAATCGGTTGTTGTTACGGCAAAGTTAGCAATTATTCTTTTATCCCGATAGCCTAATTTTCGTCAAATATAGGTGAATTTCTGACCATCTTTGATTTTTTTAATCTATTAGTGTATGATGATTCGATTTTTTGTGCTAACTTTGTACCGATTTCCAATAGAGAGAAATCCTATAGAAACTAAATTTCGTATTAACCCCATTCGTTCAATTTATTGTAATGAGCACAGAAAAAAATCTCTCAAGGGCACTAAGACCGAGCAGAACCTCAAGGACGCTTTTGCCGGCGAATCGATGGCCCGCAACAAATACACCTACTTCGCCTCTAAGGCCAAGAAGGACGGATATGTGCAGATGGCTGCCATATTCGAGGAAACAGCCAAGAACGAGCAGGAGCACGCCAAGCTCTGGTACAAATACCTCAACGGTGGCGCTATCGGCACCACCGAGGAGAATCTGGCCGAGGCTGCAGCTGGCGAGAACTACGAGTGGACTGACATGTACGAGCGTATGGCTCGCGAGGCTCGCGAAGAGGGCTTCGACGAAATCGCCGCTAAGATGGAGGGCGTAGCCCGCATCGAGCGTGAGCATGAGGAGCGCTATCGCAAGCTGCTCAAGAATATCGAGGACCGCAAGGTGTTCTCAAAGGATGGCGAAGCCGTATGGCAGTGCTCCAACTGCGGCCACATCGTGGTTGGCAAGGAGGCTCCGGCTGTTTGCCCGGTATGCGCCCACCCGCAGGCATACTTCCAGGTGCGCGCTGAGAACTATTAATCCCCATGCGTGGCATTACCCTCCCACGCGGCCCGTAGGGTCGCCTCTGTGTAGGAGTGCCAATAGATCACCCTCTTATGCGGCCCGTAGGGTCGCCTCTGTGTAGAATAAAAAAGGAAGCATCCTGATGGGGATGCTTCCTTTTTTAGATATATCCGTGGAGGGGATTATTTCTTGTTGCGGTTGCCGTAGCGGCTCATGAACTTGTCGACGCGGCCTGCGGTGTCCACCAGCTTCTGCTTGCCGGTGAAGAAGGGGTGCGACGAGCTGGTGATCTCGAGCTTCACCAGAGGATAGGTCTTGCCGTCTACTTCGATAGTCTCGCGCGAAGCCACTGTGCTGCGGGTGATGAAGATTTCATCGTTTGACATGTCTTTGAACACCACTTCGCGGTAATTTTTAGGATGGATTCCTTCTTTCATTGTTGTATAGAGCTCTATTTTGTTGTCAATTCTTGAATGTACGGCGCTGGTAGGGCGCCCTTATTCGTAATGGCGTGCAAAATTACTCATTTTTTCCCACACCACAAAATCTTTTTCCAAAAAAATTAATCGGCCCCCTAACCCCCGCAGCGGGGGGAGGCTACCGCCTGCTGGGAAAGGTCAGGGTGGGACTTACTTTTTACGGGGTGAGGCGAGGGAGGAGAGCATGTAGGTTAGGGAGGCGGTGCCGTCCATGGTAGGCTCATTGGTCGAATAGTCGTTGTAATCATCGTGATACACGAGCTGTCCGCCCTGATAGGCCGCGTAGCGGTCCTCGTTGCGCAGATGCACCCCCCACAGCGAGTTGAAGATCGAGGAATACACGGGTCCGTCGACCAAGCCGCCATCGATGGGATATTGGTGTAGGTTGGTGAACGCTGAGTGCGGATCCTTGGGATAGTCTGCATCGGGATGGATGCCGATGATCATGGTCTTGCCCCAGGGATTGACACCGAACAGCCAGTCGCGCAGAGAGGTCTCCATTTCGCGGAATTGCTCATCGCCTGTGAGCTGGCGATACAGCATGGCTTGGGTAATCAGGCCCACAGTCAGGTTGTTGGAGCACCAGATGCCAGGCACACCGTTACAGAATGGGTTGCCCTCGGCACGGTCGGCCACGCGGCTCAGACCCGAACGCATATTGCGCACAAATTCTTGCTTCTCCCTGTCATTGCCGTGACGGCTGATCTGGAAATGGCCGATGTTGACAAAGGGATACCACTGGTAGTGGCGAGCCGAGTCGGCTCCCATCCAGGGGGTGACGGGTTCGAGGCGTCCGTAACCGATGGCATCGGTCAGGTATGAGCGGTCGCCAGTGGCTTTGAACATCTCGATGGCAGCGAGTTCCATATCGTCGGCCCAGTTATCTTCCTCGTAGAAATAAGGCGACACGCAGCAAGCAGTCTGGCACTCACCGGGGTTAGCCTTAGCCACAGCGTAGGCGTGGGCCGAACGCTGAGCGATGTCGGCAGCAAACGCGGGGTCGATTTTGCTGAAAAGCTGGCTGCCGAGCGAGAATGATGAGGCGTATTTGCCTACTGAGCTGGCCAGGCCACGGCTGCGGTTCTTGTATTTCTGCAGTCCGTAAGGAGCACCGTAGCAGGGGTAGATTGGACGGGCTCCGCCATCGCCCCAGCCATAGTCGACCTTGTCGCCGGTAGGCAGCTGAGCCATGCGGT
Organism: Bacteroidales bacterium; assembly: GCA_020860445.1. GTDB lineage: Bacteria > Bacteroidota > Bacteroidia > Bacteroidales > Muribaculaceae > CAG-873. The sequence continues at coordinate 12,529 of JAJBUH010000030.1, read as the reverse complement.
GGTCGCGGTCATCGGCAATCTGGTTGAAATAGGTAGCGCTGTCAGGATTCATCTTGACCATCCACTCCAAGCCCCAGCGAGCCTCGTCGAGGATGTCGGGTATGCCATTTGCTCCGGGGTTCCCGGCGGCATCGTACTCATCGGCCCAAACATCGGGATTCATCGAGTAGGCAAAGAGCATCTGGTAGGTGGCGTTGGCCGAAGTGGTCAGGTATTGCAGGTAGTCGCTGGCATCGTGCCAACCGCCGGTCACATCGATATGCTGACCCTCGAGGGTGGGGTGGAGCACCACCACGCCGTCGTGGCGATGGCAGCTGTCGCGCAAGAACGGGTTGTAGCCGCAACGCTGTTGGCGCATGTATCGCAGGGGTATCTCATTGAGGCCGGCGTAGGCGTCATCGCTGATGCGGAAAATTGGCGACTTGACTCCAGCGGCTTCGATGCGGTATGAACCGGGTTCGGTCACTGATGAGAAGTCGAGACGTGCAGTCGAGGCAAACGGCGCATATTCGCCCACGCTCTTGGCGGGGAGCGAGACCGTGTTGCCATTAGCGACATTGATGATTGAGAACGATTCAGCCTGGATTGGCTCATGGGATAGCAATACGGCCACCTTTGAATCATCGGTGAGGTAGCCCACGCTATTGACACGGATTAGAGTTTCGGCTTGTAGAGCCATAGCTGAGGCTGCTATCGCCGTCAGCGCAACGGTTAGTTTCTTCATTGTCTAAAAGTTATGCCCCTGTTAGGGAATTGATATTCTTGCCACAAAATTACTCATAATTTCTCTAACCATAAATTGATTAAATTTAAATTATGATTTATTCACATAAATTTAAGTTTTCTCCACTAAATCGCCCCCTTTGGGGGCTCTGAGGAGAGAACGCCCATTTCCTGACCCTGCATGACCGTATGGAATGCAGGGTCAAAGGCCTGACCATCCCCTCAGAGCCCCCAAGGGGGGCGCTAGTAGTAACCCTGCATGACCGTAGGGAATGCAGGGTCAAAGGCCTGACCATCCCCTCAGAGCCCCCAAGGGGGGCGATTTAGTACAACAAAGAGTATTTTTTTCTGTTGTTTATAAAGAAAAAGCCCATTATGGTTTCGACTATTGATAATTATGACCTCAGCGAGCACAACACCTTTGGCATGAAAGTGCGTTGTGCCCGATTCATCGAATATGACCGTCCACAAGAAATCCCCGAAGTGCTGCGTCTCGCCGCAGGGTTGCCTCGCCATATCCATATCGGCAGCGGCAGTAATCTGCTGTTCACTCAGGATTATGACGGGGCCGTGCTGCATTGCCGCGCCAAGGGCATCAAATACATGGACATGATCGACCGCGTAAACCTCGTGGTCGATGCTGGCATGAAGCTCGATGACCTGGTGCGCATCACTACCGACCAAGGCCTGTGGGGCTTGGAGAACCTCGCCTCAATTCCCGGCGAAGTCGGCGCTGCCGTGGTGCAAAACGCCGGCGCCTACGGCACCGAGATGGGTTATCGCGCCATGGATGTCCACGCCTTTGACAAACAACTGGGCGACACTCTCTATTTTCCGCAATGGGATTGCGACTTTGGTTACCGTACCTCGATGTTTAAGGCCCCAGAGAACAAAGGACGCTACATCGTGCACACCGTCGAATTGCTGGTATACAAATTTCCGTGTCCCAATCTCGAATACCCGGCACTCAAGAAAGCCTTTGAGGGCCGCGACCCCAAGACCTTGACTCCGGCCGAGGTGCGCGATGCCGTGGCTGCTATTCGCCGCGACAAATTGCCCGACCCGGCAGTTGTGCCGAGCGCCGGCAGTTATTTCAAGAATCCCGTGGTCGACCGCGAGGTCTACGAGCGCGTCGTAGCCGCCGCATCTGGTCTGACCGTACCTCATTACGACTTGCCCGATGGCAAGGTCAAAATCCCTGCTGCCTGGCTTATTGAGCGGTGCGGCTGGAAGGGCAAGAGCCTGGGCCCAGCCACTGTCTGGCACAATCAGCCGTTAGTCATCACCAATCCCGACCGCAAGGCGCAACCCTCTGACATCATCGCCCTCGAGCAAGCCATCGCCGCCTCAGTCCTCGACCGCTTCGGCATCGAATTGACACCTGAGGTGGAGAAGGTGTAAGCCACGGCCCCCCCCTAACACCCGCAGCGGGGGGAGGCTACCGCCTGCTGGGGGAGCCCCATTTGATTTCCTTTTGACTTTTGACTTTTGACTTTTGACTTTTGACTTTTGACTTTTGACTTAATATGAGTACATATATCGTAGAGGGAGGCCACAAGCTGAGTGGCGAGATACGTCCCCAGGGGGCTAAAAATGAGGCTCTCGAGGTGATCAGCGCCGTGCTGCTCACTGACCAGCCAGTAGTAATCCGCAATGTGCCGGACATCCTCGATGTGCGCAACCTGATCGAACTTCTCAAGTCGATGGGCGTAAAGGTCGAGCGCCTGGCCAAGGACACCTACAGTTTTCAAGCCGATGATATCAACGAAGAGTTTCTCAATAGCGATGAATTTATCAGCCGCTGCGGGTCGTTGCGTGGCTCGGTGCTTGTCGTGGGTCCGCTCTTGGCTCGCTTTGGCCAGGCCTACTTTGCCGAACCCGGTGGTGACAAGATCGGTCGCCGCAAGGTCGACACCCATATCACTGGCCTCGTAAAACTCGGAGCCACCGTCTCGTACGACATGGCTCGCCACGCCTATTGTCTCAAGGCACCCAATGGCTTGAAAGGCTGCTATATGTTGCTCGATGAGGCATCGGTTACCGGCACTGCCAACCTTATCATGGCTGCCGTACTCGCTGATGGCGAGACCACAATATACAATGCCGCGTGCGAACCCTACGTGCAGCAGCTTTGCCGCATGCTTGTGGGCATGGGCGTGAAGATCAACGGCATTGGCTCGAATCTGTTGCGCATAACTGGCGGAGCCAAACCCGCTGGAGCCGACCATACAATCCTGCCCGATATGATCGAGGTGGGCAGCTTCATTGGCATGGCTGCGCTCAATCGCAGTGCCATAACTATCAAAGATGTGTCGTATGAGAATCTTGGAATCATCCCCGATGCTTTCCGCAAACTCGGCATCAAGCTCGAGCGCCGAGGCGACGATATCTATATCCCAGAGCAAGAGACTTATGAGATTGAAACCAATCTTGATGGGTCGATACTAACAATCGCCGATGCGCCATGGCCGGGATTGAGTCCTGACTTGTTGTCAGTGATGTTGGTAACAGCCACACAGTGCAAGGGGTCGGTGGTAATACACCAAAAGATGTTTGAGAGCCGCCTATTCTTTGTTGACCGCCTGATTGACATGGGCGCGCAAATCATACTTTGCGACCCGCACCGCGCCGTGGTTATCGGTCACGACCACAAGGTGCCATTGCGCGGCCATCGCATGTATTCGCCAGATATCCGTGCTGGCATCGCCATGCTTATCGCCGCCCTCAGCGCCAAAGGCATCAGCAAGATTGAGAATATCAGCCAGATTGAGCGCGGTTACGAAGATATCGACGAACGCCTCCGCGCCCTCGGCGCCGACATCCGTCGCGAGAGTACGGCTGTAGTAAAAAAATAGGTTAGGGGGCCGACCAGGTATAGGGGGAGGCGGCAAAGCGGGACCTTAGGTTGATACCGATGTTGCGGAGTGGACGGGTCATGGCCTGGAAGGGCAGAGCTGCGCGCCAATGCGGCACGCGCAGGGTCGTGAGCGTGCGGTGCCATGCTGCTCCCACAAATGCCCAACTGCCCACTACCAGCAGAGCCGTGATGGCTATTCCAGCCCAATTGGCCCAACCTGCTACCCATAGGGCAGCCACTGATAGTCCCAGTATCAGCCAAATAGCCCATTCACCCATCACCATCAAGCGTCGTGAGGTCTTGAACAATGCGCGCCCGGTGAAGGCATGGTCGACACGCGTCGAGCGTGTCGACCGCATAAACGGCATAGCCTCGCGGCTCACCATTGCATCCTCGGCAAGCTGCGGCTTGGCCGTGCGTCCTGTCGTAATCTCAGTCAGGAAAATATCATCATCGCCCTCGCGCAGATTGAGCGAACGCGAAAAACCTTTGTTCTCAAAAAATATCGGTCTGCGATAGGCCAGATTGTATCCGCAGCAACGGTAAGGTTTGCCAGCGCCAGCGGCGCTGATCCATGCGGCATCATCGGCACCGAGGTCAAAGGCGCGTGTCAGACGTCCCGGCATGCGCTGCTCTGGTATGGCTGCTTGGCCATAGCCGAGTACTATGCTGATGTCGGGATTGCGCAGCGGTTCCATCATAGCGGCGAGCCAACAAGCCGATGGTATGTTGACATCGGCTTGGGTTATAAGCACAGCCTCGCCCTTGGCGGCTTTTATGCCGAGGGTTAGGGCAAGTTTCTTGCGGCTCAGCGACCGCGCCCCATCGGGGGTAAAGGTTAGGTAGATGTTTGGATAGACGGCTTTGAGAGCACCGACTACCATCGAGGTTTCCTCAGAGGCTCCCTCATTGACAACGATGACTTCGAATCGCCCCGGGTATTCCTGGCGCAGTATGCGCGGCAGGTTGCGCTCGAGGGCCTCTGATTCGTTGCGCGCATAAATCACCACCGAAGCCGTGGGCCATGGCGCAGCATCGGCAGGGGTTGGTTCGGCGGCATCGCACTGCGCTTTGATACGCCTTACGCGGCGTATGCGGCTGCAATACACAGTGTTAATATATATCAGGCACAGCGCGGCGGCTCCCCACAGCGCCCATGCCAAGGGCGGAAAATCAAAGTCTAAAGGCATCATCGTCAGATTTTACCGCAAAATTACTAAAAATCCCTGACATCACCAACAAAAAGATGTGGTGGAGAGCCCCAGTGTTGCCGCGCCGCCCCGGCGCTAAGCAGAAGTTTAATGCTTAGCGCCGGGGGCGGCGCAGCCACACTATATTTTTTGAGGGAAAATGTTTGGATTTCAAGAAAAATGAGTATATTTGCGAATGATTTATTAAAAAGACGAGCATAATGGGATTGAAAATGATAGAATTGACACTACAGGCGATCGAAGATCGCCATTCAATACGCTCTTACATCGACCGACCAATTCCCGAGGATGTAAAGAGGCAGCTCGAGCAATGTCTCGCCGAGGGCAATGAAGCCGACGGCATAGACCTGCAACTATTCACTGAGGAGCCAATGGCTTTCGGGGTGTCTAAACTCGCGCATTATGGCCATTTCGAGGGGGTGAGAAATTATGTTGCGGTAATCGGCCCTAAGGGCAGCGATGAGCGCTGCGGATACCGAGGCGAACAGTTTGTGCTGCTTGCGCAGCAGTTGGGCCTCAACACATGCTGGGTGGGCCTGACATTCAGCAAAAAGACTGTCAAGACACTGATAAGGCTGCGCGATGAGGACGAACTTAAGGCTCTCATTGCCGTAGGCTATGGCCAGGGCCATGGCAAGCATCATACTATCAAGAGCCCGGAAGAGATATGCGCCAACTATGGAGCTTCGCCCGAATGGGTAAGGCACGGGGTGCAAATGTCGATATTGGCTCCGACCGCGATGAATCAACAGAAATTCAGATTCAAATGGCTGGGAGACAACCGGGTGCAAGCAAAGAAAGGATTCGGATTCTACACCGCCATAGGCCTCGGCATCGCCAAGCTCCATTTCGAGCTCGGCGCAGCCCCACATATAGTAGATTGGGTAGAACCATAGCGCGGCCCCCTAAAATTTAGATTATGGAAGACAAGAAATGGAAAACGCTTAAGAGCGAGTTGATTTTTAATCGACCGCCATGGATGACGGTCAGGAAAGACATGGTTGAATTGCCCAATGGCAAGGTCAACCCAGAATTTTATGTGTTGGAATACCCGACCTGGATTAATGTGATAGCCATCACCCCTGATGGGATGTTTGTGATGGAGCGTCAGTATCGCTACGGACTGGGAGAAACCAGTTATGAAATTTGCGCTGGCGTGGCCGAAAAAGGCGAAACGCCTGAACAGGCAGCTCGGCGCGAACTGGAAGAAGAGACGGGATACACTGGAGGCACTTGGCAGTTGCTGACTGTGATTTCGGGAAATCCGTCGGTGACGAACAATCTGACATATTGCTATTTGGCGCGTGGCGTGGAGCGCACCACTGAGCAGCATCTTGATGCCACCGAGGATATTGAGGTGGTGCTGATGCGCGAAGATGAGGTGCTGCAGCTCCTCAAAGACGATGAAATCAAGCAGGCTCTTATGGCCGCTCCCCTCTGGAAGTACTTCTACCTTAATAAGGATAAGGGATAAAGGATAAGGGATAAGGTATCATCCGGATGGCCACCTTATCCTTTATCGTTTATCGCTTATACTTTTTAACAGTTGGCGGTAAAATGGATGATGGGACAGGGTGGAGGCGTCAGCAAAGATGACTAGCTTCATGCGAGCGCGAGTGATGGCGACATTCATGCGCCGCAGGTCGTTGAGAAAGCCGATTTGGCCCTCATCGTTGGCGCGCACCAGGCTGATGAAGATCACATCGCGCTCCTGACCCTGAAAACCATCGACAGTATTGACCGTGATGGCGTTGCGGAATGGCCGCAGCGCCATCCGTTGTTTTATCTGCTGCCGCAGATATTGCACCTGCGCCTTGTAGGGCGAGATGATGCCGAAATCTATGCGCTCGGCGAGCATTCTGTCGGCCCCGATGCGGGCTATGTACTGCTCGAGATGGTCGAGCAGGAGCTGTGCCTCAGGCTTGTTGATGCGCCCAAAGCTGTCGCCTACGAATTCCTCCTTAAAATCCATCTCTGAGGTATCCACCCACGAGATGGCACGGTCCATATCGAGGATGCTGCGATGTTCTACCTCGGGCGCGGCGCGAAGCTGACCGCCGTAGAACCAGCGCGATGGGAATTCCATAATCGGACGGCTCATGCGGTATTGCACTTGCAATAGGCTTACAGCCATTGGTTTGGACTGCACCACCTGCTCCATCAGTGTGCGGTCGAGGCCAGCGCGAGCCGCCTCATAGCATTTGACGGTAGCAGGGAGTTGTTTATGGTCGCCGGCAAGTACCACGCGATCGGCTTTGCGAATTGCTATCCAGCAAGCCGCCTCGAGGGCTTGAGCCGCTTCATCGATAAAGAGTGTGCCGAAACGCTGCCCGCAGAGCAACCGATGGTTGCTGCTCACCAGGGTAGATGCCACCACATGGGCTTGGCGGAATAGGTCGGCATTGATAGCCACCTCAAGCGTAGTAGCGCGGTCGCGCAAGCGCGAGATGCGAGAGCGCAGCGATTCGCGTTCCTGATATGAGCCTCGGCGTCCCTTGGAGCGCAATTGTCGCAGCTCCTTGCGGATGGCCCACAACTCAGGATAAGAGGGGTGCGCCTCAAATCGGCGCTCGTAGGTAAACGACAGCATCTTGTCGTTGACACGCGTTGGGTTGCCAATGCGCAATACGTTTACTCCTCGGTCAACGAGTTTTTCCGATATCCAATCGACAGCAGTGTTGCTCTGAGCGCACACCAGCACTTGGGGTTCGCGATGCAGGGTCTCATAGATAGCCTCGACCAGGGTAGTGGTCTTGCCAGTGCCGGGAGGCCCATGTACAATGGCCACATCACGACATGCCAGCACTTTGTTTACGGCGCTCTCCTGCGCCGCATTGAGCCAAGGGAAGTGCGACGGGAATATCTCGCGAAAACGCGTCGGAGCAGTGCCAAGCAGGATGTCGCGGAGTTCGGCAAGGCGGTTGCCCTTTGCATTGGTGACTGCATCAAGAGCCTCAAACATAGCCTGATAGCTCGTCTCGTCGAAATATAACTGTACACCAAGTGTTGCGCCCTCGGCTGCTGCCGCGCTCTGTATCATAGCTATGGTGCCAGCCGAGGGCATGGCCAAAACCATGCGATCCTCACTGGCGTAGCTGACAGTGGCCTTGATGTTGAGGTAGCGCAGTTGGCCATCGGAGTGTTGGGTGAAAAAGCAGACCTGGCGACCAAACTCGAACTGGTGCTCAATGTCGGTGTCAGAGTCGCGTGTGATTTCGAGTACAAGCTGGTTGAGCGAGTTGTAGTATGAGCGGCTGATGGTCACGGGCCACCAGACCATGCCGCGTTTGACTTTGCGCGCTAACCCCATCGATTGGGTCTGGCGCTCAAACTCGGCTTTTTCGTATTCATACTCCATCTTTAGCAATTCACGGTGCTGCAGCAGATGGGAAATGACACGGCCCCCTAACCCCCGCAGCGGGGGAAGGCTACCGCCTGCTGGGAGAGTTTTATCTGTATCTGTTGACATAGAATTTGGGTGCATCATGTTGATTGGGGCTCCCCCAGCAGGCGGTAGCCTCCCCCCGCTGCGGGGGTTAGGGGGCTTTGGTTATTGTTCAGAGGGTTTGAGCCAGCGGTCGAACCAGCGGAAGAAGAGGCGCTGCCACATCACAGCGTTTTGGGGCTTGAGGATCCAGTGGTTCTCGTCGGGGAAGATTACCATCTCGGCGGGTATGCCGCGCAGCTTGGCAGCATTGAATGCCATCATGCCTTGCGAGGCCAGGATGCGGTAGTCAAATTCGCCGTGGCTGATCATAATAGGAGTGTCCCATTTGTCGACAAAGCGGTGGGGCGACATCGAGTGGGTGCGTTGTGCCACCTTGTTGTCCTTCTCCCAGAATGCTCCGCCCATATCCCAGTTGGCGAACCACATCTCCTCGGTCTCAAGATACTGAGCTTCGGTGTTGAAGATGCCAGCGTGGGCGAGCAATGCGGCAAAGCGGCCATTATGATTGCCAGCAAGCCAGTAGATGCTGAAACCGCCATAGCTGGCACCAGTAGCGCCCATGCGAGCAGTGTCGATATAGGGCTCCTTGCGCATGTCGTCGGCAGCGCTCAGATAGTCGCGCATATTCTGGCCGGGATAATCCTTTGAAATCTGCTCCTCCCACTCGGTGCCGAATCCGGGCACGCCTCGGCGGTTGGGAGCAATCATGATGTAGCCGTTGCTGGCCATCAGAGCCAAATTCCAACGGTAGCTCCAGAATTGGCTGACAGCGCTCTGCGGTCCGCCCTGGCAGTAGAGGATTGATGGGTATTTCTTGGTGGGGTCAAATTTCGGAGGATACACTATCCAAGTGAGCATCTGCTTGCCATCTGTGGTGGGTACCATGCGCTTTTCGACGCGAGGCATGTCGAGCTGTGCGAAGATGTAACCGTTGACATCGGTCAGCGGTGTCAGGTCGGTGCCAGCGAGCAGGAACAGTTCGTCGGGACGCAGCATCGAGTGGTGCGAGGTGACGAGCGTGGTCTCGTTGACGGGGGCGAGCGATGAGAAGTCATACATGCCCTCGGCTACAGTAGCAACCTCGCAGCTCTGAGCATCGATTGAGAAGATAGGTGCGGTGCCTTGGTAATAGGCTATGAACCAGAGCGAACGGCCATTGGGATTCCAAGCGAATTGCTCGATGGTGTAGTCCCAGTTGGCGGTGAGGTCGCGCTTTTGGCCCGAAGCGAGGTCGAGCACGAATAGACGATTCTTGTCAGCCTCGTATTCGTCGCGCTCCATGCTGAGCCAAGCCAATTGGGTGCCGTCGGGCGAGAAAGCCGGGTTGGTGTCATACCCCATCATGCCCTCGGTGAGGTTGGTGGTCTGCTTGCTGTCCAGGTCGTAGAGATACAGGTCGGAATTGGTCGAGAGCGAATATTCCATGCCAGTCTTTTTGCGCGAGGTGTAGACAAGCTTCTTGCTGTCAGGACTCCAAGCAAAAGATTCGGCTCCGCCGAAGGGTTTCATAGGCGATTCGTAGGGTTCGTCGGCCATGATGTCCTGGAGATTGTCGATGCGGTTGCCGTCAAAGTCGCCGATGAAGGGGTGGGGTATCTCTGTTACCCATTCGTCCCAATGCTTGTACATCAGGTCATCGATTACGCGGCCAGTAGCCTTGGGCAGGTCGGGATAGATGTCGGCTGCATCGCGGGAGTATTTGACATTACCGATTACCACTACTTTTTTGAGGTCGGGTGAGAACAGGAAGCCATTGACGCCAGTTTCGACATCGCTGACCTTGGTGCGAGCCGAACCATCGGCATTCATCACCCAGATTTGCTGTTTGCCATTGTCGTCGGGATACATAAAGGCGATATGGGCCTCGTCGATCCAGACGGCCGAACTCTCAGATTTGGGAGTGCGGGTGATGCGGGTGCTGTCACCGCCGGCAATAGGCTTGACGTATAGGTCGCGGTTGGAAGCGTTCTCCTCGAGGCTCTCATACGAGATGCCATAGAGTACCTTGGAGCCGTCGGGCGAGACGGCTGCTCCGCCGACGCGGCCGAGAGCCTCGAGAGCGTCGATGTCGAAGATTCCGGTCGAGCTCTTGTAGTCGGGACGGTCGATGATGTCGGCTTGCTGTGGCTCGCCCTTAGAGCAGGCTGCCAGAGCGATTAGGGAGCACATTGATAGAGTCTTTGTGAGATTCATGATATAGGGAATAATTAAGTCAAAAGTCAAAAGTCAAGAGGCAAGAGTGGGTCGAGAATTCTCGAGAGCTCTCGAAATTTATCGAGAATTCTCGATAGTATCGAGATTATCGATAGTATCGAGATTATCGAGATCGTTGAGGCCATCACCCTGAGGTGAGGGTCCTCAATTTGTCAATCAGGGCTGAGGTATCATTGGGGATTGGGGCCTCAAAATGCATGCGCTCGCCGGTGGCGGGATGGGTGAATCCGAGAGTGCGGGCATGCAGGGCCTGGCGCGGGCAGAGCTCAAAACAATTCTTGATAAATTGCGCGTAGCGCGCTGTCTTGACCCCACGCAATATCTGGTCACCCCCATAGCGGGCGTCGTTGAATAGCGGATGCCCGATATGGCGCATGTGGGCGCGTATCTGATGGGTGCGACCCGTCTCAAGCACGCATTTTACCACCGAGGCGTGTACCAGCGGCTCGATTACCTCATAGTGGGTCACAGCGTGCTTGCCTTGGTCAGACCCCTCGGGATAGACAGCCATCTGTAGGCGGTCGCGCATCGAGCGGCCGATATTGCCGACGATGGTACCCTTGGGCGGCGAGGGGATGCCCCACACCACGGCCACATATTCTCGCTCAGTGGTCTTGTTGAAAAATTGCTTGCCCAGATTGGTCTTTGCATCGGGGGTCTTGGCGATGACCAGCAAACCCGAGGTGTCCTTGTCGATGCGGTGCACCAGTCCGAGACGCGGGTCGGTGACATCGTAGTTGGGATTGTCCTTGAAATGCCAAGCCAGAGCGTTGACCAAGGTGCCAGAATAGTTGCCGTGGCCCGGGTGGACCACCAGTCCAGCCGGCTTGTTGACCACCAACACGGTGTCGTCTTCGTAGACTATGTCGAGGGGGATGTCTTCGGCGATGATTTCAAACTCATAGCGCGGCCTGTCCATCACAATCTGGATCACATCGCCGGGCTTGACGCGGTAGTTGCTCTTTACGGACTTGCCGTTGGCAAGGATGCAACCGGCATCAGCGGCTTGCTGGATGCGGTTGCGCGAGGCGCGCTGGATGCGCACTACCAGAAATTTGTCGACGCGCAACAGTTCCTGGCCCTTGTCGGCCACGAATCTGAAATGCTCATACATCTCCACGCCGTCGGCTGTGACAATCGTGGGCTCGCTGGGGATGTCAACATCCTCGATAGGGTCGAGTTCGGGTTCAGTCATAGGCGGCAGATGTAGAGAAGGTGTCATCATCACTATATCGGTCGATGCTTGAATCACGTTCGGCATCGACATCAACCTCGGGGAAATTTGGCACAGTGCCCACCTCGAGCACTACCTCGGCATTAATAGGAATCTGCTGGCCCATCGACAGCTCTTTGCCCTTGTATTTGGCACCAAGCGCCAGGTCGGCGTACTGTGAAGGCACGTTGACGATGCGCACATTCTTGATGTCGAGCGATTCGAGGTATTTGAGGGCTTGGCGACTCGATACATTTGTTAGGGGCATCGAGATGGTGACCTTGCGCGGCTCATACGAGGCGATGGTCAGGTAGATTTCGCGACCAGATTTGACCGTGGCGCCGCCGCGCGGCCAGGTGCTGATAACTGTGCCGGGAGGGTATTTCTCATCATAGACCGAGTCGGAGACCTCGACCGTGAATCCATCGGCGCGCAGTTGGGCCTCGGCATACTGGGTAGAGGTGTTGACGACTGTGGGCACAATCGTGGTGTCGCCGTGGGCAGTCCAGATATCAAGGAATATCATGGTGCCCCACCCGATGATCAGGAAGGCGATGCACATAAACACGATGTGGCAAACCACGGGGTGCTTTCTGTAAAAACTGGCCAGTTTGTGGCCTGACGAGGGGTTATCTTGGGCCATTTGAGTGCGTAGAAATTTTGACGTGCTGAAACGCACGTGCAAATTTACGCATTTTTTCCCAAACTAAAAAGTAAATTTAATACCCTGATAGGTCTCAGCTCTTGAGAGCCGTGCTACGCACTCTTTATTTATGGATGCAAGTATACTATTAACCCCCCCCCATTACGTGCTACGCACTCCATGTGGGGCATTCTATAGTAATTTCCAAACATTTTTCTAA
>JAJBUH010000234.1 GCA_020860445.1 Bacteroidales bacterium | reverse complement strand
CTGTGACCGAATTGAGAACGCAAGAGACCGAGAATGGTAAAATCTCCGTGGCCTCCGTGGCCCTCCGTGAACTCCGTGTTTTTACTTACTCGTTATAGTTTAACTTTAAATTTACCACTTACTTAACACAGATTTCCACAGATTGCTACAGGAGGAGCTCCATGTCGATGACATCGTGGTAACGGCCCAGCTTGTAGCCGACCTTGTGGAAATGCGACACTTGCTCGAATCCGAGGCGGTTGTGAAATATGATGCTGGCATCATTCTCAGCGGTGATGCAAGCAATGAGGGCAGTGAATCCTCGGCGCCGACAGTCGTCAATTAAGCGGGCCATCAGGGCTGTGCCGATGCCGCGTCCTTTTTCAGTGGGGGAGACGTAGACAGTAGTTTCGAGGGTGAGCGAGTAGGCGGCTCTTTCCTTCCAGGGATGGGCGTAGGCGTAACCCAAGATACGGCCGTGCTCCTCGGCCACGAAGTATGGACCGTGGGCCGAAATCTCAGTGATGCGGTCGGCCATCTGCTCGGTGGTCACCGGGTCGGTCTCAAACGATATGGCAGTGTTTCTCACATAGGGGTCGTAGATCTGGGCTATCTGCTCGGCGTCGGCGCGAGTGGCTTGTCTGATATTCATCGGTAGGGTTGATTTTGGTTTGCGATGGCAAAATTACTCACAATTTGCCAATCAGAGGATAAAAATCCGAATTTTTCTGGTTGAAGGCGTAATTTTAATCCGAAATTGAAAGAAATTAATCCGAAAATTAAGTGTTTTCTAATCCAATGGTGCTAATTTTGCGTAGGTGAACAAAAATCAGATGTAAAATGACGAAATTCACCCCATCAAATTGGGAGATTTTGGCTAACTTTGAGCCAGAATTTCAACTTAAATCTAAATAGCAATGGTAAATTTCTCACTTGATGGAAGAATAGCCTTGGTGACAGGCGCAGCCTACGGCATCGGCTTGGCCATCGCCCAGGCTCTGGCCGAGGCCGGTGCAAAGATAGTATTCAACTGTTCGCGTCGCGAGACAGTCGAGCGCGGACTCAAAGCCTACCGCGAACTTGGCATCGAAGCCAAGGGATACGTGTGCGACGTGACCGACGAGGAGGCAGTGCGCCGCATGGTCGATGACATCGAGGCCACAGTAGGCACCATCGACATATTGGTCAACAATGCCGGCATCATCAAACGCATCCCGATGGAGCAGATGAGTGTCGAGGACTTCCGCCGCGTGGTCGATGTCGACCTGGTGGCACCGTATATATGCGCCAAGGCCGTAATTCCGGGCATGATACGCAAGGGTCATGGCAAGATTATCAACATCTGCTCGATGATGAGCGAACTGGGCCGCGAGACAGTCAGCGCCTACGCTGCAGCCAAAGGCGGACTGAAGATGCTGACCCGCAACATCTGCTCAGAGTATGGCGAGGCAAATATACAGTGTAACGGCATCGGCCCGGGCTACATTGCCACCGAGCAGACCGCACCGCTGCGCGAGCTGCAGCCCGACGGATCGCGCCATCCCTTTGACCAGTTCATCATCGCCAAGACGCCGGCTGGCCGCTGGGGCACGCCCGAGGATTTGATGGGTCCGGCAGTATTCCTGGCCAGCGATGCCTCAAATTTTGTCAACGGCCACATCCTGTACGTCGATGGCGGCATCTTGGCTTACATTGGCAAACAACCGAAATAAGTCAAAAGGCAAAAGTCAAGAGTAATAAGTAATGAGTAATAAGTAATAAGGCTGGATGGAATCAGTATTTGCTTACATAATCGCGCTTGGGGCTGCGGTGATGATGCCAATCATCTTCTTGGTGCTTGGGGTCAGCATTGGCTTGGGCTTCAACAAGTCGCTGATGAGCGGCCTGAGGGTCGGCGTGGGCTTTGTGGGCTTGGGCATAGTCACAGCCCTGCTCACCTCGTCGATGTCGGGTCCGCTGCAGACCATCACCGACCTCTACGACCTGCAGCTTAAGGTGTTTGACATGGGTTGGCCAGCGGCCGCCTCCGTGGCTTACAACACCGCAGTGGGTGCATTCATCATACCCGTGTGCTTGGGGGTCAATATCTTGCTGCTGCTGTGTCGAGGCACTCGCACAGTGAATATCGACCTGTGGAACTATTGGCACTTCGCCTTTATCGGGGCTGTGGTGTATTTCGCCACTGGCTCGATGGGGTGGGGTTTCTTTGCCGCCATCATCTGCTATGTAATCACCCTGGTGATTGCCGATGTCACGGCTCCGAAATTTCAAAGCTATTATAAGAATGTAGAGGGCATCAGCATACCGCAGCCATTCTGCGCTGGATTCGCTCCCTTTGCCTGGGCTATCAACAAGGGCATGGACGCCATACCCGGCATGAAGAAGCTCGAAATTGACTCTGAGGGCCTAAAGAAGAAGTTCGGCATCGCGGGCGAGCCCCTCTTCCTCGGCGTAGTGGTGGGCATCATCATCGGCTGCTTGCAATTCAAGAGCAGAGCAGAAATCCTTGACAATATACCGGCTATCCTTATGCTTGGCGTGAAGATGGGTGCCGTGATGGAATTGATACCGCGTGTGACTGTGCTGTTTATCGAGGGCCTCAAGCCTATTAGCGATGCAACTCGCAGCCTGATAGCGCGCAAATTCCGCAACGCCGAGGGCTTGTCGATTGGCATGAGCCCCGCCTTGGTGATCGGTCACCCCACTACCTTGGTGGCATCAATCATCTTGATACCCATCACCTTGGTGATAGCCGTGGCGCTGCCGGGCAATCAGTTCTTGCCCTTGGCTTCGCTGGCGGGAATGTTCTACATCTTTCCGTTGGTATTGCCCTACACTCGCGGCAGCGTGGTCAAGACCTTGGCTGTGGGCATCGTGGTGGTAGTGATGGCTCTGTATTTGGTGACATGGATGGCTCCATTCTTCACCTCGGCAGCTCATGATGTGGCGCTGGCGCATCCCGAGGATAGCGCTGTGCAAGTGCCGGGGTCGTTCCTCGCTGGCAGTCTCGACTTTGCCGGCAGTCCGCTCGGAGGCATGATTTTTGCGCTCTGCCACTATTTCAAATGGGCAGGAGCGGCCATCCTGACTGTTGGCACCCTTGGGCTGGTGATATGGAATCGCCGCCGCATCTCGCGCCCGACCGTCGCTGTGCCGCAGCCCGCTGAACAAGAATTGGTGGAGAGTGAATAATGTACCAGTAAATAACTTGTAATTTACTGTTAATATGAATAGGAACCACAGATTGACACAGATTTACACAGATTCTGCTCTGGGAATCTGTGTAAATCTGTGTCAATCTGTGGTTTTCTTCATTTCTATAATTTAATTCTAAAATTATGTTTTGAATATGAGAAAGATATTTATGACGCTTGCATTGGCGGCTGGACTGATGGCTTCGGCGCAATGCGAATATACGATACTGCGCGCTTGCCACCCCGATGATGTCAAGCATTACGATACCGAGCAGTTGCGCTCGCATTTCATGATGCCCGAGGTGATGACCCAGGACAAGATCACACTCACCTATTCGATGTACGATCGCCTAATCTATGGCGGCACTGTGCCAGTGGCCAAGACTGTGGTCCTTGAGACTATCGACCCGCTCAAGGCTGAATACTTCCTGGAGCGTCGCGAGCTGGGTGTGATCAACGTTGGCGGCGATGGCATCGTCAGCGTTGATGGCAAGGACTATGAGCTAAGCTTCAAGGATGCCCTGTATGTGGGCCGAGGCAACAAGCAGGTGACATTCCGCAGCAAGGATGCGCAGAATCCGGCAAAATTCTATATCAACTCTACGCCGGCGCATCACGCCTATAAGACCCAGCTGGTGACTATCGATGGGCGCAAGGGCTCGATCAAGGCCAATCGATTCCATGCCGGCTGCATGGAGGAGAGCAACGACCGCTGGATCAATCAGCTCATAGTGGCCAATGTGCTCGAGGAGGGTCCTTGCCAACTGCAGATGGGTCTCACCGAGTTGATGCCCGGCAGCGTGTGGAACACTATGCCATGCCATACCCACGACCGTCGAGTCGAGGCTTATTTCTATTTCAATGTGCCAGAGGGCAACGCTATTTGCCACTTGATGGGAGCGCCGCAGGAGAATCGCCTGATTTGGCTCCACAATGAGCAGGCAGTGATGTCGCCCGAATGGTCGATCCACGCCGCAGCCGGCACCAGCAACTACATGTTTATCTGGGGCATGGGAGGCGAAAACCTCGACTACGGTGACATGGACAAGGTGCAATACCTGGATATGAAGTAATGGATAAGGTCATAAATAACCGGACTATTTTAAATTTTATAGAGGAACTAACCACAGATTTCCACAGATTTCCACAGATGCCTTAGATAGCAACTTTCAGATTTCATAGAGCCCCGAGGGGCTTACAGATGTCGCAGACCATCCGGATGGCATCTGTGGAAATCTGTCGGCGCCACTGCGCCTCTAAGAAATGATGGATACCAATGGCGGAATCTGTGAAAATCTGTGTAATCTGTGGTTAAAATCCATTATCTTAATTTAACTTCAAAATTCTGTTTTACTTAGTTTATACTTTTTAAGGTGTCAAAGATTGTTACACTGGGCGAGATTATGCTCCGCCTGTCTACCCCTGGTTTCCAACGCTTTGTGCAGGTCGACAGCTTCGACGTCTGCTACGGCGGCGGCGAGGCCAATGTGGCCGTAAGCTGCGCCAACTATGGCCATGAGGCCTACTTTGTGTCAAAACTCCCCACTCACGAGATTGGGCAAGCGGCCGTCAATGCTCTGCGCCGCTATGGCGTGCGTACCGACCATATCTGTCGGGGTGGCGAACGCGTGGGCATCTACTATCTCGAGACAGGAGCCTCGATGCGCCCCAGCAAGGTGATTTATGACCGCGCTCATTCGGCCATCGCCGAGGCTGACCCCGAGGATTTCGACTTCGATCGGATTATGGAGGGCGCCGACTGGTTCCACTGGAGCGGCATTACCCCAGCCATCAGCGACAAGGCTGCCGAGCTGACACGCCTCGCATGCGAGGCCGCTAAGCGCCATGGCGTCACAGTGAGCGTTGACCTGAATTTCCGCAAGAAGCTGTGGACTAAGGAGAAGGCTCAATCCATTATGCGTCCGCTGATGCAGTATGTCGACGTGTGCATCGGCAACGAAGAAGATGCCGAGCTGTGCCTCGGCTTCAAGCCCGAGGGCGATGTCGAGAGCGGCAACACTGATGCCGAGGGCTACAAGGGCATCTTCCGCGCTATGATGGATGAGTTTGGATTCAAATATGTAGTGTCGACGCTGCGCGAATCATACTCGGCTACTCACAATGGCTGGAAAGGCATGCTCTATGACGGCAAGGATTTCTACCTGTCAAAGCGCTACGACATCAATCCCATCATCGACCGCGTGGGCGGTGGCGATTCGTTCTCGGGCGGCTTGATCCACGGCTTGCTGACGATGACGCCCGGCGAGGCATTAGAGTTTGCCGTGGCCGCCTCAGCCCTCAAGCAGACCATCCCCGGCGACTTCAACATGGTCTCAGCCTCAGAGGTCCACGCCCTCGCCGCCGGCTCCGCCAATGGCCGCGTCCAGCGCTAATCCCCCAATAATGGGACTTTGTCGATAGCCCTGGCCAAATGCCTTGGCTTCGCCAAGTGTTACTCTATCCCTTAATCGCCTCGGAGAGGCGTAACAATGTTAACCCCATGCTGACAGGGCGCACCGCGCCCTGTCAGCATGGGGTATCTTCTCCCCTCCCAGCGAGCCTCGGAGAGGCTCAACAATGTTAAGGTTTTGATTCCTTTAAATCTGGAATTAATTGTTTTAGCATTCTCCCCATTTCTGAGAAGGTATACTCTCTACCTTCGCGTGATTTAGATATGAGAGAATCTTCAGCATTTTTGATGGCTTGGACCAATGAGCCACCATAGGTAGTGAAATGCTGATGTATAGGATGCCTCCTGAAAAAATTTATCTCTTTCTCATAGGGGGCAAATCCTATAAGATCCTTTATTATCTCATTGCACGACCGAAAAGGTTTTGTGGTGTATTTGAAATAATAGAGAAAGAAAAGCTCTATGCACCTATGGGTTTCAAAAAATTCTACTCGGCAGTTTATGCCTTTCTTTTTCTTAACTACTGGTTTATTGTATCGTTTTCTTAGAGACGCATATTTCTTGGCTTCGGTTGGATCATCCTTCGTATCCATATCAATAAGGCAAAAGATTTGGTCATATCCCATCTCTATTCCTTTTACAATCTCGGCCTCCATATCCTCCAGACTGCTATGCTTTGGCAATTCCGGTCTGACATTCCGAAGCTGAGGAAAGGCGTTTTTTAGGGATATCATATAGAATTGCTCGGTTTCTCCTTCTCCTATGATCAGAGTGGCAATGGATGTTTTCTTTTTGTCCATAGGTCAAATAATTTGATCATAAAGGACTGACTTCACTTGGGGTACGGCGCTAAGCTTGCCTATGCGGTAAGCATTGTATAAGCTTTGATTTCGGTGAAGGCCATAGGTGTCAGCTCTCTGGTAAGAAGACGCAGCCGTAGCCTTATCCTTATCCACCAGCCACACCGATTCCCGATTAGAATTGATGAAATCTTCACCCAGCAACTGCAATTCCTGGCTTGTGAATATGAGTTGCGAGGCTGATGAATTGATCAGGAAGGTCTGCAGATAAAACTTGAGCATATCATAATGCAAATTCTGGTCTAACTCGTCGAGCAAATACACATGACAGCCCGAGGTCAGGTCATATAGGAATCGGAGGGCGCGTATGAAGTTGAGAGTGCCCTCGGATTGATAAGAAAGAGGGACCTCGAAATCGCCATTTTCAGAATGGGTCTTGAAGAACACCCCATCCCGCTGTTCGTTGAGGAATCTCTTTTTCTCCTCCTCGCTCATTGACAGGTCGTTTTCTATTGACTTTCTGAAAATTTCATTGTGGTCAACTTTAACTGGTCTCACATCAAATCCTGTCAGGTTAAAATCCGCCTTATCAAGCATTGCCAAATGATACGCGTACAAATTCGGATTGCTTTTCACTTCCTTTAGGTAAGTGGTCAAGCCCGGAGTCTGCCAATCGCAGTTTACCTCATGCACATGTTGGAGTATCCAACCATATAGTGCCCCCAGAGAGCTCCCTCCCTCCTGAAGAGCGATTTTGTTGAAAGTTGCCAGTACGGTATGATTGTTGAGGGTGTTCTCAGTGAGAGCCGATTTAGCGCGAGCACCCATCGAAAGGCTCTTCCCGAATTTTATCGCCGATGCCTTGTGCTCATCCACAAAGGTGCGTTCATACATCAGGGCCTTTTGTCCGTTTGGGTAGTAGTCGAGTCTCTCTTTTAAGATGCGAGTTGGGAGATACTCCACTTGATAGTCGTAACGCACGCTTTGAGCATAAAACGATATCCCCATCCGCGTGGGGGTATCATCTCGAAAAGCGAAAGCTGGCTTTGACCTAACTTTGTCGGTCACACTGGCATTTGGATAACAGAGCAGAGCGAAAATAGTCTGGATGGCGATGAGCATGTTAGATTTGCCCGAGGCGTTGGGCCCATAGAAAATGCCCAGCTTGTTGAGGCGCTCTCCAGGGCGCATCTCAACTGTAACGTACGGATCTTGCGATCTAGTCACGAACGACAGGGACTGCCGTTCGCGTATCGAAAGGAAATTTTCAACCCAGAATTCTCTTATCATATAGTCAAACTTAAGACAAATTAGAGGTGTTTTCGTAAACTTTTTACAAAATTACTACTAATTTTGACAAAATCCAAACAAATCGACAATTTATTTAGGGATTGGATGAATTATGTGGATAGAGTTAAGCATGAGCATGCATCTATCGCTTAAGAGACCATGCCCTGACTTTTCTTTCCAAATATTTGTTTATCTAAAAATAAAACTTTAAATTTGCACAAACTTATGGCCCTTTCCCGTTGAACGGCTACGTGGTACGTAGTTCACTAGTGTAGGCAGGAGGGGCTTTTTTATTGATTGCTTAATGTATTATATCTATCTCGACGAAGAGTTTCTGACAAATGAGCTCCCAAAGGGAGCGAGCTAGCAGTAACCGGATATTACCGTAGGGAACCTGGGTAAGGGGCAGCTTCCCTCTCTGAGTCCCCAGAGGGGGCGACTTAATAAACACACAACTAAATTTAACGTCACTGTGCAATATTTTTGCCCATCCCCTGACTTACCTTTGCATAAAAATATAACTATCATGAAAATTTACAAACAATACGCATGGGAAGATATGGGCTATGTGTTATCTCTGTCATATACATGCTACATTGGCGACCAAGACTTATTTGTGGTAGCATCGATATGGACAGATGGTACCATTTACGAACTTCGTTTTTATAAGGAGGGGTATAAAACTCTTGATTATGTTCGTGGGTCTTATCAGGAAATGTATCAATACATCAAGGAGCACTATAATATATCCTTGTACTCATGGAAAAACCGCTCACTCCCCAAATGGCCAATAGATGGTACACGCCCATACGGCCAATACACTGTAAAGGGGCAAAAATACATCATAGGTATAGGTGATTTTGTCACCTATGGCTTCCCTAACGGCCCTATTACCCAACGAGTAATTTCGGTAGATAATGAGTTTAATGATACACCTAAAACTATTTGGCTCAAAGGTCCCTACGTTCAGTTCAACAAAAACGATTCCATTTCAAATCCTCAGAAATATCGTGATTATGTTACCAGAGGATGGTTAAGCAAAAGTTTCTCTTATGACGAAAAGGAGCATATCGCTCAAGTAACTTGTCCAAGCTTGGAATATGACTCATCACGTTACATATTCACTACTAATCCTAAGGAAATAGAAGTATTCTATGTTAACCATCCTGATTGGCTAAGATTCTATATCGAGTGTTTCGTAAACTCAATAAATCGCCACTATACCCCAGGTGATGGCTGGAGTCCAAAAGAAGAGAATATAATCCTTAAACATATCAAGTATGCTCAACTAAAATTGGATGCCAACGATACATTTCTCCACACGATTTGGGAAATTGCTGAAAAATGAGTAATTTTGCACCAATGAAACTTGAAGTTGCAAATATAAAGGGCACGAGTCTCTATCGCTGGGTAGAGGCTCAGACTTTTATACCTCAATCATATATGTCCTTACAGAACCAATATTTTACCCTCTAAAGCAATGGAAAAGAAACAATACAATGTTGTAGACATCTTCTGCGGCTGCGGTGGGCTGTCTTATGGATTTGAAGAAGCAGGATATAAGGTCGTACTAGGAGTAGATTTCGATGACGCAGCTCTTAAGTCCTTTGAGATGAACCATAAGGATGCAAAAGGAATGAAATTAGACCTATTCGATTTGGCCAATATTTCTTATATTTCTGAGTATCTGGAGTCTCATAAATATAGTATGGATGTCTTGGTGGGAGGGCCACCTTGTCAAGGATTTTCTTTGGCAGGACCGCGCGCTAAAGAAGATAAGAGGAATCGCTTATACGAAGCTATGGTGAAAATTGCCGAGATTTTCCAACCAAAATGTGTCGTATTGGAAAACGTTCCCGGTTTAATTCAACTCCACAATGGTTATGGTGCAAAACGTATTATTGAAGATTTTTCTAATTTGGGCTATACCATAGTACCAAAAATTCTATACGCCCCAGACTATGGGGTCCCTCAGACTAGAAGAAGAGTGTTTTTTGTAGGACTCTTGAAGTCTTTCTGGCCTTTTGAATTTCCAAGGCCTTTACTATCGGAAAAAGATTATATAACTTGTGAACAAGCTATAGGGGATTTGCCCCCTTTGGAAAATGGCTATGGAGATGAAGTCCAAGACTATATTATGGCTCCCCAGTCGGATTTCCAGAAAATGATACGTGAAGGATCAACCCATTTATATAATCATATAGGGTCTATTCCTTCGGAAAAAACTGTTAAGTTTCTGTCAATGATTCCAGAAGGAAAAAACTATAAAGCATTGCCAAAAGAGTACGAAGGATTATATAAGTATCATGAAGCCCTGACTCGCTACCATAGTAAGAAACCTTCTCCAACTATAAACACTTGCCATCGGTCTCATTTCCATTATAAATGGAACAGAATCCCTACAGTTAGAGAAAGTGCAAGACTGCAGACATTTCCCGATAAATTTATCTTTTATGGGAATAAGGCTCAACAATACAAACAGGTTGGTAATGCAGTCCCTCCTCTATTAGCTAAAATTATAGCTAAACAATTACTCTTCTATCTAAACTCGAATAATGACCCATCTAAAAAAATATAAATTTATAGATTTGTTCGCCGGATGTGGAGGACTCCAAGATGGATTTCTCCAAACTGGTCATTATGTCGATGTAGCCTCTGTAGAGTGGTTAAAGCCACAAGTTGATACTCTTAGGAATCGCCTTTCTACTAAGTGGGAAGTAGAAGACTCAGATAAGAAGGTTTTATACTTTGACATCCAACGTGAGGAAGAACTTTTTAATGGTTGGAAGGACACCAATTATGGAGAAAATGAAGGTCTTGACCATCTGGTAAATGAAGCTAATGGAATTGATATAGTAATAGGTGGCCCTCCATGCCAAGCTTATTCTGTGGCTGGGAGAGTCCGTGATGAAAACGGGATGAAAAACGATTATAGGAACTATCTATTTGAACACTATCTTAGTGTTGTGAATAGATATCAACCTAAATTATTCGTTTTTGAAAACGTTCCTGGTATTTTAAGTGCTACCCCAGAGGGTATCCCTATTACTACTTTAATTCGGGAAGGGTTTGAAAGAATAGGTTATGAGATTTCTAATGACCTAAAGAATGACGCAAAAATTGATGCTAGCCTTTATGGGGTACCTCAAGTACGCCAAAGAGTAATCATTGTGGGTATTCGAAAAGATTTAACTCCAGAACCCCAGACCCTTCTAAAGCTCTTATATAAAACTATTCTCCCAAAATACAAAACTCAAACGCCCATGACCGTAAGAGAAGCTATAGGGGATTTGCCCAAAATCTTTCCTAAATTCGACTCTGAGAGTCATGCCAATAGGGATGCTTATACTATTCCTCAAACTTCCATAACTTGGCACTCCTCACGCTATCATAGCCTCCGAGATATGGAGACTTTCAGATTGATAGCACGAGATTTGGAAAGTGGAGAGAAAAAACTTCAAAACAGTAAAGCTTTAACTAAAATCTACGAAGAGAGGGTAGGGTCTAAATCTCCTATCCACAGATACCATGTTCTAAATCCTGATGAACCTAGTACAACCATAATCGCCCACTTGTATAAAGATGGGAATCGATTCATCCACTACGACTCTCAACAAAGCCGTACTATAACTGTGCGAGAAGCCGCACGGTTACAGTCTTTTGATGATGATTTTGATTTTATTGGCAGTCGTGGGAGCGCTTATCAAATGATTGGCAATGCGGTGCCTCCTCAATTGGCAAAACGCATGGGATTAGCAATAGCTGAGTTATTAGAAATCCTATAATCTTATGTATAGTTATCTTTTTACAAATGACTTACGAATAAGCAGTTTGGAAAAAGTTATCCAAACGGCTGGTACGTTAATACAATCCAACCAGGTGCCAAAGGCAACTGAGGACAAGAGCTTAAACAATAATATTAATACATTATCCTTTTATTTCGCCCTCACACCCCATTCTAATTCTACTATCTTAGCCTCGAACGGGAATCTAAAAAGATTGGTCTTAAATTTCATAAAGAAATTCCAATTCCCCAATCCCAGAACTCGAGAGTCTTTCCAGCAATGTAAGAGTAATGGCCAAATGTTGGCTCCAATGAGAGAAATCGTAAAGCTACTCTATTTAGCTAGAAATTTCTCCAACACCGAAGGCTATCTCACTGAAGAAGAAATCAGACTTTTCATCTTCTATAATGAGTCTATAGCAAAACGTAAGGGCTACAATCTGATGGCTACTTATTCTCAAATCTTGAAATTTAGAGAAACTGGCCAATTACCTCAGAATGTCTCTAATCCTCGAGATGAGGAATACTGGAAGCATGAGACGCGTCAACTCCGTGAAATGTTGAGCCTTCTGGAGTGGTCAGGATGTCTGGTGAAAGATTCTCATCGATGGTATATCAACTATAGTATCTTGACGGCAAAGGAGAAAGTTGAAATCTTCGATATTCTTTCCTATAATTCATTTTGGGAAGGTTCCTCTTATGATACAAAGGGTTATTTTGAATATATGGATGTCGAAAATGAGTATATGGATATGGAAAATAAAATGAAAGTCGTTCTTAACTCCCCCCTCCAAGTGATTTACTATGGAGCGCCGGGGACTGGTAAATCCCATGCGGTGAATAGAATCACGCAGGGGGAGAATACTATACGTACAACTTTTCATCCCGATTCTGACTATTCAACCTTTGTGGGGGCCTATAAGCCTACCATGCAAAGAGTTGAGCGCATATCCGATAGTGGTCATGCTGTCACTAGACATGGCACCAACGAAGTGGTGATGGATAATCGTATTGAATACTCATACGTGCCACAAGCCTTCCTTAAGGCCTACGTTGAGGCTTGGAAGAAGTTGTCCGCTAACCCCGAATCACCAGAACCATATTATCTGGTGATTGAAGAAATTAACCGTGGTAACTGCGCACAAATCTTCGGCGACCTTTTCCAACTACTCGATCGTGATGATACCGGATTTTCATCCTACGAAATACATCCAGATCAAGATATTGAGAAATGGCTCAGAGAAGAGGCTTTCGCTGGGACAAATTTCCCAGCGATTCAAGGACTGAAGAATGAGGTGGTAGAAGCAGTCAAAACTGGCCGCAAGATGCTGCTCCCAGCGAATTTGCATGTATTCGCCACCATGAATACCAGCGACCAGTCACTATTCCCCATCGATTCTGCTTTTAAGCGTCGCTGGGAGTGGAAGTACATACCCATAGCTAAGGGCATTGATGCAGAAACCTCCCAGCCGCTGGAATGGTCTGTCTTAGCTGATGGCAAGAGGTATGATTGGTGGGACTTTTTACAAAAAGTCAATCCCAAAATAGCTGAAACCACTGGGTCTGAGGACAAAAAGCTGGGATTCTTCTTCGTAAAGGCCGATAGCAATGGCATAATCGCAGCCAACAGGTTTGTGTCAAAGGTGATATTCTACATCTGGAATGACGTATTCAAAGATGTTGGGCTGGATGATGATATGTTTGTCGACCACAATCCCAGCGATTCAGCCAATGACCGCTTGACTTTCGACAAATTCTTTGATGCTTATGGCGAGCCGGTGGAGGAAAAAGTAGCCATGCTGCTCGACAACCTCAAAGTGAAGCGAATCGATTCTAATCCCGAACCAGCGACAGAACCCACAGAATGAGAATCCTTGTTGAGGGATATGGATACGATGCCAGCGAGGTAGAGGAGGTGCTTGACGGGCTCCAGCCTCTACAGACAGCCGAGGGTAAAATTTACCTCGGCTACGTTGGGTATTTCTACAACCGCAAGGTACAAGACTGCGTATTTATTCTCCCTAAGGTATTGATGGATGAAAACGAGTTGGTATTCCGTCATATCAAGCCAGAGGACTTGATTCATGTGGAAAAATGTACCCAACTTCGGGGAGATGAACCCAAGTTTCTATATGAATTCGCAGTATGGATATACCGAGCAATAACGGTATTCAACCAAGAGAGACCGGGGAATGACATCATCTATTATCGTCGCATTCTCCAGGCTGGAAGTGGGCGCAAGCATCGCACCGAGACCTATCTTGATGTGATTATATCGTTGGTCAGGTTTAACCGTGATAATCAGGATTTCTTCATGTCAGTGTTGAAGAACATCCACTCAGGCCTAAATAAAATCAATTGGACACGCACTATCAGCCGCAAAACAGCTTTGGTGCAAGGAGACGAGGCTACGTATATAAATCCTGTTAATAAGAAACGCCAAATCAATTTTGATGAGGAGCTCCTGGTAGTATTCTTCTCAATTCTGAATTATGTGAATCAGACTTATGGTTTCCCAGTGCATTTGACCCTGGGCTATGATTTGATCATAGGTAAGAAGTTTGAAACCTACCTCAAGGGTTACGGGAAGAAAAGGTTGAAACAAATCAAATACAAATATTTCTCTGACAAAGCTTTGCAAATCTGGGATTTGTGTTATGCGTTCTTTGACCGAGCCTATCCTATTGCGGTCAATGCTGAGAATCAAGAGTACCTGTTGGCCAAGAATTTCAACATAGTGTTTGAGGCTATGATTGATGAATTGATTGGCGACAAGAATCTGCCTCCCGAGTTGGATAAGCTCAAAAATCAAGAAGATGGCAAACAGGTCGACCATATCTATTCTTGGAAAGGTCTAACTACCCACGAGGAGGACAAGCCTATATTCTACATTGGCGATTCTAAGTACTACAAACTTGGCAATCCCGTAAGCCGCCAATCTGTATACAAGCAATGGACTTATGCCCGAAATATCATCCAATGGAATCTTGACCTGTTTCTCGACAATCTGCCTGAGAATGAGCCATTGCGCCAGCGCATACCTAAATATCGTGACGATGAGACCGAGGGATATAACATTGTGCCTAACTTCTTCATCTCAGCCACTATGGATGAGGACTTAAAATATTCAGAAGACATTAAAGAGAAGAAAGGCAAAAAAGAGAAGGAAGGGGGAGAGGATGAGGAAGAAAAGCCTAATTACTATCTGTCCCGCCAGTTTGAGAATAGACTGTTTGACCGCGATACTTTGTTGGTATACCATTATGATGTGAATTTCTTATTCATAGTGGCTCTGTATGCCCGCAATAGTAATTCACAAAAGGCTGCATGGCGCAAAAAAGTGAGGGATCAGTTCCGTGATAGTATACGTGAGATTTTGGTTTCTCATTACGATTTTTATGCTATGACCCCTCTCCCCGGTACTAACGCAGAGGAATATTTTCATAATAATTTCCAGAAATCTCTTGGCAAGGTATTCAAGCCTTACTCTGACCCAAATCTCTATTCCTTGGCTCTCGATCGTAAAGACCCAGATGGAGACAATAAGGCTGTTAAAGAAGAGTTAGAACGCTACTTTGTTGTTAAAGAGGTGCCAATTGGCAATAATCCCAGCGAGGTCTACAAGGTGGCCCAACAGATGGTAGTACCTACAGGTAAAGCTACCGATATGGTGCTGTGCATTATGTTTGATAATCTGCATGATATAATAAAGAAAGCTGGGACTTTCACACAAATTGCCGAAGGCCTCACTCTATCTGAAAGCACAATGCAATTGGTAGAGGGATTTGCTTCTACAAAATGGATAGTGCTCCACAATAAAAAGGATTACTATATGTATGAGGTGACGAGTGGCCCCCGATTTGCTACTAAATCAAGTCTCTTTCCTAGTACAATTGTGAAACAAAAAGATGCAGAAATGTATATCGTCTTCGATGTGCTTCCATTCCCAGTAAAGGGTATAAGACTCGATAGCTCCAAGCTGGCTGTAGCCAAGGGCGATAAACGAATCTCATACTACACCACCTTTACCCATCTTAAAGACCTCCTGCCTATTGCTGAGCCATAACGCCTAAGAACTTCTCACAGGGGGCTCTGAAATAGAGATATATATCTAAAATTCATAATTAACCACCAAAACCCTAAGAAAAAACCTGTCTATGTACGCAAACAACAATCCAGTAAATTTTACACCCAACATCGTGAAGCCTATCTGTTGGCTGGTGGGTATAGTAATCGTAGTGGTAGTGGCAATGGCTTTTATCCTACCATGGTACCACGTGTGGGCCCAAGAGATGGAAGGCAAGGCCGAATTCGCCAAGGCTGAGCAGAATCGCAAAATCAAGATCGAGGAGGCAAAGGCCAATCTCGAGGCCGAGAAGCTCAATGCCCAGGCCGAGATTGAACGCGCCAAAGGTGCTGCCGAGGCTATCCGCATCGAGAACGGCTCCATCACCCCCACTTACATCCAATACCTGTGGGTGCGCCAGCAGTCAGACCTCAGCGACAAGACTGTAATCTACGTTCCCACCGAGACCAACCTCCCTATCCTCGAATCCACCCGCGCTATCCTCAACCAATAATCCTCGTAATAATGGGCCAACCCCACTAAGTAGAGTTAAGGCCTGTGTCATGGTTTGTGCGCTTCCAGGATAGGCCTCGCGGGTCCAATTGATACCATTGACGAGTAGGGTTGCTATCTCTTCTTTGCTAAGCGACATATACATCCATATTAGAAATCAAACTACTCTAATCAGTGAGGCAAATTTACAACTTATTTCTCAATAAACTATCATTTTGGCCTAAGTTTAGCCAAAATATCTATGGGAGTTATTGAGGCTATTAACTGTTCGGTAACTCGGAACAGTTCGTACGGAAATAATACGTACAACTACAGAATTTTATAATTCCAAATTGCACGAAAAACAACCTTATCTATCTGTTTTTGGATAGATAAGGTTGTTTTTCGAGCAAAATTTAAGTTGGGTTAATTCAACAAATTATTGATATATAATAAGTTAGTGAGAAAAGAAAGGTTGTGGAAACCTATTCCTTATTTAAGACAAAGCTGAGGGGATGCCCTGACCATACTTGCGGGGTAGGGACATCGAGGATGCGGGCTATTGTCGGGGCGATGTCAGACTGGAGCATGCTCTCGGAGAATTCACAGAGATTGGCGATTCCCTTGCCGGAAATGACAAAGGGAGTCTCCATCTCAAGGAGGTCGATTCCTCCATGGCCTTTATTGATGCCGCCATGGTCGGAGGTGACGATGAAAACGCAGTCGTCATAGATGCCAGCCTCCTTAGCAGCCTGTACGATTTTGCCGATTTCGCCATCAATCTGGTTGAGCGCGGCATAATACTCGGGTGTGTCATGCCCATCGGCATGCCCTACATGGTCGAGGTTGTCAAAGACCACTGCCATCAACAATGGCTTTTTGTCGATGATGTAGCGAGCAGCCAAGTCCCCAGCCACACTGCCCGAGTCGGGATAGTTGGGCGAATTGATCATGGAGTTGCACGACAGGGTATCGACCAGATAGTTGATTCCATCCCAATCGGCGATTACTCCAATTTCGCCTTCGGGTCGTGCGTCACGGGTGATTTGGAATATGGTAGGATAGATGTCGTTTTTGAGTATTACGCGAGATGGTATCTCGGGAGTCTTTGAACCCCATTGTGTATATCCGTGGAGTTCGACATTCGAGCCCATAAATATCGAGGCCCAGTTAGGTGCGCTCGATGAGGGCATCTCAGAGCGCTTATGCACTGTGTAGGCGCCGCGCTGCATCAGGGCGCGGATGGCTGGGATTTGGGCCTTGTCGACCGAATATGTACCCCATCCATCAATACCGATAAATATCACATGCGAGGCCAGCGGACCCGAACTATCCGTCTGCTCCTCTTTTTGCTGAGAGCAAGCGCAGCATATCAGCGCGGCCACAATTGCCACAAAAGTCAGATTCTTCGTTTTCATCAGCGGTTATTTAGATTTACCACAAAATTACGATTTATTTCCCACCTCTCCAAATCAATAGTAAGCATTTTGCACGAAAAACAACCTTATCTATCTGTTTTTGGATAGATAAGGTTGTTTTTCGTGCAAAATCGATAGGAGTATCTTGAAATAGATGAGATAAATTTGGATAAACAAAACCCTTTTAGTAACTTTGCAACCGAAATGCTCAATGCGGAAAGCAGATTCTGCCGCGAAATGCTCAATGCGGAAAGC
>JAJBUH010000211.1:9641-17795 GCA_020860445.1 Bacteroidales bacterium | reverse complement strand
GTAAATTTGTAATACCAATCAAAAACGAAATATTACCGAGAGAACAAACGAGTAAAACAACCACCACAAAAACATATACGATATGGCTATCAATCTACAAAAAGGACAACGCATCCAGATAGGCCTACAAAAGGTAGGCGTAGGCTTGGGCTGGGACCCAAACACAAGCACCGGCTTTGACTTCGACCTCGATGCCTCGGCTTTCATGCTCGGGTCGAACAAGAAATTGCCCGAAGACGAATTCTTCGTGTTCTACAACAACCAAGTATCACCCGACCAGGCTGTCGAATCGTCAGGCGATGACCTCACTGGCGGCAACAGCGATGGAGGCGATGACGAGACACTGACTGTCGACCTCTCAAAGGTTGACCCTCGCATCCAGGAAATCCTGTTCACTGTCACCATCCACGAGGCTGACAAGCGTCGCCAGAACTTCGGTCAGGTGCACAACTCATACATCCGCATCTACAATGCCCTCACCGATGAGGAGATTGCTCGCTATGACCTCGATGAGGACTTCTCGACCGAAACTGCCGTTGAGTTTGGCCGTCTCTACCGCCGCAATGGCGAGTGGAAATTCGAGGCTATGGGCTGCGGCTACAAAGGTGGCCTCCAATTCCTCGTAGACAAATACGTAGGGTGAGTTATGAGTTGTGAGTTATGAGTTATGAGTGAGGAGAGGATAACATTTCCAAACCCATAAACTGTATTTCCAAACACTAAAAACCAAAAACTAAAAACCAAACACCACACCTATGGCAATCAGACTTGAAAAAGGCCAACGCATCAACCTGGAGAAGAGCAGCGGCTCTAAGCTCACCCAATTCTGCGTGGGTTGCAACTGGGGCGCAATCGTTAAGTCAGGCCTCTTCGGCTTGGGCAAGACCACCCAGGATGTCGACCTCGACCTGAGCTGCGTGATGCTCGATGCCAATGGCAAACTATGCGACCATATATATTCGCCCCTCTATCGCAAGGAATTCCTGGCTAAATACGGGATGCCTCTGGGCAAGGTTGATTCTCTCGACCGCGCTCTCCACCATTCCGGCGATGACCTCAAGGGCGACCAAGGGGGTGACGACGGTTTAGACAATGAGATTATCACTGTCGATCTCAACCGCGTATCGCCCAAGGTAGAGCAAATCTTCTTCTTCCTCAACAATTGCGGCCCACAGGATTTCTCTCAGATCCCTTACGCATCTATACGCATGTATGAGGGTACTCCTGAGCGAGTTAAAGAGGTATTTGCTCAATATGACGTGGCTGCAGAGCCTCAGTATGCTGGCAAGACGGCCCTGATTATGGGCAAGCTGTACCGCCGCAATGGCGAGTGGAAGTTCTCGGCAATCGGCGAAGCATACCCCGATGCAAACCTATGTGAGACAATCCGCCGCATCACCACCCAATTTAAGTAATGAGTAATAAGTAAAAAGAATGAGAAGACTGCCTGTATATCTGCTGCTCGATACATCCGGCTCAATGTACGGTGAGCCCATCGAGGCTGTCAAGAATGGCGTGCAAGTGCTTGTTAGCACTCTGCGCAGCGACCCATACGCCCTCGAGACTGCCCACCTGAGCATTATCACCTTTGACAGCAAAGCTCAACAACTTACCCCGTTGACTGAAATCGCCAGCTTCCAGCAACCACAAATACAAGCCAGCGGTTGCACCGTGCTTGGCGAGGCACTGAATCTGCTGGCTCAGAAGGTCGACCAGGAGGTAACCAAGACCACCGCTGAGAAGAAAGGCGACTGGAAACCACTGGTATTCATCATGACTGACGGTGTGCCAACTGATGACATCCGCCATGGTCTTGAGGAGTTCCGCAAGCGCAAATTCGGCATGGTTGTGGCTTGCGCTGCCGGCCAGGGTGCTGACACCAATGTGCTAAAGCAAATCACCGAGTGTGTGGTATCGCTCGATACTGCCGATTCGGCCACCATCAAGTCATTCTTCAAATGGGTATCGGCCTCAGTCAGCGCCGGCTCAATGAAGGTCGAAGAGGCTGGCCGCGACATGGGCAGCCTCAGCGAGCTCCCACCGCCTCCACCCGAGGTCAACATCGTAGTGTAGAAATATGGGAAGGAGACTACCTGTATATCTGTTGATAGACACGTCGGGGTCGATGCGCGGCGAGCCGATTGAATCGGTCAAGGTTGGCATCGAGGCCATGCTCAGCACTCTGCGCACTGACCCCTACGCTCTTGATACTGTAAGCATAAGCATCATCACTTACGATAAGGATGTGAAGCAAATTCTGCCTCTCACCCCTATCGACCAGATACAGATGCCCGAAATCGTAACCCCAGAGAGCGGTCCTACTCACACAGGCGCCGCTCTGGAGATGCTATGCGATAGAGTTGACCGAGAGGTGCGTCGAGGTACCCCTACTCAAAAAGGTGACTGGATGCCTATCCTCTTCCTGATGACTGATGGCAAGCCTTCAGATCGCCAGGTCTACATGGAGGCAATACCAAAGGTGAAGCAGCATCAATTCACCAACATCGTGGCTTTGGCCGCTGGGCCAAAGGCTCGCACAGATGAGTTGAGACTGCTTACCGACAACGTGTTCCAAATCGACACGATGGATAGCACAGCCTTTATGAAATTCTTCAAATGGGTGAGCGGCATCATCGAAGAAGGCGGAAAGTCAATCGGCGCCACCGATGACATCGCCCTGCCTCCCCCACCCGAAGAAGTCAACATTGTAATCTAACCCGAACTCTAAAATTTATATCTATGAGGAGATTACCAGTATATTTTCTAATTGATGTATCAGAGTCGATGGTTGGTGAGCCAATCGAGGAGGTACAAAACGGCATGCGCACCATTATACAAGAGCTCCGCACTGACCCTTACGCTCTTGAGACAGTGTTTGTGTCGATAATCGCTTTTGCCGGTCGTGCCACCACTCTATCCCCCTTGGCTGAACTATATAAATTCTATCCTCCAACATTCCCAATCGGCGGTGGCACATCTCTTGCTACTGGCCTTACTCAGTTGATGGACAGCATTGACCGCGATGTACAGAAAACCACAATGGAGACAAAGGGAGATTGGAAACCAATCATTTTCCTCTTTACCGATGGTACTCCAACGGATGACTGCTCAGCTGCGTTCCAACGCTGGAATCAGCATTATCGACGTCATTGTAATCTGATAGCCATATCCATAGGTGAGAATCTTGACACCTCGCTTCTTGGTAAAATCACCGAGAATGTGTTGTTACTCAAGAATACCGACAAAGAAGGATTCCGACAATTCTTCAAATGGGTCACCGCCTCGATCAAAACAACGAGCGTGTCGGTCTCTGAGCAAAACACCGACGAACTGCATCTCCCGGCAACTACTGGCATCAATCTTGAGAAAGTCAATCCCAAAGAATCTAAGACTATAGATGAGAATTTTGCCGTGTTGCTTGGCAAGTGCCAGAATACCAACAAAACTTATCTTATCAAATTTGCACGAAAATTCGGTACACTCAACGACTTGGAATGCATGGTGCGCAATGGCTATCGTCTTGCTGGCACATATCCTATTGATGAAAAGCAATATGACCAACTTTCTGATAAGAAATATGTCTATCGGAATATCAACACCAACCAGCTGTATGGGCGTCCAACATGTCCATGCTGCGGCAACCAGTTGGGTTTCGTCCTCTGTGAGTGTGGCAAGATATTCTGTGCTGGGGAGGATGGCCATGCTCGATGCCCATGGTGCGGGCTGGAAGGAGAACTTACCTCTGGAGGCGAAGAGGGCTTGAATGTTAACCGAACGCAAGGATAACCTATGAATAGGAACAGAAGGCGCTATAGGAACTCCCTGGGGCCTGAGCCTCAGAGAGTACTCCTAAGCCAACAAATAGAAAAAATGTTGGCAAAGTATGCAATCACTGCCTCGGAGGCCGAGACAGAGGATTTCATAAACTGGGTGCTGCTCAGCTCATGGACTAATTACCAAGACCACTGTATGGACCAACGCATAATAATAGAAAACGAGGTCAATTCCTTGCCTCTGAAAATCTCCAACGCTACCAAAGACAAGCCTTATACTTCAGAGCCGATACAACTTCCCCCGATAAAGACTTATGGTTATCAAATAGAAGGCATTGAAGAGCTGGGCCTGACTCCTGTGATTGGTGCTGATGGCATCATATATTTGCAGGGCATACCCACCAAGGCTGGCGATTTCACCATCACTATAAAATATAAGTATGATGGGTGGATACCAGGACGCCCTGTGCTTGAGCGCAAACTGCCAATTGCCGTAAATCCCAATCCAAGGGACTTGTGGAAAGATATCCCCACCTCTCAGGATGTGGCTTACTACAAGCCTGACCGAGAGTGTGATTATGTGACTGTGCCAACAGGTGCTGATGGCAGCCCGCGCAAAGACATGGTGGGTGCCAGCAACCGTGGTCGTAGCCATGCCCAAGAGGGCAAGCCTCGCGATGACCATTTCCAACTGCTCTATTGCCCAGAAAATGAGTGGTACATAATGGCTGTAGCGGATGGCGCTGGTTCGGCCAAGTATTCACGCAAAGGCTCAGAGGTCGCTTGCCGCACAGCGGTCGAGTATTGCCAAAGCAAACTGAAAGATGCTCAGGCATTCGAGGCCAAAATCCGTGCCTATCAGGAAGCCGAAGACAAAGAAGCAGCCCAAAAGGCTATTTCCAACGATGTGTACACCTTGGTTGGCAATGCCGCTTTTCTGGCACATAAGGCTATCAACGAAGTCTCAAAAGGAATGGATGGGAGCAAGCCTAAGGATTTTGCCACAACCTTAATGCTGGCTATTTGCAAGAAATTTGATTTTGGCTGGTTTATCGCCTCCTTCTGGGTGGGTGATGGCGCAATGGCCGTCTACTCTAAGGATGCCAATACCATCAAACTGCTTGGCGTCCCTGACGAGGGCGAATACTCGGGCCAGACCCGTTTCCTGACAATGCCAGAGATATTCAAAGACCACGTTGCCATCTCCAGCCGTCTGAGATTCCATATCGTTGACGATTTTACGGCTCTGATGTTGATGACCGATGGCGTGAGCGACCCGATGTTTGGCACCGATGTCAATCTCAACGATGTTGACCGTTGGCATCGTTTCTGGAAAATCCTCCAAGACGGTTTCCCCGAGGATGGCATCCCCGGTGTCACCTTCGCTGACGACCGCGAACAGACAAAGTATGAATTGCTGCGTTGGCTTGATTTCTGGATTCCTGGCGAGCATGATGACCGCACAATAGCAATCCTTTATTGACTATGGCAAAGACTATTACGCTTAAGGCTACCGATGGATCGACAGTGCAGTTTGTCGACGAGGTGATTGGTTCGGGCGCTATGAAGGATGTCTACTTCAGTCCCGACAAGAGCTATGTGGTGGGATTTTTCCGCACGCCGCAGGATGCCAATGCCAAGGACCGATTGCAAAACATCACCGGTGTCTACCGCGACCGCATATTCAACCAGCCCGGTGGCGACTATTGGGAGAAGCTCTTCTGCTGGCCAACCAAGTTGGTCGAGTGGGAGGGCAAACTCGGTGTGGTGGTGCCCACCTACCAAAAGCAATTCTTCTTTGAGGGGGGTCGATTCAAAGGCAAGGAGAAAGAGGGCAAATGGTTTGCCTCGGCCAAACTGCGCAATCGATTTATCGAGCCGGAATACAAAGGCGCTTGGCTCACACATTTCCATATGTGCATCCAAATCGCTCGCGCCGTAAAGAGGCTCCATGCCGCTGGCCTGGCCCATTCTGACCTATCATACAAGAATGTGTTGGTCGACCCTAAGACTGGCACCGCTTGCGTAATCGACTGCGACGGCCTAGTCGTGCCTGGCAAGTACCCGCCTGATGTGGTCGGCACGCCCGATTTCATCGCTCCCGAGGTGCTTGCCACTCGCGCCCTCAAAATTGGCGATCCAGCCAAGAAACTGCCCAGCATACAGACCGACCGCCATGCCCTGGCTGTAATGATATATATGTATCTCCTCTACCGCCATCCACTGCGCGGTGGCAAGGTCAACGACCTCGATGCAGCCAAGGACGAGGAACTGTCGATGGGAGCAAAAGCCCTCTTTATCGAGCATCCCACCGACAAGAGCAATCGGCCCAAGGTGGCGAATCTCGCTCCATCGGAATTGCCCCAAGGCGATGTTACAAAGCTGCCCTATACGATATGCGGCCCTTACTTAAAGCAGTTGTTTGACAAGGCTTTCATCGATGGATTGCATAATCCGGCCTTGCGCCCCACTGCCGACGAATGGCTCACCGCATTGGTCAAGACCACCGACCTGATGCAACCGTGCCAGAATCCGCAGTGCGAGGCCAAATGGTTTGTCTTTGACAATACCACCAAGCCTCGTTGCCCATTCTGCGGCACAGAATATCATGGCGTGTTGCCAGTGCTCAACCTCTACTATTCTCCCAAGCAGGGTGTGTTCAAGCCTGAGAACTATCGACTGATGGTATATAGCAAGCAGTCGTTGTATATGTGGCACGTAAACCGCTTCATCTTCCCCAACGAGAAGATGACCGCCGATGAAAAGCGTCCTGTGGGTGATTTCCATTTCCACAACGGCAAGTGGATTCTCATCAACCGCCGTCTGCCCGACCTGTGGGACAAGGACACCGATACTCATATCGGCATCGGCCAAGCCGTTGAGCTCACCGAGGGCAAGAAAATCCTCCTTGGCAAGAAAGACGGTGACCGCCTTATCGTAGTCCAATTAGTAAAGAATTAAGGTATTATGAGGAAAGAGGAGAGGATAGCGCATATACGGGTGTTTACGGATATGATAATGGCGGATACGGTGATTGATGCCAGGGAGATGGAGTGCCTGGATGAGCTGAGGGCTGCGTACAAGTTTACGCAGCAAGAAGAGATACAGGCCGGCAGCATCACCCTGGCCGAGGCCATCGCCACACTGCGCAATTCTGAGCGTGATATGCGCCAGGAATTGATACACCATTGTCGCGAACTGTCGATGAGCGATAAATTCTGCGCCCGCCTTGAGGCTTTGCTGATAATGAGCATCACCAAGTGCCTCGATGACGTGTGGGGCGAGGTGAGCCATGTCTATTCTTTCCCAAAGAGCATGCTCAATATACCAGCCTCATGCCTCATCTATATAGAGGGCAGACATGCCGAGAGCATAGACGGGGTGGTGGAGCGAAATTACCGGGCACTGTTCTCTGAGTTCCGGTTGGCGGGTTTTGAATTTGTCTACATCCCGCGTATAGTGAGCCATTACCGCGAGTCAGACCCCGAACTGATTGACAAGATAGTGAGGTTTGTGGCTCCTCAGCTCTCGCCCGAGGGCCGCAGCGCCTCGGTCGACAAACTGCTGCGCATGACCACGCCCGAATTTACCAAGGATATCCTCTGCAACAAGCTTGGCATGGATGCTCTCAGAAACACCCCTCCGGCTCTGTTCCTGAAAATCGGCAACTCCTTTGTGGGCGAGACAGTCTGCTCCAATTACCTGAAGATTGACATCGAGGGCGATCTGATGAGGGACGTGCACGGATTCATAGACGAGTTTACATCGATGCTCAGCTCGGACATAGCGATAGTAAGCAATGTCAAGGAGCAAAGGCACCAATTTCTGTACACCGGATTTTACAAGATGCTGCTTGATGCCCACCTGCTGCGCAAGCATGTGCGCAGCCGTGTGTTTATCAATCCATACAAGGAGGAGATATTCCTGCCCGACATCGACGCTACGCTCAGCAGTCTGCATCGCCGCGAAAAAGCCCTGTATCTGACCTTGCTGGTGTTGTCAGGTAGGGGAGGGGTGAATTTCTCGGCTCCGTCAAGTGCGCGCGAGATTGAAACTTACCGGCAGCGCATGGGACAGGTGCAAGCGCTGTACGGTCGGATTTATGGGATGTTTGGCGGCGAGGAGGGCAAGGCTCCCGACCTGACGCAGGCCGACATACGGCGCCCAATGCTCAGCCTGATCAAGCGCCAACTGCTGAAAGTGGCTGATTCGCTGCACAATGTGGGCGATTACATGGTGAGCAAGGATGCCGACGGCTCCCTCTTCATCCACCTCGACGACGACCTTGTCTCAATCCGCGACCCCCACACCGGCTCCCTCCTCCCCCTTAACCAATGGATTAAGGGAAAAGACCTTTAACACAGAGGCGACCCTACGGGCC
>JAJBUH010000211.1:0-9541 GCA_020860445.1 Bacteroidales bacterium | reverse complement strand
GCGCTGGGATAGGGACACGGCTTCCTTCTACACAGAGGCGACCCTACGGGCCGCGCTGGGATAGGGACACGGCTTCCTTCTACACAGAGGCGACCCTACGGGCCGCGTTGGGATAGGGACATCCAATTTGCGACCCGTAGGGTCGGCTATGTGTAGGGATGGATTCAGGTCATCCTCCTGGTGCGGCCCGTAGGGTCGCCTTTGTGTAGGGAAATTTAGTTGAAACATTGCAACTTTACTACACTCCCGAAAATTATGCTTAACTTTGCGGTGTGAAACATTAAAGTATATGAATACGACCAATCATCTCACTGGCTTGACCGACGCGCAAGTGCTCGAAAGCCGCAAACGCTATGGAGCGAACATACTCACGCCGCCCGCCAAGGAGCCGCTCTGGAAGAAATTCCTTGAGAAGTTCAGCGACCCATTGATCATAATCCTGCTTATCGCCGGCGCCCTGTCGATTGGCATTTCCTGCTACGAGTACTGGGGCTTGGGCCACGGCTTCGGAGTGTTCTTCGAGCCAATAGGCATCTTCATCGCCATCCTGCTCGCCACCGGCCTCGCCTTTATTTTCGAGCTAAAGGCCGATAAGGAGTTCTCGTTGCTCAATCAAGTAAACGATGACGAACCGGTGCGCGTGATGCGCAACGGCACCACTATCGAAATCCCCAAAAAGGAAGTGGTGGTGGGCGATATCGTTTACCTATCGACAGGCGACGAGGTGCCAGCCGATGGCACCCTTATCGAGGCAGTTACCCTTACGATGGACGAATCCACCCTAACGGGCGAACCCTCATGCCACAAGACCACCAACCCCGACGACTTTGACCCGGATGCCACATACCACAGCAACTATGTGTTGCGCGGCACCAAGGTGATGGAGGGCCACGGCATATTCAAGGTTGACAAGGTAGGCGATGCCACCGAGAATGGCAAGGTATTTGAGGAGGCGCAGATTGACGACAGCGTCAAGACTCCGCTCAACGAGCAGCTCGATGGCCTGGGCGACATGATCACCAAAGCCAGCTACGCCTTTGCTGCCTTGATTATACTCGGCCGCTGCGTGATGTACTATTTTGACCCCAATTTCACCGAGGTTGGCGGTTTCTTGACGGTCGACTTTGGCGCCTATCTGCTACAGACCATCATGATTGCCGTGACACTGATTGTAGTGGCTGTGCCTGAGGGACTGCCGATGGCTGTGACCCTCTCGCTCGCGTACTCGATGCGCCGCATGCTCAAGACCAACAACCTGGTGCGCAAGATGCACGCTTGCGAGACTATGGGTGCTACTACCGTGATTTGCACCGACAAGACCGGCACACTTACGCAAAATCAGATGCAGGTAGCCGAGGCAAACTTCTACGGCGACACCCCCATGCCAATCATCGAGGAGGGCATTGCTGTCAACTCGACCGCCACGCTCGATCTGTCAGGCTCAAAGCCCAAGGCACTTGGCAATCCCACCGAGGGCGCTTTGCTGCTGTGGCTCAATGCCAACGGCAAGAATTACGAGGAGCTCAAGGAGGCCGCTCCGCGCATCGAGGAGTTGCCATTCACCACTGAGCGCAAATTCATGGCCACCATCGTCAAGTCGGCAGTGACCGGCAAACCGATGCTGTATGTCAAGGGCGCTCCCGAGATTGTGCTTGGCTATTGCAAGCACATCGCTGGCGGTGTCACCAAGGAGGAGATTGCCAAGCAGCTTCTGGCTTACCAGAACCAGGCAATGCGCACCCTCGGATTCGCATATCAGGAATTGGATTCAGTGAAAGGCGTGATTGCCGATGGCAAACTCAATGCTGATAATCTGACATTTGAGGGCATAGTAGCCATCTCCGACCCCGTTCGCGCCGATGTGCCCGATGCAGTCAAGGAATGTCTCGATGCTGGAATCCAAGTGAAGATTGTGACT
This sequence comes from Bacteroidales bacterium, assembly GCA_020860445.1. Classification (GTDB taxonomy): domain Bacteria; phylum Bacteroidota; class Bacteroidia; order Bacteroidales; family Muribaculaceae; genus CAG-873. The sequence goes on along the minus strand of JAJBUH010000211.1, from coordinate 7,623 downwards.
GGAGACACCCCGGCTACAGCACGCGAAATTGGTCGACAGATCGGTCTCATCACTCCGGCCGACACCGACGAGTGCATCATCACCGGACCAGAATTTGCCGCTCTGTCGGATATGCAAGTGCGCGAGCGCGTCAACGACCTGAAGATTATCGCACGCGCCCGACCCACTGACAAGAAGCGCCTGGTCGAAGCCCTGCAGGCCAACAACCAAGTGGTGGCTGTGACCGGCGATGGCACCAACGATGCCCCGGCCCTCAATGCTGCCCATGTGGGCCTCTCGATGGGCGATGGCACCTCGGTGGCCAAAGAGGCATCAGATATCACCATCGTCGACAATTCGTTCTCATCGATTGGCCGAGCCGTGATGTGGGGCAGGTCGCTGTTCCAGAATATCCAGCGTTTCATCCTCTTCCAGATGACGGTCAACGTAGCCGCTTGCTTCATCGTGCTTGCTGGCGCATTCATGGGCACCGAGTCGCCGCTGACGGTGACACAGATGCTGTGGGTCAACCTGATTATGGATACTTTTGCGGCTATGGCTCTCGCCTCGCTGCCGCCGTCAGAGAGTGTGATGCGCGACAAGCCGCGCGACCGCAAGGCGTTTATCATCTCGCGGCCCATGTGGTACTCGATAATCGGGGTAGGCGGACTATTCTTCTTCTTGCTGCTCGGGTTGCTCTACATCTTTGAGCATAGCGATATCACCTCGCTGAGCCAGCTTGTAGGCTTACACCTTGGCGAGAAAAATGCCTTGACGCCGTATGAATTGAGCCTCTTCTTCACGATATTCGTGTTCTTGCAGTTCTGGAATATGTTCAACGCTCGTGCGTTTATGAGCGGCCGCTCGGCATTCCATTTCAAGGATTGCACCGGTTTTGCGATAATTGCGCTGATAATCTTGGGCGGACAAATCCTGATAGTCGAGCTCGGAGGACAGTTCTTCAATGTGACCCCGCTGCGATTTATGGATTGGGTTTGGATAATCGTTTGGACCTCCCTTGTCCTCTGGATTGGCGAAGCCATCCGCCTCTTCAAAAAATAAAGGCCTATCGGCCCAGTTGACCATAAAACCGTAAGGACATAAAGCCATAAGGACTCAAAAGTCTTTATGGCTTTATGTCCTTACGCTCCTTACGCTTCTTAGCCCTTATGGTTTTATGGCCTTACGGTTTTATGGTCAACAGAGCTGACAAGCTCGATAAGTCAGGGGCTTTAGGGATTTATCGAGTTATTTTTATGTTAAAAACCGAAAATACTCATTAATGTGTATTGGTCGGGTGGGGTAAAATTTGTAATTTTGCACCTTAAACCAAGAATATTAAAAATCTAAACTTTACCCTATATGAAGAGATTGACCATCCTTGCCTCAGTAGCCATGCTGGCAGCCGCTTGCTATGCCACTCAGGTGGTGCGCGTGGAGAGCGCTGAGGGCGTAAAGGGCGAGTTCGTGCTCGCCGACAGCCCGACAGTGAGCTATGTGGCCGAGGGTCTGCAGATTACCGCTGGCGAGACCCAAGTGGTGCTTCCGGCCGAAGAGACCTACTCATTCAAGATATGCGAAGGCGCTGGCATCGCTGATGCTGACATCCAGCAAATCAATATCAGCCGCAACGGCAGCCAAGTAGAAATTTCTGGCCTGGCCGAAGGCGCACAAGTGGCAGCCTACGGCGTTGACGGCCGACAGATAGCACAGGCTCGCGCTGTAGCCGGAGCCGCAGTGCTCGACCTGTCAGCGGCTCGCGGCGTAGTGATAATCTCAACCCCAACCATGAACTTCAAAATACTGAAATAAGATGAAAAAACTAATACTTCTGGCCATGGCCGTTCTGGCCCTCGGCGCACAAGCACAAATCATAAACATTATGAAAAATGGCCGCGTAGTAGCCTCTTACCCGGCCTCAAGTGTGGATGAAGTGGTATTCTCCCCGGCAGCGTACCTCACCCCAGCCGAGGCTATAGCTGGCACTTATGGTGACGCTGTCCTAAGCGTGACGCTTCTGGAAATGCCGAGTATGGGGACAGTGCTCTGTGAGGAAAGAGAATTCTCCATCATTGCCACGGGTGACGCTCAAATTACTCTAAATCTGCCCTCGGTATATTATGAGGCTATGGATATGGATCTCCCGGCTATTACAGTCGAGGGAATAGAGGTAATTGACGATGGCTTTGGTACCTATACTATCGAGGCTGAATATGCTACCGAGGCCGATGGCAAATCAATCAAATGCGCCATCAGCGGTAGCTTTGAGCCAGCCACTGGCACTTATGCTCTTACCAACAACCTCAACTATGGCTCGATGCCCTTTACTCTGAGTATGCAATATTGTCCTCTTGCTATAACGGAATAAGGTGGGTTGGATATCAAGACATATTCCCCCGAGACTACGGTTGCTTGCTACTGTTGGGGTGATGCTTGGCCTATGCTGCGGCTGCGCCAGCGACAATGTGCATCAGCCGCAGCCTGATTTGACCCCAGACCCATCGACCTATCAGGGCGAAATGTTCTCGCGCATACCAGTATTCCCAACCTTTGCTGGCGTGACGGCCGAAGATTATGCCGTAGTGACGTGGGCCGACGAGGCCCAGTCGTCGGCCACGATTACCACTGGCGCCTTTGATGTGCAGATTGCCGAGATGGGATTCAACATCCAGATAGGCGAGATGAACATTCCCGAGGTGGGATGCTTCCGCCAGGGCGATGGCTCAATCGAATTGTCAAATCTGGCCTTTGAGTGCCAAGCCGGCGATTATTACACCACCGGCAGCCTCGAAGGCGTAGTTTCGGGCGATTCAATATCCATCGTGCTCAAATACCGCCCAGGCAGTATGCCTTTTGAGGTGGAATCCACTTTTACCGGACAATTGACTGATCAATGACTCTAAACTCCCTCCGCATATTTCTCATTATGGCCATCGCCGGGGCGCTCAGCTCATGCGATGGCATCTTCAGCGACATCTACGACCCAGCGCCTGATGATGACACCTTTGAGCAGGGCATCATCACACGTTCTGATTCGCCGGGTCGCTACACCCTGATGCTTGATGCGCGCTCATACAACGAGTGGCACTTTATTCATCTCTCCGACTTGTCAATCACTACCATCGAGATTCCCGATTCGCTAAGCGGCGAATGGGATGGACGCTCGGGGTGGAGCTATCATCTGGTCGAGGGTACAAAATACACCCCTCTGTCATCGCGCAAGACTGACCCGCAGCCCGAACCCGACGAGTGGGACTTCGCTCTGCACCATTTTGATGTGCGCACCAATGGTGGAGCAGCGCTGGCTACGACCTACACAGCTTTCTCAGAACTCCCGGCTACCTCAGCCTCATTCCCCTCAGAGGATTTCCAGAGTGATGTCTGGACCAACAATCAGGTAATCACCGACCTTGAGGGAATGATGGCTTACCATATAGGGTACCAGAATAGCTATGCCAATCTGGTGCTGTCTGATTGGGTGACTATGGATTTCTCAAATCCGCCGCCTACATATACGGCTACCGGCAAGGTGTATCTGATGCGTCTGGCCGATGGCACAGTGGCTGCGATGCTGCTGCGCAACTATATGAGCAATGCGGGCACCAAGGGCTTTCTAACCATCGAAATTAAGTATCCCTATTGATGCGCCAGCCTTTACTCATATCATTTATTGTAAGTTGTCTTTGCGCTTGGGCCAACAATTCGCCCGAGCCGGCTGGCTATACTCGCGAGCAATTGGATTCGATCGAGCGCGTATTCAACCTCAACGAGATTGTTATCACTGGCACTCGCACGCCTAAGGCTCTTAAGGATGTGCCCGTGCCCACTCGCCTAATCACCGAGGCCGACTTGCGCCAGATTGATGCCACAAATATCCAAGACTTGCTGCAGCAAGAGATTCCCGGCGTGGAGTTTACCTACGCCATGGGGCAGCAAATCAATATGAATCTCTCCGGTTTTTCAGGCCAGGGCATCTTGATACTGCTCGATGGCGAGAGACTGGCTGGCGAGACGCTCGAGAATACCGACTTTTCGCGTCTTGACCTCAACGGCATCTCGCGGGTTGAGATAATCCGAGGCGCGGCCTCGGCCCTCTACGGCTCCAATGCCACGGGCGGCGTAATCAACCTGATATCAAAGGAGGCAGACAAGCCTTTGCGCCTAAATGTCAATGCTCGCGCTGCCGACCATCACGAATGGCGCGGCGGGGCGCAGCTGGGCATACAATATCAAAAGGTCAACAATATGGCCGAGATATCGCATAGCCGCATCAGCACCTATACGGTATGCCTCGACACCAAGGATCAGTGCGATTTTCGCAATGTCTATGGCCATCGCACCTGGAATGTGCGCGACCGCTTGATCTATCGCCCAGTCGACAATGTGGCGATTACGGCTCGCGCCGGTTATTATTTCAAGGAGAGGCTGTTCAATGTGGATACCCCTGACCGCTATCGCGACTTCTCGGCCGGACTGCGCGGCGAGTGGACTATCAACCCCAGCAATGTGGTTGAGGCGAGCTATGCTTTTGATCAATACGACAAGAGCGACCTGATACGCGAATCGGGCCTCGATGTGCGCGACTACAGCAATGTGCAAAACACGGTGCGCGCCATGTACACACATATCTTCCCCGGCCAGAATATGCTGTCGGTGGGGGCCGATTTGACACGCGACTATCTGCTGACATATCAGTTTGTCGAGGGTGAGACCCATCATCAATACACAGCCGATGCCTTTGTGCAATATGACCATCATATCGACAGCCATTGGGAGGCAGTGGGAGCTGTGCGTTGGGACTATTTCAGCGACGGGGCCGACAACCAATTGACAGCCAAACTGAATCTGCGCTACAATACCGGCTTGTTTACGATGCGAGGCGGATACTCTGGCGGTTTCCGTGCGCCCACGCTCAAGGAGAAATATATGATGTTCAACATGGCTGATGTCTTTGAGGTGCACGGCAATCCCGACCTGAAAGCAGAAAAGTCGCACAACTTCAATCTCTATGGCGAGTACACGGTAAATAGTTATTATTTCGCCGTGGGGGCCAATTACAGCTCAATCCATAATCGCATCACCACATCGGGCATGCGCTATGGCAATGGCGCAGAGCCGTATCTCGATTATCTGAATGTCAAGCGGCTCAAGGTGGTGGGCGTCGAGGCCACGGTGCGTGCTCGCTGGGGTTGCGGCTTGTCGGCCTCGCTGTCATACAATTATACCCATGAGCAATGCCCGGATGCAACCGCCAACCAATACTGTCCGGCTCGACCCCATGCGTTGAATTTCCGTGGGGGCTGGACATGGAATTGGAGCAAGAGCTACCGTACCGACCTGTCGGTATCGGGGCGCTATCTGTCGCGGGTAAGCTACATGTCGATGTATATGTATGCGCCATTTGAAGAGAAGCCAGTCACCAATCCGGCCTATACCCTATGGAAGGTGCAACTGCAGCAGCATATCATCGACCGATTCCATGTGTCGGTGGCTGTCGACAATGTGTTTAATTACGCGCCGGCTGTGTATTCATATAATGCGCCAGTGACACTGGGCGCCAGCCTGCAGCTGGGGCTATCTATTGATATACTATGATTCGGGCCACGAACTGGCTATGATTCGGGCCACGAACTGGCCCGACACAGTAGCCGCCATCCGGCAGGCCACTTTATCACTTATCACTAATACTTTATCCTTATTATGTATCTCTGGAAGACTCTTGGATCATTTTTGATAATATTGCTGATGATGCCCTTGGGGCATGCGGCAATGATTTTGATGGAGCATCATCTTGACCCCACGCCACTCCACTATTGCGGCTTTGCCATGGGGGCTGTGGGGCTGATGATTGTGATAGCCGGGGTGTTTGTCAAGCGCGACACCCCGGCCACGATATGCGGCTTGGCTGGCGGTTTGCTATTCTGGACCGGTTGGGTCGAATTTCTATTCAGCTACTATGCTTGGCGCTATGGCGTGCATTGCGATCTGCTGGGCTCGGGGGTTATACAGACCACCACTCAGTATGTCGATGGCATAGGCGTGAGTCATGAATTTTTGCTTAACGGTGCGCCGCTCGATACCTTTGACCGGCCCACACTTAAACTGATACGCGGCTCGCGACCCGAATATCTGATTATGCCAGCCACCTTTGGGATGTGGATGATGATAGCCATGCTGTATCTGTTTTGCACGCGCACCGGGTGCCGCTTCTTTAGTTGGTGGCAGAGGGTGCTGCATCTGCCCGACCATGTGCACATACGCCCGTTGACGCACCTGCCAGCGATGGTGACATTTCTCGAACTGAATGTGATGATGTGGACAATGTATCTGGTGTTGATGTTTTGCTACGACCCGGTATTCTTGGGTTCGCATCATCTGATTACGTATATTGTGGCGTTTGGGTGCCTGATAGGCAGCTTCTTTATGCTGCGCAAGCAATTGCGCATCAAGCAGTGGGGAGCGAATATCAGGATGGGCATCGCCACGGTGCTTGTGTTTTGGAGTTTTGTCGAGGTTGCCGCCCGCAATGGCCATTTCCAGGAAATTTGGATTGACCCACTCAACCACATCCCCGAGATGACGGCCATCCTAATCTGCTTCCTAATCCTCCTCGCAGCCCTAATCCTGGGCAAAAAGCCCTCACCATCAAATCCTTAGGATTCCTAAGCGGCCTAGGAAACCTATACTTGCTACCCTAATCATAGGAATCCTAGGAATCTTAGGATTCCTATGCCTCTTATCCTCAGCCGCTCATAGCCTCGGAGAGGCTTAACTTGGTTAACCCCAGGCAGTTATGGCGCATTTGCGCCATAACTACCTGTGGTCTCAACGTACCCTCCCAGGGCGCCTCGGAGAGGCGCTACATTACCAAATTTTTAGATAAATAATCTATATGGTAGTTACTGTAAGTTAAACTCTCACATCCAATTAAACGTTTCTGATTTCCCTCAGTCTTAATCACGTACAACGACAGAAAACAAATATTTCAAAAACGCTTTAAAAACACAGTAGACAATTATGAAAAAGACACTTCTCACCGTAGCCATCGTGCTCGCATCTCTCACCGCCGGCTTCAGCGCCTGCGCCAACGACACCAACGCCGCTGCAACCACCTGCACCAAGACCGAGTGCGTCAAGAAAGATGGCGACCGCAAAGGCTGCGACACCAAGATATTTGAGGCCCTCAACCTCACCACCGAGCAGAAAGCTAAGCTCGAAACCCTCCAAGCCGACCGCAAGGCTAAGCGCGAAGCCGCCAAGGCTCAGCACCAAGCTGACAAGAAGGCCAACGCTGACAACAAGACCAAGCTCACCGACGAGCAGAAGAAGGCCATGAAGGAGCAGAAGCAAGCCGAGCGCAAGCAAGCTCACCAAGAGTACATGAGCCAGCTCCAGACCATCCTCACTCCCGAGCAGTACATCCAGTACCTCGAGCAGCGCGTTGAGCGTCAGGCTCTCAAGGCCGAGCACGGCAAAAAGCACGGCGACAAGAAAGCTGACCGCAAAGGCGACCGCAAGGGTGGCAAAGACCAAGCTGCCAAGCAGGGCAAAGCCAACAAGGACAGCAAGCAGGGCGACAGCAAGCAAGCTCCATCCCCTCCAACTGTCCACGGTGGTGTCGAATCGGTTCAGGACTGACCGGTA
>JAJBUH010000249.1:13042-18004 GCA_020860445.1 Bacteroidales bacterium | reverse complement strand
GGGGAGGTAGACGCCGAGGGGGTCGCCCTTGTGGGCGTGGAGGCGTGTGACGAGCGAGGGGATGTCGGGGTCGGTGACGCCGAGCTGGGCCAGGGTGACGGGCATGCCGATGCTCGTGAAGAAGGCCTTGAGGCGCGAGATGCCCTCGAGGGCGGCAGCGCGGTCATCAGCCAGGTCAACGCCCATCACGCGGCGAGCGAACTGGGCAATCTTCTGCGGACGATGGTCGGCCATATACGTCATCCAAGCCGGGAAGACCACAGCCAAGCCTGCGCCGTGGGTCACGCCATACAGGGCGCTCAGCTCGTGCTCCAGAGCGTGGCTGCTCCAGTCCTCGGCACGGCCGCAGCCGCAGATGCCTTTGTGGGCCAGAGTGCCGCTCCACATGATGTTGGCGCGAGCCTGATAGTCGTCGGGATGGGCAATCACCTTGGGCGCCTCATTTATGATGGCCATCAGCAACCCCTCAGAGATTCGGTCGGTGACCTCGACATCCTCGGTGGGCGAGAAATAGCGCTCCATGATGTGAGCCATCATGTCGACGATGCCCGCAGCCGACTGGTAAGCTGGGAGAGTGAATGTCAATTCTGGGTCGAGCAAGGCAAATTTTGGCCGCAGCCAATAGTCGGTGCGGATCGATATCTTGACCTGCCCTTCGCGCTTGGTAATCACCGAATTGCCCGAGCCTTCGCTGCCGGCAGCGGGGATGGTGAGCACTACGCCGATGGGGAGAGCCTTTTCGACCTTGGCTTTGCCGCAGAAAAAGTCCCAGAAGTCGCCATCATAGCAGGCGCCAGCGGCAATAGCCTTGGCGGTGTCGATAACCGAACCACCGCCTACGGCGAGCACAGAATCGATCTCAACATTCTCGCGGCACATCTCGATGCCGCGAATCACCAGGTCGTCCTCCGGGTTGGGCTTAACGCCGCCAAGGCGGCTGCTCTCGATGTCCTTGTCCTGTAGGGATTTGACCACTCGGTCGAGCAGACCTGAGCGCACGGCCGAGCCTTGGCCGTAGACGATGAGCGGATGGCGGAAGCAGAGCGATGCGGCGATTTCACCGACTTTGTCTTCGACGCCTCGGCCGAAGATGTAGCGCGTAGGCGTACAGAAAGTGAAGTTATCCATGGATATGCGTAAACAAAAATTATACTTTACAAAGGTACAAAATTATCCTGAAAATTCTAAGTAAAATAAGTGAAACACAATTTTAAAATTAAATTGTAACAGACTTAACCACAGATTTACACAGATTCCCACAGATTCAGCCATGGGAATTGCCTATTCCATAGAGGCGCAGTCGCGCCGACAGATTTCCACAGATGCCATCCGGATGGTCTGTGACATCTGTCAGTGCCTCAGGCGCTCTATGGAATAAAGATGTATCCCTCTAAGGAATCTGTGGAAATCAGTGTAAATCTGTGGTTAAAGATTTTATGGTCAGAGGATGCCGAGCTCGATTTGGGTGGCGATGCGCTCGATGCGGGCATCCTCGGTGTTGGAATCGGGGTCGTAGGTGCCTTTGAGGCTAACGCCGAACAGCTTGCCGAAGCCCTGCCAGAATGTGGCGCGGAAGGTGCCGAGAAAAGCCTTGACAATCTCGTAGCTCGTCTGGTGGGTCTCGCGCTGCACCAACTTGATGAGAATCTTGGCCTGGGTGCGCGAGAATTTCTTGAGCGTGGGCTTGTACTGCTCAAAGATCTCCTTCTCCATGCGCTTGAGGTATTCTTCGCGCTCCTTTTGGGTAGGGAGGGTCTCGATGTATTCGTAGGTCTCGACCAGGGTCTCGGCAATCAGTTTGGCGTAGGGGAGGGTCAGCTTGACGTTGCGCATCAGGCGGTCGTACTCCTGGCGTTCCTTTTTGTTCTTGAATTTGAGTTGGGGATAGGCGTAGGCATCGACGAAGAAAAGCACCAGCATGCTGTCGCCCTCCTCGTCGATGCGCCAATTATAGCCTTTATAGTATTTGACGTTGTCCTTGGTGAAATTCTGGGCTGGCGCTATCAGCGCCCCCAGAATCAAGATCAACATCCCTATTAGAAACCTTTTGCCCATACCCTAATGTTATAATGCCTCGCCTATAGAGAGCCGTGCTACGCACTCTAAGTTGAGATAATATCCGATGCCTACCCCACATTCCGTGCTACGCACTCCATGTGGGGTTAACAGACAAGTATCGTGCTACGCACTGAGAAATGTTTTATTTATAATAAACGTTAGGGGAACAAACATATTGTTTGATAATCAGGAGTTGGGGAAAGTTTCCATGATATAACTATTCTTATAAACATTAAGATTTAGAAATCAAAATTTTTGATTTCTAAATCTTAATGTTTATTTCTTGGGGGGGATAGTCGAGGGTGTAGTGGAGGCCACGGCTCTCTTTGCGCTCTTTGGCTTGGCGCATGATCAGGTAGCCGACATTGATGATGTTGCGCAGCTCGCATATTTCGCGCGACGCCTTCGACTCCTTGAACAGCTTTTCGGTCTCGTGATACAGGATGTCGAGGCGGTTCCAGGCGCGGTCGAGGCGCAGGTTTGAGCGCACGATGCCCACGTAGGCTCCCATTATCTGATTCACCTCCCTCAGGCTCTGGGTGATTAGCACCATCTCCTCGGGGTGCGAGGTGCCCTCATCGTTCCACTCCGGCACATCGGTACGCAGCGAGATGCCCTTGATGGCCTCCTTTGCGTGCTTAGCAGCAGCGTCGGCGTAGACCACAGCCTCGATCAACGAATTAGAGGCCAAGCGGTTGCCGCCATGCAGCCCGGTGCATGAGCACTCACCCACGGCATAGAGATGCTTGATCGATGACTCAGCGTTGGTGTCGACCTTGATGCCGCCGCACAGATAGTGGGCAGCCGGGGCCACAGGTATATAATCCTTGGTGATGTCGATGCCAGCCTCAAGGCAGTGCTTGTAGATGTTGGGGAAATGATGCTTGGTTTCCTCTGGGTCCTTGTGGGTCACATCGAGGTACACATGGTCACTGCCGCTCTGCTTCATCTCGCTGTCGATGGCGCGGGCAACGATGTCGCGAGGGGCAAGCGACAGGCGCGGGTCGTATTTGTGCATAAATTCCTCGCCCTTGATGTTGCGCAGCACAGCTCCATAGCCGCGCATAGCCTCGGTGATGAGGAAGGCTGGACGGTCGCCGGGGTGGTAGAAGGCGGTTGGGTGAAATTGTATGAACTCCATATCCTTGACCGTGCCCTTGGCGCGGTACACCATGGCTATGCCGTCGCCGGTGGCAACCAGCGGGTTGGTAGTGGTCTGGTACACGGCTCCGCAGCCGCCGGTGCACATCACCGTGACCCTCGACAGGAAGGTGTCGACCTGGCCAGTGGCTTCGTCAAGCACGTAGGCGCCGTAGCACTCGTTGTCGGGGGTGCGGCGCGTCATGATTTTGCCGAGGTGGTGGGGAGTGATGATTTCGATGGCAAAGTGATGCTCATAGATGTCGATGTTGCCGTTGGCGCGCACAGCGTTGATCAGGCTGTCTTGGATTTCAAATCCGGTGTTGTCGGCGTGGTGGAGGATTCGAAATTCAGAGTGGCCTCCCTCGCGGTGCAGGTCAAAGTCGCCATTCTCCTTTTTGTCAAATTCCACACCCCAGTCGATCAGAGCCTTGATTTGGCCCGGGGCCTCAGTGACGACCTTGCGCACAGCCACGGGGTCGCTCAGTTGGTCGCCGGCAATCATGGTATCCTCGATATGCTTGTCAAAATTGTCGAGCTCAAGATTGGTCACCGATGCCACGCCGCCTTGGGCGAGGGCCGTGTTGGCTTCGTCGAGAGTAGATTTACAGATGAGGGCCACGCGCCCGGTGCCAGCCACTTTGAGGGCAAAGCTGAGGCCAGCCACGCCAGCCCCAATCACAAGATAATCGTATTCTCTTGTCATGATAATGAAAGGTTTTGGCAAAATTACGAAATTATCCCTTACGTTGATACTTTTATCCCGAAATTTCGTACTTTTGCAAGTATTTTAATCGATAAGGCATGGATGCGGAGCAATTGATGACGCGGTATCGGGCTTATCTGCTGCTTGAGCGAGGCATGAGCGAGAACACTCGCATGGCCTATATGGCCGATGTCGAGAAATTCGCCGCCTGGGCAGCAGCCGATGAGCAATGCCCATCGTTGCTGGCTGTCAAGGAGGAGCATCTGCAGGCCTTTGTGGCCTCGCTCCACGATGTGGGCATCTGCGCTCGGTCGCAGGCGAGGATTATCAGCGGCCTCAGGTCTTTCTACAAATTCCTGCGCCTTGAGTCTCTGATTGACACCGACCCGACGGCGCTGCTTGAATCGCCAAAGATAGGGCTCCACCTGCCCGAGGTGCTGACGGTCGAGGAGATCGATGCCATGGAGGCGGCAATCGACATGGGCAAGGCTGAGGGGCAGCGCAACCGCGCCATCATCGAGACCCTCTACAGCTGCGGCTTGCGCGTGAGCGAACTAGTTAATCTGCCGATGAGCCGCGTGTCGCTGCAGGATCGGGCGCTGATTGTCGATGGCAAGGGCAATAAGCAGAGGATGGTGCCGATGTCGGAATCGGCGGTGGCGGAAATCGAGCTGTATCTCTCTACGCGAGATGTGCAGCCCAAGCGCGGCGAGGAGGACATACTGTTTCTGAATCGGCGGGGGCGGAGGCTGACGCGGGTGATGGTATTCTATATAATTCGCGACTTGGCGGAGCTGGCCGGCATCGACCGGCCGATATCGCCGCATACTTTGCGGCACTCGTTCGCCACCCATCTCTTAGAGGGCGGAGCCAACCTGCGCGCCATACAGATGATGCTGGGGCATGAATCTATCTCGACCACGCAAATATATCTCCACACCGACACGCGCCAGCTGCGCCAAGAAATCCTGGACCACCATCCAAGGAATCGAGTATAGGAATCCTATGAATCATAGGAAACCTACGGTAGGCAGCTTAGGAATCTTAGGGTAGGAATC
>JAJBUH010000249.1:0-12942 GCA_020860445.1 Bacteroidales bacterium | reverse complement strand
CTAGGACTCCTGGGAAACCTACGGTAGGCAGCTTAGGAATCTTAGGGTAGGAATCCTAGGACTCCTGGGAAACCTACGGTAGGCAGCTTAGGAATCTTAGGGTAGGAATCATAGGTAACCTAGGATTCCTACGGAATTTTTTGAAAAAAGTGGGAAAAAATTTGGTGGTGTCAGAAAAAGTGCGTAACTTTGCACTCGCAATGGCGGGATAGCTCAGTCGGTTAGAGCGTCGGATTCATAACCCGGAGGTCCTGAGTTCAATTCTCAGTCCCGCTACCAAGAAAGGCCCCATCGAGATTGTCTCGATGGGGCCTTTCTGTATTGTGCAGCCTCTCCGAGGCTGGCTGGGTGGGGGAGGTCCTTAGCCCCAGGCAGTCAGGTCGCTACGCTCCCTGACTGCCTGGGGTTAACATTGTTAAGCCTCTCCGAGGCTATAATTGGGTTTAGGTGAGCATGGAGGCGGCGCGGGAGAGGGCGGTGATGAAAGCATCGACCTCGGCCAGAGTGTTGTAGACGGCGAAGGATGCGCGCACGCACCCCTCGATGCCGAGGGCATGCATCAGCGGCTGGGCGCAGTGGTGGCCCGTGCGCACGGCCACGCCCTGCTTGTCGAGCAGCATGCCCACATCATAATGGTGCGCCCCGGGGATGTTGAACGATATCACCGCGCTCTTGTGCGGGGCCATGCCGTAAATCTCAATGCCCGGAATCTCGGCGAGCATACGCTCGGTGGCGTAGCGCATCAGATCCTCCTCATGGGCGGCAATCTCGTCTATGCCAATGCCCTGGATATACTCGATGGCGCGGCGGAAAGCCGCAATGTCAACATAGTCGGGCGTGCCAGCCTCGAATTTATAAGGCAGGTCGGCAAAAGTAGTGCCCTCAAAGCTCACATGGTCGATCATCTCGCCACCGCCTTGATAGGGAGGCATCATCTTGAGCAGATGCTTCTTGCCATACAGGATGCCCACACCCGTAGGCCCATACATCTTATGGGCCGAGAAAGCGTAGAAATCAGCATCCAGGTCGCGCATATCCACGCGCATGTGAGGCACAGCCTGTGCGCCATCGACCAGCACCGGCACCCCTCGGCTGTGAGCCTCGGCCACCATCTCCTTGATGGGATTGACAGTGCCCAGCACATTTGACACATGGCAGACGGCCACCAGGCGCGTGCGGTCGTTGAATAGCGACCGATATGCCTCGAGGTCGAGTTCGCCCACCTTATTGATCGGCACCACGCGCAGCATGATGCGCTTGCGCATGCCCAAGAGCCGCCATGGCACGATGTTGGAGTGATGCTCCATCACCGTCAGGATTATTTCATCGCCATTCTCCATCAGCTGACCGTAGGACGAAGCCGCCAGATTGATAGCCTCGGTGGTGCCACGAGTGAAGATTACCTCCTCGACCGATTGGGCACCGATCCAAGCGCGGATCATCTCGCGAGTCGCCTCCTGGGCCTCGGTAGCCTCCTGCGACAGAGTGTGCACACCACGGTGCACATTGGCCTTGGCATTGTAATACATATTCACCACCTCATCGACCACGCGCCGGGGCGTCTGCGATGTGGCGGTATTGTCAAGGTATATGAGCGGTCGGCCATACACCTTGCGCTCAAGTATCGGAAAATCGCTGCGTATCTGATTAATATTCATTAATAAGTCAAAAGTCAAAAGTCAAAAGTCAAGAGTAGAAGTTACCCCAGAGGGGTTATTTCATATAGATCAAAAGTCAAAAGTCAAAAGTGGCCATCCGGGCGCCACGGTTCGCCGCGCTTTGGGCGCGGTGTCAGCAATTCTGGCAGTCGGCGCAGAGCTGGCGGTTGCCGCTGAGGCGAGCCTCGACCAGCTGGTGCAGGCGCGAGCGCAGGGCCGGAATCTCGACCGTGTCGATGACATCGCCCATGAATGCTTGCATCAGCATCATCTTGGCCTCAGCCTCGGGTATTCCGCGCTGGCGCATATAGAATAGCGCATTGGCATCGAGCTGGCCCACGGTGGCACCGTGGCTGCACTTCACCTCATCGCAATAGATCTCGAGCTGCGGACGCGTGTGCATCCGGGCGTCAGACGATGCCAATATGTTGCGGTTGCTCTGGTATGCCTTGGTAAATTTAGCCTTTTCGTCAACGATGATGCGGCCATAGAATGACCCCTGGCTGCGGTCGTCGAGAATGTATTTAAACGCCTGGTCGCTGTGGCACTGCGGGTGATTGTGCAGCACCAGGGTGGAATTGCCCACCGATTCCTCGCCATCGGCGATGACCATGCCCGTTAGCTTGGTGTCGGCGTGCTCGCCGATATGCTCGACCGAGTAGTCATTCTGCGCCACGCCGCCAATCAGCGATGTGCCGTTGACGATGAGCGTGCTGCGTTCGGCCTGAGAGGCGAAAAATTGAGAGTGGCGCGAGGTGTGGGCCGACGATTCTTCAATCTCGTAATATCCCAGCTTGGCTCCTGGATTGAGAAACACCTCAGCCACTTGGCAATTGAGATATTTTACCTCCTGCGAGGCCGAGTGGTCGCATAGCAGGATTGAAGCCTCGGCATCCTCGTCAAGCACGATCAGCAGGCGGCGGATAGCGAGGAATGGCGCAGAGGCGTTTGAGATATTCACTATTTGCAAGGGCTTGTCGAGCTTGACACCCTTGGCGACATGCACAAACACTCCATCCTCGACCAGCAGCGAGTTGAGCGCTGCCGGGGCAGTGGCTCCGCGCCGAGGCAGAGCCAGGGTATTGTAATATTTGCCAACCAGATCGGGCAGCAGCTCGGCAGCCTTGGCCAGCGACATCACCTCGACCCCCTTGGGCAGGTTGCGCTCCAGTCCGGCGGTAGGCACAAAGGCATCATTTACCACCAGAGCCAGGAGGGTAGAGATATTGGGCACCCCGCACCGGAAACTCTCGGCCGCGTTGACTCCGAAAGGCACGCGGTTAATGTTGACGCCATAGTCAGGCTCAAACATCTTGTTGACCGACAGGGCCGGATACCCCTCGTCGCCCTTCTCCGGAAATCGCGCCTGCATCAAATCGGCCAGCGCCGTAGGGCGATAGCGGTTGAGCAGGGCTGGCGAGTGGGCCTCGATATCCTTGCGGTTTTCCTGGTATAGCTGTATGTATTGTGACAAAGCGTTCATATCCTACTCATCTTTGATCCAGTCATAGCCTTTTTCTTCAAGCTCGAGAGCCAGCTCAGGACCGCCCGAGTGCACGATGCGGCCCTTGTACAGGATGTGCACAAAGTCGGGCTTGATATAGTCGAGCAGTCGCTGGTAGTGGGTGATGACGATGGTAGCGTTTTGGCTGGTCTTCAGCTTGTTGACGCCCCCAGCCACGATGCGCAGGGCATCGATGTCGAGGCCCGAGTCGGTCTCGTCGAGTATCGACAGGCGCGGCTCAAGCACAGCCATCTGGAATATCTCGTTGCGCTTTTTCTCACCGCCCGAGAATCCCTCGTTGACCGAGCGCGAGGCCAGCTTGTTGTCAAGTTCGACGATGGCACGCTTTTGGCGCATCATCTTCAGAAACTCGCTGGCCGACAGCGGCTCCTCGCCAAAATATTTGCGCTTGGCGTTGACGGCGGCGCGCATGAAATTGACCATCGACACGCCGGGGATTTCCACTGGGTACTGGAAAGAGAGGAAGAGGCCCTCGTGCGACCGATCCTCAGGCGACAGGGCAAGCAGGTCGAGGCCGTGGAAATCGGCGCTGCCGCCATATACGGCAAAACGCGGGTCGCCAGCCAGCACTCCCGCCAGGGTGCTCTTGCCCGAGCCGTTGGGCCCCATGATGGCGTGGACTTCGCCGGGACGCACCTCCAGATTGATGCCTTTCAGGATTTCTTTGTCGCCGATTCCGGCGCGCAGGTCATTGACCTTAAGGAGGATATCTTTCATTTTAGGATAATATTCAAGAGGAATTGGTAATTACGATAAGAATCGACAGGAATCGACAGAGGCGGTAGGAGTCGAACAGAGGCCGAAGACGGCTATCCTACTGAGCCCTCGAGGGTGATTGAGAGCAGGCGCTGGGCCTCGACGGCAAATTCCATCGGCAGCTTGTTCATCACATCCTTGGCGTAGCCATTGACAATCAGGCCGATGGCCTCCTCGGTGGGTATGCCGCGCTGGTTGCAGTAGAATATCTGGTCTTCTGAGATTTTTGATGTCGTAGCCTCATGCTCGACCACGGCGGTGTCGTTGAGCACATCGATGTATGGGAATGTGTGGGCTCCGCAGGTCTCGCTCAGCAACAGCGAATCGCACTGGGTGTAATTGCGCGCATTGTCGGCATTGGGGGCAACCTTCACTTGGCCTCGGTATGAATTTTGGCTGCGGCCAGCCGAGATGCCCTTCGACACGATTGTCGAGCGGGTGTTGCGCCCCAAGTGTATCATCTTGGTGCCAGTGTCGGCTTGCTGGTGATTGTTGGTGACAGCCACCGAGTAGAACTCGCCTGTCGAGTAATCGCCGGCCAGTATGCAGCCGGGATATTTCCAGGTGATGGCCGAGCCAGTCTCGACTTGTGTCCACGACAGCTTGGACTGATATCCACGGCACAGACCGCGCTTGGTCACGAAATTGTAGACACCGCCACGGCCATCCTTGTCGCCAGCGTACCAGTTTTGTACGGTCGAATATTTCACCTCGGCCCTATCCTCGACGATAATCTCGACGATTGCGGCGTGGAGCTGATTCTCATCGCGCATCGGGGCCGTGCACCCCTCAAGATAGGAAACATACGAGTCATCGTCGGCCACGATGAGGGTACGCTCAAATTGGCCAGTGCCCGAGGCGTTGATGCGGAAATAAGTCGACAGCTCCATTGGGCAGCGTATGCCCTTAGGGATGTAGACAAATGAGCCGTCGGAGAAAACAGCCGAGTTGAGGGCGGCGAAGAAATTGTCGGTGTACGGCACCACCTTGCCCAGATAGCGGCGCACCAAGTCAGGGTAATCCTTGACAGCCTCAGAGAACGAGCAGAATATGATGCCCATCTCGGCGAGTTTCTCGCGGTGGGTGGTCTTGACCGATACCGAATCCATGACGGCATCGACCGCCACGCCGGTGAGTTTTTTCTGCTCCTCGAGCGAGATGCCAAGCTTGTTGAAAGTATCGATCAGCTGCGGGTCAACCTCGTCGAGGCTCTTAGGACCCTCCTTCTTGACCGGGGCGGCATAGTAGCTGATAGCCTGATAGTTGATTTCGGGTATGTCGAGGTGGGCCCATCGCGGCATCTTCATAGTGAGCCATTTGCGATAGGCGCGCAGGCGGAAGTCGAGCAGCCAGTCGGGCTCGCCCTTCTTTTTGGAAATCAGACGGATTACATCTTCTGAGAGGCCACGTGGTATGATGTCGGTATCGATGTCGGTGACGAATCCGTATTTGTATTCGCCAGCGGCATCGCCAAGCACATCTTTGGGCGATTGGCCATTCTCTTTGTCTTTGTCTTTCATATATAGCGGTGTATGAGTCGATAGGATGGGCGCATAGACAAGAGCGCTTAATAAGTAACGCTCTGCATGGGCCTGTGGTTTAGTCGTCAGTGGGTGGTGGGGAGGCGGCGTGGTTGAGGTCGTGCCACAACTGCTGGGCGGTCTCAGAGCCGAGCACCGCCGGGGCGAACTCGATTGCGGCGTGGGCCAAGCGCCCAGTGGGGGAGTGGGAGGGGGCAAACGCCAACCACACGTTGAGTAGCAGACTGGTCACAAACAGCCAGAGCGCGGCCTTGAATACGGCTCCGGCCAGACGGTCGACAATGCCGAGACAGGCGCTGTGCACGATTTGCCGTATGCCGAATGCCACGGCCACCGTGGCGAAATATAGCGCCAGAAACAGCAGCGCGTATGCCAGCATGGTGATTACGGCCGGATTCTGGCCGCTGGCCACCGATGTGAGCCATTGCTCGACCTGAGGGCCGAATATGCGACACCCAATGATGCCTATGACTATGCCAGCGAGCGACCCCAACTGCCGCACTATGCCAGAGCGGAAGCCCAGCAGAGCAGCCACGATGGCGATGATGAGCAGGATGGTGTCGAAAGTGGTAAACCCAGAGAAATGGTCCATCTGTGCGCCTACGCCTCCTTTCTCTTGCCACGCGGAGCGCGGCCGAATCTGAGCTTTAGCACCCCGGTCATGGCCTCGCCGAAGATGCTCGAGTTCATCTTGCTGGTGCCAAGCACTCGGTTGGTAAACACAATCGGCACCTCCTCGACTTGGAATCCCAGCTTGTGGGCCGTGTATTTCATTTCGATTTGGAAGGCATAGCCCTTGAATCGGATGCTGTCGAGGTCCATCGAGCGCAGCACTGAGCTGCGATAGCATACAAATCCGGCAGTTGTGTCGTGCACTGGCAGGGCGGTGACGAAGCGCACATACTTTGAGGCGTAGTATGACATCAACACTCGGCCCATAGGCCAATTCTCGACATTCACGCCCTTGCAGTAGCGCGAGCCCACGGCCAAGTCGGCGCCGTGCTGGGCCACGGCTGCGTGGAGGCGCAGCAGATCGGCGGGGTTGTGGCTGAAATCAGCATCCATCTCAAATATGTATTCATATCCGTGGTCGAGGGCCCAGCGGAATCCGGCTATATAGGCCGTGCCGAGGCCCTGCTTACCTTGGCGCTCGAGGATATTGACGCGGCCGGGATGCTGCTCAATCTTTTCTTTGACTATAGCGGCAGTGCCGTCGGGCGAATTGTCGTCGACAATCAACAAGTCAAAATCGCGCTCAAGCCCGAGCACGGCCTCGATGATGGCTGCTATGTTTTCTTTTTCGTTGTATGTAGGGATAATCACTAAGCTATCCCGGGCTGCGGATTGTGTTGACATTGCACTGCGTAATTGGATTCAGAAAAAAATATCCTAATACGTTTTCATTCAGGATGGGAATATTAGGTGCAAAAGTACAAAAATTTTGTGGAAAATGATTAATTTTGCAGTGAGAAACTTTAATGGCACCCCTCAACTGTATGACAAGTGACATAAAAAGAGCGATTTGGCGCTGCTGCATGGTTGTTACGGCGGCTGTTGCGCTGTGGGGGTGCAGCACCACCAAGCATGTGCCTCAGGGTCGGCTGCTGCTCGACGCGGTGGATATCAAGGTCGAGGGCGATTCGATGCAAGTGGCTGAGCTGTACAACTTTTTGCGCCAGCAGCCTAACCACAAGGTGCTGGGATTTGCCAAGCTGCAGCTGTCGACCTACAGCCTGTCAGGCAAAGATTCGACCAAGTGGTACAACAAATGGCTGCGCAATATGGGCCAGGCACCGGTGGTATACAGCGAGGAACTCACCGAGGCATCGCGCCGCCAACTCGAGCAGGCACTGATCAATCGCGGATACATGGATGTCAAGGTGACAGTCGATACTGTCGCCGACCGCGCCAAGCGCAAGATGAAGGTTGAATACCTGATTCAGCCCGGCCAGCCCCACCGCATCTACACTATGAGCTACAGCATACCCGACACAGCCATTGCCAGGATACTAAGGCAGAACCTGCAGGTGTTTGACGTACACAATGGCGACCTGTTTGACCGCACGCGCCTCGACAATATGCGCGCCAACATATCATCGGTGTTGAGAGACAACGGCTACTACTCGTTCAACAAAGACTATATCTATTTCACCGCCGACACCGTGCGTGGCAGCAAGGATATCGCCCTGACTATGCATCTCAAGCCCTATCAGGAGCGAGATGCTGAGACTGGCGAGGTGGTCGAGCGCCTAATCGGGCAGTCGGCTCCCCCGATGCCTACCTATAAGATACGCCATGTGACATTTGTCACCGACTACAATCCGCGCGAGAGCGGTGGCACGCTTGAGTTTGGGCATCAGGATACTATCGATTACCGTGGCTATCAGATGCTATATGGCCCTGACCATTACATAGCCCCAAATACCCTTGAGGAGAAATGCTACATAGCCCCCGGGCAACTCTACAATGCCCGCAATGTAGAGCGCACATATCAGGGGCTGAGCCAGCTGGGCATCCTCAAATTTATCAATATTGAGATGCGGCCGATGCAGGACAAGGATGGCGAGGATTATCTCGACGCGTATATACTGCTGTCGCGCAACAAGAAGCAGGGAGTGACGCTCGAGCTCGAAGGCACCAACTCGGAGGGCGACCTTGGATTTGGCGTGGGTGCTACTTATAAGCACCGCAATCTGGCCAAGCACTCTGAGTTGCTCACCGTCAAGCTGCGCACGGCTTACGAGAGCCTGTCGGGCAATGTCGATGGTTTCATCAACAACCGATACACCGAGTATGCGGGCGAGGTGGGCATCACCTTCCCGAAATTTATGGCTCCGTTCCTTCCGTCGGAATATAGGAAGCGGCGACAGGCCAATACTGAATTTGCCGTGTCGTTTAATTACCAAGAGCGACCGGAATACACTCGCGTGATCGCTGGCGCGGCCTGGAAATACTCGTGGAGCCATAGGCGCGGGTCGTACAGCATACGACATCAGTACGACCTGGTCGACATCAACCATGTGCGCCTGCCCAAGAGCACGCTCAATTTCCTCGACTCGATAGCGCCGACCAATCCGCTGCTGCGGTATAGCTACGAAGACCACTTCATCATGCGCATGGGCTACAGTTTCTACCGCTCAAATCGCCGAGTGCCTACCGCTACGACCAACGCATTCATGATGCAGCCGAGCATCACCACGATTCGCGGTTCGGTCGAGATGGCTGGCAACTTGCTCTACGCTATCTCGTCGATTACTGGCCAGAAAAAGCATGACGGCGCCTATAAAATTTTTGGAATCCAATACGCTCAGTATGTCAAGGGCGAGGCCGATTATACCTATACTCTCAATCTCAACAACCGCTCAGGCTTGGCATTCCATGTGGGCTTGGGCCTGGCTGTGCCATACCTCAACAGCACGATGGTACCGTTTGAGAAACGCTTTTACGCCGGTGGCGCAAACAGTGTGAGGGGTTGGAGTGTTCGCACCTTGGGCCCGGGGTCGTATGATTCCAAAAATTCGGTGACCGACTTTATCAATCAGTGCGGCGACATATTGCTCAATCTGAATATGGAGTATAGGGCCAAGTTATTCTGGGTGCTCGAGGGCGCTCTGTTTGTCGATGCTGGCAACATCTGGACAATCCGCGACTACGAGAATCAGCCGGGAGGCGTGTTCAAGATTGACAAATTCTACAAGCAGATAGCGGCGGCTTACGGGTGCGGTATCCGCATGGATTTTACGTATTTCTTGCTGCGATTTGATTTGGGTGTCAAGGCGCACAACCCGGCGATGAATCAGGAGCCGTGGCCGCTGTTGCACCCGTCGTGGAGGAGAGATACCAATTTCCATTTCTCGGTGGGATACCCATTCTAAACACCTGGGCACCGCGCCTAAAGCGCGGCGAACCGTGGCGCTATGGTGGCATCCCATTACTCTTGACTTTTGACTCTTGACTTTTGACTTTTGACTCTTGACTTTTGACTCTTGACTTTTGACTTTTGACTTGACATGAAAACCTACGTAATGTTTGATTTGGATGGGACATTGCTCAATACGATACATGATTTGGGCGATGCGGTGAATTACGCTTTAGAGCAGATGGGTTACCCACAGCACACAATCCCGAGTTACAAGGGGATGGTGGGCAATGGGGTGCAGAGGCTGATTGAGCGCGCTTTGCCGCCCGAGGCTGTCAATCCCCAGATTGTGGAGAGGGTGCTGTCGCATTTCAAAAAATATTATGACGAGCATTGCTGCGACAAGACGGAGCCTTACGAGGGCATACCCGAGTTGATCAGCAAGCTAACAGCCGAGGGCGTCAATCTGGCTGTGACCAGCAATAAATACCAGTTGGCCGTCACAAAGATTATTAGGCATTTCTTCCCAGATGCTAATTGGCGGGCAGTGCTGGGCAATGTGGCCGGGGTGCCTCGCAAACCCGACCCGTCGGTGGTATTTGAGGCTCTCAACCAGTTCCCGACCCCGAAGCGTCAGGTGCTGTATGTCGGCGATTCGGCCGTAGATATGGAGACGGCGCGTCGCGCCTGCATCGAATCGGTAGGCGTCACCTGGGGCTTTCGCCCCGAGTCAGAACTCCGCTCTGCCTACGCCGACCATATCGTCACCTCACCCGACGACATTTTCACCATCGTATTAGAATAATCACCCAAGTAAAGTGTTATATTAAATTATGATTGGTAAATTTAACCACGGAGGACACGGAGGACGCGGAGATTTGCTCATCCTCAGCCTCTTGCGCTCCAGTAACGGCCATGGAGGCGGCGTTGCCGCATCGGAGGGCACGGAGTGTGGATACGCTGCGGAGGAGGGCCAGGCGCCCTCGCCGGCCCAAGAATCAAAAGGATAACGTCCACCCTCCGTGCACTCTGCTGGAGCTCTGCGCCCTCCGTGACCGAATTGAGAACGTCGATAGGGAGGGAAATAAAAGTCTCCGTGGCCTCCGTGTTCCTCCATGTTCTCCGTGGTTTTATTTAAGATTATACTGAAAACTTTACGTATAAATTTATATATGGACAATACAGAAGAAAAGATACCGTCTCATTTGACTCATCCGGGAGAGGTACTGTGGGAAGAACTTAAGGAGAGAAAAATCAAGCAGAAAGATTTTGCTCGCCAGATTGCTCTTCCACTTACCTATCTAAGGGAAATAATTAGAGGAAAAAGAGACATAAACGAGCCTATAGCCTATAAAATTGAGGCTGCCCTGGGTGTGCCTTATTATATTTGGTTGAATCTGCAGAATTCATACACTTATAATAAGCTCCAACTGCAAAAGCGACGCGAGGCAGAGAAGGCAAGATTGTTGGACAACGCTGTGGCATCAGTATTGTAATGGGAAAGAATAAGCTTAAGAAATTTGCGGAGATGGAGCAGATGGAATGTGTGCTCCAGTATCCGTATTGGACATTGCGCGACCAGGGATTCCCGTACCGGGGTAGATGGGCCGAATATTTCGGCAACGACAACCCCATAGTGCTGGAGCTGGGCTGCGGCAAGGGCGAATACACGGTGGGCCTGGCGCGCCTCGACCCAGACAAGAATTACATAGGCGTAGACATCAAGGGCGCACGCATGTACACCGGCGCCAAGCAGGCTACCGCCGAGGGACTAAAGAATGTGGCATTTCTGCGCACATCGATCGAATTGCTGCCCTATTTCTTTGCCCCAGGCGAGGTGAGCGAGTTGTGGATTACCTTTCCTGACCCGCAGATGCAAAAGGTCAACAAGCGCCTCACTGGCCCACGCATGCTCAATACATATCGCAAGTCGGTCAAAGAGGGTGGCATAATCAATCTCAAGACCGATAGCCCATTTCTGTACCAATACACTCGCGAATTGCTCCGCGCCTCGGGCATCGAGCCTCAGGCAGATACCGATGACCTCTACGCCTCGGATATCGCCAAGGCTCTGCCGGATATACGCACCCATTACGAGGCGCAATGGCTGTCGCGAGGCAAAACAATCAAATATCTCGCTTTCCCCCTCCCAGCCGAGGGCGAAATCGTTGACCCCAAGTAGAAATTCCCTTTGATGACTATCGCAGCTACCACCGCGACCAGATAGTTAATAGTGATGAGTTATGAGTTATGAGTGCCATTCGGATTTACTTCATACCTCACGATTCATAACTCACCTCTATTAACTCATAACTCATAACTCACAACTCATAACTATTATGACGCTTTACCCAAATCTTATACTCGATGCGTTGCGCACGGTGAAATATCCCGGCAATGGTAAAAATATCGTAGAGCTCGGTATGGTCGAGGACGACATGCGCATTGTTGGCAATCGCGTTGAGTTCTCATTGATTTTTGACCGACCTACCGACCCGTTTATCAAATCAATAGTAAAGGCGGCCGAGACCGCCATCCTAACCCATGTAGGTCAGGACGTGGAGATTCGCGACAATATCCATGTCAAGACACGCCACGCCAACCCCGCAAAGGCCGAAAAGCCCAACCCGCTGCCCGGGGTGAAAAACATAATCGGCATATCCTCAGGCAAGGGAGGCGTGGGTAAATCCACCGTCGCTGCCAACCTGGCAGTAGCCCTCGCTCGCGAGGGTTACAAGGTGGGGCTGCTCGATGCCGACATCTTCGGCCCATCGGTGCCTAAGATGTTTGGCGCTGAGACCGACCAGCTCTATATGCACGAGGTAGATGGCCACCCGCTGATCATACCCTTGGAGAAATACGGCGTGAAGGTGCTGTCGATTGGATTCTTGGTCAACCAAAACGATGCCATGGTGTGGCGCGGAGCAATGGCGTCGCGCGCCCTCAACCAGCTGATCGAGGAGGCCGACTGGGGCGACCTCGACTATTTCCTGATAGATATGCCTCCCGGCACGAGCGACATCCACCTCACCTTGGTGCAGACGCTTGGCATCACTGGTGTGGTAATCGTCAGCACGCCCCAGGAGGTGGCTCTGGCCGATGCTCGCCGAGGCATAGCTATGTTTACGGGCGACAAGGTGAATGTGCCAGTGCTGGGCATCGTTGAGAATATGGCATGGTTCACACCCGAGCAGCACCCCGACGAGCGCTACTATATCTTTGGCGAAGGCGGAGCCGCCAAGCTCGCCAAGGAGATGGATGTGCCATTGCTGGCCGAGATACCCCTGGTGGCTGCCGTAGGCAAGCACAGCGACGAGGGCACGCCTATCGCCCTCGGCGATACTATGTCGGCGCAGGCATTCTTCCACCTGGCTCACGAGGTAATCGATGCCGTAGACCGCCGCAATTCCTCCCTCCCCCCTACCCACAAAGTCGAAATGAAGTAAAACGTAAGCAATATAACGTAAGCACGTAAGCTTTACGTAAGCACACTTATGACACTATTAATTTAATTGTTTGATTTATAGCTAATTTAAAACATTATTAGAGCAATTAAAAATAATTGCATACGTTATCTGTGTGCTTACGTAAAGCTTACGTGCT
>JAJBUH010000219.1 GCA_020860445.1 Bacteroidales bacterium | reverse complement strand
TGATCTTTGGCTAAGCCTCAGCCACGGACTTTTGCGCATGAGCCGAGTGCGACCTTGTGTTTTTTCAATGTTTCTACTACGTATGTAGGAGTTTCAGACTCAAACCAGAAAGGCTTGATTTGCTCCCAGTCAAAGCAGTTGATGAGGCTAAAGGGATTGAAAATTCCTGGCGATGGCCATAGGAATTTATAGCCATCATAATATTCACGCAACTTGTCCATCGCTCCCTCAGTTGACTCATCATATTTTTTAGCAAGGCTCTGTACGCTGCCTTCCATTTCTCTCATTATCTCCTCAGCAGTGATGCCACAAATAGCAGCATACTTATCACGCATACTGATATTAGAGATGTTATTAAGAGTGCTGAAGATACTGAGTTGGGAAAATTTGGTGATTCCCGTAATCATTACAAAATGAAGTTTCGGTCCTAAGTCCTTGAGGGGGGCATATACGCTTTGCATCAGACTCCGAATCCCTTCTCTGGCTTTCTTGTCATGGAGCGCATTAAGCATCGGCGTATCGTACTCGTCAATCAGTACGACCACGCGGCGATGACTCTTATAGTACACTTCTTCAATGATTTCGGTGAATCTTATTCCTAAATCAGTAAATTCACTCTTTATATCATTCTCTCTTTCTAATCTTCTGAGTTGGTAACTTATATATTCCTTGAGGCTGTCTTCATCTTTGCCTTTGTAGGAGGCTAAGCTAAGGCTTACCACAGGATAAGAATCCCATTTAGCTTCCAATTTTTCAATGGCCAGCCCTTTGAACAAATCCTTTTTCCCTTCAAAGTAGCATCTGAGAGTGCTCAAAAGCATGCTCTTGCCAAATCTCCTGGGGCGACTGAGGAAATTATACTTAGCTCCAAAGTTGACCAGCTCATAGACAAACTCAGTCTTGTCGACGTATACGTATCCGCCTTCTCTGATTTCCTGAAAATCTTGTATGTCAACGGGATATTTCATATCTTCAATTCATGTTTATATGGATATCACAAATTTAATGATAATTTCTGGAACCACAAAATACATTTCCCAACAAATTCTCCTTTGTGGTATTTCCTCCTCCTCGGAATTTATTTTTCCTACCCCCACCCTTAACTTTGCACAGTTATCCAATTTGACCCGGATGGCGAGTGCGTAGCACGACTCGTAGTCAATAACATTGTAAAACTATACTTATGAAGAAAATCTACCAATTGATTCTCGTGCTCTCCTTTTCTGCATTTGCAGCGGCTTGCAGCAGCTCTGACGAGCCTAAGGAAGCTGAACCTGAAGCGCCTACTATCACTGGTGCCTCGCCCTTCTTATATCCCCTATTTTACTGGGGACAATCTCCAGCATTTATCATGGGCAAGGAGACCCGCATCCTCAAAGCCGATGAAGTTTCCAATGGCTCAGGCACCCTTGCCTATAATGGCTCTGGCGATGTATCTCTTATCATGTACACATTTACTGATAAGGAGATGGAAACAGCTTCGATGTCAGTACATGCCAAATACATGACGTCCTTTCTCGATGCCCTCGCCACAGATTTCACCATGCAAACCAAAGGCAGTGATGGTCTCATTTACCTTTTCTCTACCGATGGCACTATCATAGGGGCAGTAGGGCTGGAGGATGTAACCCTCTTTGCTGTATTCCTGCCTCGCACTGAATCCCGTAGCATTGATTTCAAAGAAAAATTTCAAAATCTTTCCCTTATGTTTTCAAATATCGAAATTTCTTCTTAACTTTGTCGCGTCAAGGTCCTCTCCTCACTCCTTGACAGACATACGATATTGAGCGTTTATCACTCATAGTTCTTGAATTAGAGAAACTTCGCAACTTTCAACTGATTGAAAAGAACGATGGCAACGATGAATGCTCACGGTAGGTATATTATTGCCTACCGTATATCTATCTATGGATATACGGTGTGGGTTATATATCCCTACGTGGGTTCTTCGTGTTGCTTGTCCTTTCAATCATTGGCAATGCGAAGGCCACTCTAATTCGGGACGAGCAGCGATGCAAGATCCCACGTTTCTTTATCCTATGCCTTAGTCTATACCAATCATTACCACCCGGCCCTTGGGATATCAGCCGGAAACAACAAGTACAATATGTCCGTAAAAAACATTGAACCGAAGCTTCGACTTATTGGAGAGTATGCTCTTAATAAGTCGGATAGATTCGTCATCCCCTCTTACCAAAGAGGATACTCGTGGACAACGGATAATTGCGCCAAGCTATGGGATGACATTCAAACCTTTAGAAGCACAGCATCTGAAGATCCCTATTTCTTTGGCACAATTATAATTGATTGTTCCACCCCAGGCGAATTGAATCTCATCGACGGACAACAGCGCACCACCACATTCTTGCT
Source organism: Bacteroidales bacterium (assembly GCA_020860445.1). Taxonomy (GTDB): domain Bacteria; phylum Bacteroidota; class Bacteroidia; order Bacteroidales; family Muribaculaceae; genus CAG-873. The sequence goes on along the minus strand of JAJBUH010000219.1, from coordinate 15,731 downwards.
GTTGATGAAAGCCTTGCAACTCCGTCTTGATGAAACCCTTAAGAGAATAGTAAGGAGCGAAGAAACAAAAGGCATTACGAGAGGTCTTGAAAAAAGCCAAGATTTGGTATATCAGATTCTATACAGAACTGATGATGACAATTTGGATGAGATTCTAAAGGATTGGAATAAGGCAAAAGGAGTGACCATCCTTGAAACCCACTCAATCAATGAAATCTTTAAGACCGATTTTGTAGCCATCATTGAAGCTAAAGACAAAGATGAGGCCGAACGAAATGTAGTCAAAATTCCAAGAAGAGTAAAGGATAATAAATACTCCAACTTCTATAAGAACTTTAAGTTCTTTTATGAAGAGCTGGCCAAGTTGAATGAGAGCGAGCTCAATTCATTCGCCAGGACCTTCTTATCGCAGTGCCAAATTATCGAAATACGCAGCTGGCAACTCGAACAGGCTGTCACTATGTTCAACTCTCTGAACTCCACTGGCATGCCTTTGTCGGATGCCGATATCATCTCGGCCCAGTTATACTCTAATGCAGAGGATAGAGAAGCCTTCATAAAGGTCTGGAGAACCATCAATTCTAAAGCTGAGAGATTAGCGCAAGCCAACATATTGGATATTGACGGTGTCCTCCAAGAATATATGTTCATCCGTAGAGCTCAAAAGGAAGAGAAAGATGTAAAAACACCTGGAGTTAGAAATTTCTATATCAATCAAGAAAAGGAACTTCTCTCTAATCCTCTTGAACTGGCTTCTGATTTCGAGAAGATTCTGGATATTTGGGAGCAAATCAGAAATTATCCGGTGGTAAAGGTCTTGATGAAATTCAATGAGAATTTCAAGCTCTTCTTGATCCCTTATCTCTTCCGCTTCACCCCGGAGGATATCACAGAGGCAATCGTTAATCCTATAGGGGAGGCTCTTCTTCGCCTTTTTACCCTCGTGGAGACCGGTGAGACCCCTTACTCTTCAGCTAAGTTTAAATCTTTCTTGTATGCTATAAATATCAAATTGGTTGATCCCAACATTAGCATTGATGAAATCATAGCTGATTTTGATGCTCATATCAACAATCCTGAGAAAGGCTGGAACTCAGAGGCTGTGGCAGAGGAGATAAAGGATTACCGTAAGAACATTCTGGTATTCTTGAACGAATATCTCTACGCACGCGAGAAAGGTCTTCCCTTCAACTTTGCTGACAGTGTAAATATTGAGCACATAATGCCAGCGAGTGGTAAGGATATTGAAAACATACGTCAGGATGCCGGCATTGAAACCAAAGAAGAATTCAATGGATTGGTAAATCTATTGGGCAATAAGATATTGCTAGAGGATGATATCAATCGTTCGGTCAGCAATGATTGGTTCAAGACCAAAAAGGGCACATCCATTAAATCAAAGCGTGGATATCAAGACAGTTCCTATGGAATTGCTTCCGCTTTGGCTGATTATCCCAAAGATAAATGGGAAAAAGAAGACATAGAGAAGGCTAATGCTTTAGCTACTAGCCGTATCACCAACTTCATTTTCCATCAATGAAAATATGAGGGATTGCTATTGGAGGAGTAATTCCAATAGCCATCCCTCAAATTCTCAATAAAACAATATAGTATAAGTTATCCTTTCTTCAATCATGAGAATCTTATCAATCCAACAACCATGGGCATCTTTGATAGCGATGGACATCAAGGATATCGAAAATCGTACATGGCCACCAAAATATTCAGGCAAGATACTGATACACGCCTCTACTACCAAGACCCCAAAGAAATTTCCAGATGGCCAAACCCTGGAGGTCCAAAGCTTCATCAATAATGAGCTCATCTTTGGCAACCTCACAAATATGAGAGAAGAATTTCCGACCACGGCTATAGTTGGCTATGTGACAGTTGATGGCGACACCAATGAGTCCAATTCAATTTGGGCATGCCCTTGCGATCACCAATGGATACTGAAGGACGCTTGGCTCTTTGACGAGCCTATCCGGGATGTCAAGGGGAAGCTAAGCCTGTGGAACTATCCCGACATTGATGAATCCAATCTCCCCAAAGCCCACAAATGGGAACGCAAATATGTGCCCTCGTTTGAGGGAGATAAGCTCATCATCCCAGTAACAGAAGAGAAATTCGATGAAATCATAACTCAAGGATGTCTTCGTTTGGACATCACCGATGAGACAGAGGCTCTATGCTATGGCAAGGATAGCAATTACCGAGAATTTAAAACATTAGTTTTAAAGGCTCCTTCTCGCACAGAGAAATTCAAAATCATCGGTGCCTCTTTTGGCTCTTGGATAGACAAAGAGACAGAAGAAGAAATCTATGTGCCCAATTGGTTTGGGGATCTTGTCCCCTACCAATTCTACCAATTCGACATCGAGAAAATTAAAGAATAGTCTGGTCCCATCCTCGGAATTTATTTTTTCCGAGGATGGGATGTAAATTTGCCAAACCTTTAGGATATTCAATTAATTCTACCTATAGCCTATGGATTTGCAGATAAAGAAATGCACTGAATCCAAGGAAGCCCAAATACAAGCTCTAATTGGAAAATACCTCAACAATCCTCCTGATTCCTTTTGGGATTGCTATATAGACTTAAGCAAAGTCGTGGCCGAAGGAACAATGGAAATCCATGGCTTTTTAAATCCATATCGTTTTGTGGCTATTGAGGGTTGGCGTAAAGTCCTCCTTGATTTCCTTAAGAAAGCGTTATTGACTCGTACCTCCGAGCCAATCGAGCTGCCATTAACAATGGATGGTATCCATTTTGATTTCACATTGGGCATAGTTAGCTTAGGGTCCGATCTTGGTGACATTAAACTTGAAGCTTACGAGACTGATTATTATTATTCACTGGACAAATGTGCCATCTGTTATCTATACTGCATCAGAGAAAATATGATGCTCGATTCTCGTTTAGGCGACCGAGAGTCTATGATAAGACATATCTATACTTATGCTCGACAGTCAGGGAAAGGGTTAAGAATATGGTCTAATAAGATTACAAATCACTTCTATCCTAGGCCTTCAGTGACAGTGGTACACCGAGGGTACAAGGCTATTATCACGATGGAAAAATCTACTCTTCGTTATTATGCTAAATATTATGGTCCGGGTTCAGCTTCCCCTAAAGAATTTTGGTGTACTGCTGATGACACTATGGAGGCTATGTTAGTTCGAATCCCGGTAACAATAGATAAGATTATAGCCAGTGAGGAAGGAGAGAGAGAATATAGGGCTTTGTGTGCCTCCCTTGATCTCCCCAGCATAGGAGCGTTGATTTACATGGATGCTAAGGCTTTTGAAAAGCTATTAGCCGAGAAGAAGTTCGATGCCTCTCTCTTAAGGGGAGTTCCTGGCATAGGAAAAAATATCCCTCTCTGGGTAGCCACCAAATGCTGGGACATCTTGTTGCATGGGGGTCTGAATGAATATTGGAAATTCTGGATTGAATGTGATGAAGATATTGATACTAATGATGAAGAAAAGTCCTTCAGAAATTTTGAAGGTGCTATCGTTGATAATAACCGTATCAAGGAGCTACTTTGGGAATACTATGGCATCGACATTGACAAGTTAAAATTAGATTTCGATTCCTATGGGGTAGACCTTAGAACTTATGAAAATCGTTCTGATTTAGACAACGATTACGAAAACCAATGGTGCCTTACTCAAATCATACCCTATGAATGCGTAAATATAGTCCCCCATACCCTCTCTCAGCTTGTTCGTTTTACCTATCAATGTCTTAACCCTGATATTTTCCCAACTCCAGATCTTGACGATTAAAGATATAAGTTCCCAACCCAAGCATTGTCTTACCTTAGGAATCTCTCTAATTTTGGCTTCACGGAAAAATTTTCTAAATATGCCTTATCCTCGGAAACTATTTTTCCGAGGCTTCATCGTACCTTTGCAGTGATATCATTGAAGAATATGAAAAAGGTAACGAATGAAACGGCTCGCGCCGCATTGAGGTGTGACATCAAGGCTCTTTCTGAGCTCGCCATGATGAATAGGCTGCGCCCCTATGAGTGGCCTCTGCGCACTGTGAATTTTGAGGAAGATCCACGGCTTTCTGAAGAAGAAAACCAAGATCGTTATGATTTGGAATATGGCAGAGCTGAGAGCTTCAACAGCTCTATGCCAGTTCCTCCACATTGGATCAACATTTGCCTCAACTACATCTTTGAGGGTTCGCTATGGGAGGCGGAAACTCAAGAACGAGTAGATAAGCTGATGGAGAAAAATGCCAAAGTACTCAACTGGTGGCGTGCCATAGGGTATGACGTCGATAGCGAGATTGATTTCCGAGGCTTTTATCCTCGGTTCTATATGAGTGCACATGATGAGACTCCTGAAAACATTATGGCCCAAAGGGATATAAAAGAATATTGCCGCCGTCTCGAAATACGCCCCATAGACATGGCATTGTACTGCGCCGGTTGCCGTTTTGACTTTGCTGAAGTCAGACGTTTGATGGGCCTAGGGGCAAATCCGGAAGCTCCCGTATTCGAACCTCAAATGTGGCCTCCAGAACCCGAAGAACTTGAATCGGAAGATTTCGATCCTGAGGATTTAATCTATCGAGACAGAGGACTATACGATAGGATAGGCGCAGAAAGCAGTCACCTTACTTGCGAAGGAGCATATTGGTTCTTAAGCCTATCGGAGGGCGAAGAATGCGATGATGAGGAGCTTGAGGATGCCATGGAAATCCTCCTCGGCCTCGCTGCCCACAACCACATGCTCGATATTCTGGATAAAGCCTCCCCTTGTGATGTTGCTTGACTAAAGCATCATAAAAATTTCTAACTTTGCGGAGACTATAAGCACGACTTCATTTCAAAGATGAGGGCGAATGCTGTAAAGATAGAAGAAATGGTTACAAATTTTTCTCCCCTATTTGTAATTTAACCAAAAAGTTGTAAATTTGCTGGTGAGTATAATAAGCCTTAAATACACCTGATGACTGTATATTATTATCCAAACTATTCATCTGATGCTTTCCTCAATCTCAAGGAGAGAGGAGGCATAGCTTACGGAGCCATTGTGGTCGATACCAAAGGGCTGGTCGAGCTGCTTGAACTGCACCTCGGTATACATCATGACCCAGTGTCTGAAATCGACCGGCAAGCAGCTTGGCTTAAGTGTATGCGCTCGGTAATGGCCGAGGGCCACAACTGCTTGAGCGCTTCCTGGGCCAAAAACGTCCTCGGGGTAAGCAACCAATGCCTTGCTTGGCGCGACCATCTGCGCATGGCTGGGTGGAATCGTGATATGGAGCAACCCTCCGAGAGATTCTGCATAATCGCCAAGGCCGACACATTGTTTGAGATGCTATCCCTTGGCGACCGTATTATCACTCTTATCGACTCGATCACAAGAAATCCTCTTGGTAATGACGCGACAATCCGAGTTGGGACCACATCCCCTCGGGGCATTGCGCCTAAAGTAGCTGAACTGTTGGTTAAGCTTAAATCATTGGGCATCAGAGTGTCATATACAAAAGATGAACTTCTGGCTCCCGTTGGTTCCAACCTTTATTATGCCCAACAACTCTTGCTCTTTGACCAGTGCTCAGGCTCTCTAAGCGAGGAAGACGGGTCGCTCAAGATTTGGCATTTCCCTACAGCCACAGATGCCAGTCGCTATATTGCTCTTATTAATAAGGAGGAATTTGATGTGTACGTTTCCTCAGATGCCCGTCTATTAGACAGCACTCAAAGGATGTTATCTCAGCCCACTTCTGGCACAGTGGCGCAGAATGATAGTCCGCAGATTGTGCAAATGTTCTTGCTCGGCATGAACCTCTTTGAATATCCTCTGAATATCCGCAATCTGCTCGACTGGATGCAGATGCCAATCCATCCTCTCAAATCGGCTCTGCGCCACGCGCTCGTCAAAGCCATTGTAGATACAGGCGGATTTGACAATGAGCGCTACCGCGAGGCAATCACTTCATACTTAGACGAACTCGACACCGATGAAGATAGACTCAAGACCCAGCAGAAACTGAAAATATTCGATGTAAGGCCTACGCCAGAAGTCCAGCTCGATGCATTGCGCCAATTCAACAATGCCCTTGGCTCTTGGGCTGCCCAAAGGGCAGCTTTCCCCGACTTGTCAGAATCCCAGCGTCAGCAACTGGCACAGGTTTCAGATTTATGTGGAATCCTGCACGATATACTCCAAGGCATTGAGTTGCCGTCAATCCCCTACTCACGTTTAGAGGCAGCCATTACCACACTCTACCAGAGTACCGATAGCCGTGTCTATGATCCAGAGGCTGGCTCTCGCCATATTGTGCCTTGTGACCAACTCATTGATGATGCCGACAGCATCATCTGGACTGATTGCTACAACTATTCAGCTGCAAATTACCCCTTTGATTTTCTCAACAGAAAAGAGCTCCCCTCCTTTACCCAACAAGGATGCCAATTCCAAAGCGAGAATGATTTCAATATAGAGGAAATCGCCTCGCTGTATGCCCCAATCCTCAAAGCACGCCATCGCTGCGTAATTGTCATTGTTGACAACTGCGGCTCTGCCAAAACTAACGAGCACCCCATCGTAACTCGCCTGCGCTTAGGATTCCCTAAATCCTATAAAAATTTGGTAGAGGACCCCTCAATCGAGAAATTTGAGAAGCGTAAAATTCAACCGGTAAACAATCTTATCGGAGGCGCGGAACTCAATGTGAACTGTGAATTGCCCATGCCCGACCATGAGAGCTTTTCCTCGCTTGATTTGCTCATACAGTACCCTTTGGATTATGTAATGAGTTCCATAGCCGGCATCCGCAACTGGTCATCAGTGGATCTCAAGGAGATAGCAACCACCAAAGGCAATGTTGCCCATAAGGCCATCGAGACAATTTTTCACGGCACATCTGAAGATATTCGCAAGGCCCTGGCTGATGACTTCAACACTATTTTCGACAAGATAGTATTGGAGATTGGAGCCATCTTGCTCTTGCCAGAAAACAAATTGGAACTTGAAGGTTTCAAGGCCCAATTGCTCGAATGTTTGCAAGCCCTACTCTCTATAATATCAGAAAATGGCTTGACAGTAGTTGCTCGCGAATGGGAAATCAATACTCATATCGGCCTACTGGAAAATGGTGACCCTGGTATGAAGGGATTTGTGGATATGGTGCTTCAAGACAAGCATGGAGCTTTGTATGTGTTCGACTTCAAATGGAGCAGAAGCCCCAAATATTATTACAAATTGCTTGAGCAAAATCTTTCACTACAGTTAGCTCTCTATAAAGAAATGCTTGAGGTTGAAACCGGCAAGAAGGTAGCTGCTACTGCCTACTTCATCATGCCTAAGCATAAACTTTACACAGTTTCACAAGACTTGAAAGGTGAAAATGTGGTCAACAAGTCTCCAGCCAATGATAACAATCTCGTATCCCAGGCCATAAACAGCTACCAATATCGACGCAAACAATTGGCAGAGGGTATTATCGAGGATGGCGATTCAATGCCTTTGGATGGCCTCAAATATGGCATAGATATGGAGGAATTTAACCTCTTTCCTCTCAAGGTAGACGACAATACCTCCACCCACAGCCAGAACCGATTCTCTGACTTCTCTTGCTTCAAATACGATACCTTGGTATGAAAAACGTAATCTATTATAATGCCGGAGCCGGCAGCGGCAAAACCTATAAGCTCACTCATCTTCTTGCCGAGAAAATCCGTGATGGCATCAAGCCATCAGAGGTGATAGTAACAACTTTCACCACCAAGGCAGCCGACGAATTGCGCCTGCGCAGTCGCTCTGTGCTGTATGAGCAGGGACTCATACGCGAAGCCGCCCTCCTCGACCAAGCAGCCATTGGCACCGTGCACTCTCTCGGACAGAGATTCGTACTCCGATTTTGGCATCTGCTCGGACTGAGCCCCAATATGAATGTGATGGATGAAGAAACCACCAACTTCTACATCAATCGCTCATTGGCAGAATTGCCTACGGCTGAGGAATTGGCGCTTTTCCGCAAATTCAGACGCACCTTCAACATTGAGAAGAGTTATCCAGGCGTGGGCCCGGATGATGATTTCTGGAAAACCTATCTAAGGGATATCATCAACAAAGCAACCGCTTACCGAGTAGAGGATTTCACAAATAGCGCCAGTCTATCCATTGAGCGACTTCGTGAAATCTTCAAGCCCGACCATGATTTCAATCACACAAAAGCCGACTTCTCTTATGTCATTTCTGCCCTTATAGAAATGGATAAGGGTGACGAGCGCAAAACTGCCCAAGAGCGTCAAGCCAAAGTTTCGGAATTCGAGAAAAAGAACAGATGGGAGATTGCCGATTTCTATAATTTCGGCAAACTCGTTTCTTCTTTCCCCAAAAAGCTCAATTCTATGCTGCAAAATAAAGACAATGTGGTGGCCCAGCTCCAAAGCGTTTGGCATTCCAACCAAGTTTTCCAGCTAATTGAGCAAACCGTAAAAGCGATTTTCGATATCGCGTCCCGATGGCAAACAGCTTACATTGACTACAAAGCTCAGCACCGCATCATCGACTACAATGATATGGAGCTATACTTTGTAAGGCTCCTCTCCCTCCCTGAAATACGCGATGAGATAAATGGTCGATACAAGGTGCTTATGGTTGATGAATTTCAGGATTCCAATCCCATTCAAGTCGAAATATTCGATCGTCTCAGTGATCTCATGGAGCAGAGTTATTGGTGCGGCGATAGCAAGCAAGCGATATACGGCTTCCGAGGGTCTGATACTGAACTTACCGAAGCGATCGTCAGCATGATTGAAGAGGATAATCCTGACTGTATCCGTATACTCGACACATCATACCGCTCAGAGCCAGATGTGGTGAATCTTTGCAACTCTGTATTCAAGCGAGTCTTCTCTCCCAAACTCGCGCCAGAAAAAGTTACACTAAAAACTCATAAAGAGAAGAAGTCCATGGGCCCCAACCTGATGCATTGGCCTTCTCTATATGCCAACAAAGATTACTTGCTGGCATTGGTGCAGCGAGTCAAGGACTTTGCCGAGGAGTACGGCGTAAAGTATAAAGACATTGCTATCCTGGCTCGAACCAATTACGATCTTAACGCCCTTAGCGCGGCTTTTACAAATGCTGAAATTCCAGTCAACCATATCTCAGGGCAACTTTGTACCCAAAAGGAGATTGAGCTTGTTCTATCCCTTCTTTCCCTGACCGTCAACCCCTACAATCCTATGGCCAAGGCTAAGATTGCTTGGCTCACTGCCGAAGGATATGACGTGGTCAAACTGATTGAAAGCAAGATGGCATCTGATGGTAATGACTGGTTGGAAAACCTGCCATTAATCAAGAGAGTCATCGACAATCGCGAGCATTGGCTATCATTGGGAATATCTACTTTGATTGAGATAGTGATGGCCGAACTAAATCTCCGAGCCATAATGAAGAGCTGGGGCGCGAACTGGCGTCAGCGCGAAGCGAATGTCTACCAACTCAAAGAGCATGCTCTGAAATACGAGCAGTATTGCCTCACCATGTCTTTCGGCGCTACCATCAACGGTTTCATCAATTGGATGATCCAGAGCGAAGCCCAGAGCGCTGGCGATGAAAATGGCATCGTGCTCTCGACATATCATAAAGCCAAGGGATTGGAGTGGGATAATGTGATCCTTGTCTCTTTGGACAATGATGTCACTAAGGACATTATTGACAAAGAAATCTTTGGGGTGCACGAGGTGAAAAGCGCCTCACCCACTCGCGAATGCAAATTCCCAGAGACGATAATCTCGCTCTTGCCAAATGTCTTTGGCAATTCCACCCTGCCAACTGATATTTCTGAAGACTTAAAGGAATCTCCAATATTCTCCATATCTCAAGAAAAAGCACTGGCCGAATCGGCTCGCCTACTCTACGTAGGCATGACACGCGCCATGGTGCGCTTGATTACTTATGCCAAAAAGGCCTCTAAAAACAAAGACCCTATGGCAGCCATAACTAATCTCGGAATCGAATTGGCTCCATTTGATGAGGCTGGAGGCGAGTTCGATCTCTACGGTTCTGGAATCCCTGTGGCTGTAGTGGCTTCTAAGGTCAGCGGTACCAGTTCAGAAGATTCTATGGGAGATGAAACGGTGTCGGTCAAGCCTATTCCTGAAATGTTCGACCTGGCAATCGCTGAGGGTAGTGCCACCCATGCGCCTCGATATATTTCTCCCAGCCAAGCCTCGGATGAAGTTATGACTATGGCCTCGGTGACAACTCGATCAGGTAAGCGAATCCCACTGCGTGGCAATCCTGAGATGAATCGCGTGGGAGATTGCATACACAATTGCTATGCTGCATTCACAGGCGATAGCGCTCATGACATAGAGGTGGTCCAGCGCATCATTTCTGGATTTAGATTCGAGAATGTCATACCCGACCAAGAATCTGTTTTGAAGGCCTATCAATGGCTGCTCCAACAACTATCCGAAAAATATGGCTCAGCATCTGAGATTTGCCATGAAGTCCCCTTTATGCATGTCTCCGGGCAAAGGATTGTGCGCGGTTCTATAGACTTGGTCTACGAGACCCCTGCGGGTTGTGTCTTGGTTGATTTCAAGACCTTCCCAGGTCGTGAGGATGATGTCTTAGACCCCACTGGTAAGCATTTCGCCGGACATTACGGAGCGCAATTCCATTACTATAAATCAGCAATTGAGGCTTCCGGGCGCCGTGTTCTCGCCTCGTATGTCTATTACCCTGTCTCTGGCATGCTTGTGAGCTTAGATTTAGCCCATAAACATTTAGTCATTGAGAAGAAAATCCTCAACGAGACCCTCGACCCAACCCAAGCTCCCACACATAAAATGCCAGAAAACGAATGGCCCGCACTCTCTCACTCTCTCGATAGCAGAGAAAAAGTCGAATCCCCCGACTCCCTCTCATAAAAATCTTCCTATAGACATAGCCTCGGAATTTATTTTCCGAGGCTATGTCGTAACTTTGCAACATCAGCTTAGGCTGTGGGGCGTCCCGCGAGGCAGTTGCACCCTTGAAGGCATCGGCACATAAGGACGGACGCACGGCGGTATACCCAATCCCCCGTCTGGGGGAGCTTTTTTTGTGTAGACAGAAGATTTTTTTTCGGATTTTTGGAATAATGAATTGAAAAAATTTGTACCTTTGCATGCAATAAAAAATAACATTAAAAATCTTACCAATGTCATTTATTGCCGACCGCGTCAAAATGGATGGCCTCACATTTGATGATGTCCTCCTTATACCAGCATTTTCCGACGTGCTTCCTCGCGAAGTGGACTTGAAAACACGTTTTTCCCGCAACATCACCCTGAATGTCCCCCTGGTGTCGGCCGCTATGGATACCGTCACCGAATACCAGCTCGCTATTGCCATTGCTCGCGAAGGCGGCATTGGCGTAATCCACAAAAACATGTCGATTGCTGAGCAAGCGCGCCAGGTCCACGCCGTAAAGCGCGCCGAGAACGGCATGATCTATGACCCGGTCACCATTCGCCGCGGCAAGACTGTGGCTGATGCTCTGCACATGATGGAGGAATACCACATCGGAGGCATCCCCGTTGTCGATGACGAAGGCTTGCTCGTCGGCATTGTCACCAACCGCGACCTGCGCTTTGAGCGCAACCTCGGACGCCCAATCGACGAAGTGATGACCTCAGAAAATCTGGTCACCACCACCCAATCGACCAACCTTGAGGACGCAGCCGACATCCTGCAGAGCCATAAGATTGAGAAACTCCCCGTAATCGACGCCCATGGCAAGCTCATCGGCCTCGTTACATATAAAGACATCACCAAAGCTAAAGACAAACCCAACGCTTGCAAAGACAGCAAAGGTCGCCTGCGCGTAGCAGCCGGCATCGGCGTCACTGGCGATGTGATGCTCCGCGCCGAGGCTCTGGTCAACGCCGGTGTTGACGCGCTGGTTATCGATACCGCCCATGGCCACTCGCAGGGCGTGATTCGCGTGCTGCATCAAGTCAAGGAAGCATTCCCTAACATCGACGTGGTGGTTGGCAACATCGCCACAGGCGAGGCTGGCCGCTATCTGGTAGATAATGGAGCCGACGGCGTAAAGGTTGGCATCGGTCCGGGCTCGATATGCACCACCCGCATCATCGCAGGCGTAGGCGTGCCACAGCTGACAGCCATCTATGATGTAGCCAAAGCCCTGCAAGGCACCGATGTGCCTCTGATTGGCGATGGCGGCATCCGCTATTCCGGCGATATCGTCAAGGCCCTCGCAGCCGGTGCCCACTCAGTGATGCTCGGCGGCATGTTGGCCGGCGTAGAGGAATCGCCCGGCGACACCATCATCTTCAACGGCCGCAAATACAAGGCATATCGCGGCATGGGTTCGCTTGAGGCTATGGAGAAAGGCTCAAAGGACCGCTATTTCCAGGCTTGCGAGAGCGATGTCAAGAAGCTCGTGCCAGAGGGAATCGCCGCTCGCGTGCCATTCAAGGGTTCGCTCTACGAGGTGGTCTACCAGATGCTGGGCGGTCTGCGCTCAGGCATGGGATATTGCGGAGCCGCCAACATCGAGAAGTTGCACCACGCCAAATTCACCCGCATCACCAACGCCGGAGTGGCCGAAAGCCATCCCCACGATGTAGCCATCACCAGCGAGGCCCCAAATTATAGCGCATCAGCTCGCTGACACACAATATCGCGGCTATTTTCGCGTTATCTCCTAAGCGAGGCCCGGCGAGGGGACCAACCTCCCACCGTGTCTCGCTTTGGTATATTCCACATACGCATTTATAATAGGCCTTGTCACCATTTCACTGTAGTGACCATTACTAATTAATGATGAACAAAAAAGTACTTTCTGCCGCAATCGTCGGCGCTGCCATGATCGCTGTGGCGGGCAATTCCAAGAAAGACCCCGTGTTGATGACCATCGACAATCGGGATGTCCCCCTCAGCGAGTTTAAGTATCTTTACAACAAAAACAATTCGCAGCAACTTCAGCCCCTCACTTTTGAGCAATACGTCGAGATGTTTGTCGACTACAAACTCAAGGTGGCCGATGCTCTGTCGCAGGGTGTTGACACAACCCAGCAGTTCCGCCAGGAGTTCAATAAATTTCGCGATGAGCTCGCCGCTCCCTTCTTGCGCGATTCAGCCGAACAAGAGCGTCTCGTACTCGAGGCCTACAGCCACCTGGCCGAAGATGTCTACGTAAGTCACATTATGCTGCCCATGCCCTCGGCTCAGACTCCCCACTCCGAGGCTACCCTCGACAGCTTGCGCACCCTTATCGTCAACGGTCAAGCCAATTTTGAGGATATTGCTCGCCAATATTCAATCGACAAAGGTTCGGCCTCAAACGGCGGACGCATGGGTTGGGTCACCGGCAATAGCCGTCTGCCCTGGCAATTCGAGAACATGGCTTATGCTACCGAGGTTGGCCAAATCTCCCCTATCGTAAATTCTGGCTACGGTCTGCATATCATTCGCCCGGAGATGCGCCGCAAGGCCAAAGGCGAAGTCAGCGCTCAGCACATCCTGCTCCTCACCAAGGGCAAGACACCCGAGGAGGCAGAGCAAGCCAAGCTGAAAATCGACTCTATATATAAGGTAGTGACTACCCCTGGCGTAGACTTCTCTGATGTAGCTATGCGCGAATCGCAAGACCCGGGTTCTGCTCGCAAGGGTGGCGACCTCGGCTGGTTTGGTGCTGGCCGCATGGTTGCCGAGTTTGACAGCGTAGCTTTCGCTCTCGCTGATGACGAAATCTCAGCCCCCTTCGCCACTGCTTATGGCTATCACATTATCCACAAGACGGGCCATCGCGGCGATGTAGTGCCCCCACTGGAGCAAGTGCGCGAATCAATTGAGAAATCAATCAGTTCTGACTCACGCGCTCACGCTCCCATCGCCGTAAAGGTCAATCAATTGGCCCAAGAGAGTGGTTCTGAGGTTAACCCCAATCTGTCAGAACAAGTGGCAGAGTACATGAGCCAAAAGGGTTACGCCGTGTACGACTCTGTAGCAATGGCCGACCTCAAGGCCAGCGACATCGTTGCTTTCCATATCGGCTCTACCCAATACACCATCGGCCAAGCGCTGCAGAAGCGCCCTATCAAGCCCGGCACCGATGCCGCTACAGCAGCCAAGGTGGCTGGTTCGGCTGCTCAGGCAGCCTTTGAGGCTGAAATCCTTGAGTACGGTCGCGCCCAGCTGATGCTCACCAACCAAGAGTACCGTAATCTGATCAACGAGTACCGCGACGGCATCATGCTCTTTGAGGTATCAAACCAGAAGGTATGGGACCGTGCCGCCAAGGACACCGAGGGATTGGCTGAATACTTCAACGCTAATCGCCAAAACTATACTTGGGAGGCTCCCCGCTACAAGGCTGTGGTGGTATTCACCAACAACGACTCGATTCTGCAAAAGGCTCAGGCATTTGCCAAAGAGTTTGACGCAGCCAAGGGCGCTAATGCCGAGGCTTTCACAGCCGACATCAAGAAGCGTTTTGGCAAGGATGTCAAGGTCGAGCGCGTAATTGCTGCTCAAGGCGAAAATGCAATCACTGACTACCTTGGATTCGGCCAACCCAAGCCCGAGCCACAGGGACAGCGCTGGAGCCGCTACTTCGCCTACGGTGCCAAAGTGATTGACGCTCCCGAGGAGGCAGCCGATGTCAAGGGACTGGTTATCACTGACTACCAGAACCAGCTCGAGCGCGAATGGGTTGACTCATTGCGCCGCACCCACACTGTCAAGATCAACAAAAAAGTGCTCAAGCAAGCCAAATGATGTCCCGACTGCTTACACTTATACCCCATAGAGAGGCATGGCATTGCTGCCATGCCTCTATCGCTTTTGTGTTGTCGGCGGTATTGGCATTGGGCTTGGCCGCTTGCTCTACCAAGGACAAAAATCCAGTGCCGGAAGATGCCATAGTGTCAATCGGAAACAAATATCTCACCCTGACTGACATCAAGCGTCAATTGCCCGGTGGACTTACTGCTGAAGACAGCGCACGATTTACCGATGCTCTTATCAATTCTTGGATTTATACGCAGCTTATATCCCAGGTTGCCGCTAAGGAGATTGATATGGATGGCATCAACAGCCTGGTTGATCAGTACCGCAACGAACTGATTATGCTCGAGTATTCGCGCCGCATGTTCGACACTCGTGGCAAAAGCGAAATTCCTGAGGATTCGATTCAGAAATATTATGACGAGCACGCTCAAGAATTCAAGCTTGAGCGTCCGATGGTCAAAGGCGTATATCTCAAGGTTGCTGACGATGCGCCGTCGCTGCCAAAACTCCGCAAACTCTATCGCTCGCAAAAAGAGAATGACATTGACAATCTCGATAAGAGCGAACTCAACGGAGCCGTGCATTACGATTATTTCCGCGATCAGTGGATTGACTGGGAACAGATTGAGAATAAGATTCCTTACGACTTCGGAGCAAACCCAGATGTATTCCTGCGCTCAAATCGCGGATTAGATTATTCGCATGGGGGGTTCACCTATCTGCTCGACATAACTGACGTGGTTTTCTCGGGCCAAACTCGGCCATTTGAGAGCGCAAGGCAGCAGATTATCGACCGATTGGAGTTCTACAATCGTCGCTCCTACGATGAGGCATTGCGCCAGTCATTGTTTGACAAAGCGGAATCGCAAGGCAAAATCCGTTTCTACCGCGACACCCCCACCACAGATTGATAGAAAACCACGGAATTATATTTATAAAAC